>JBLFWU010000007.1:0-79676 GCA_047610985.1 Nitrospinales bacterium | reverse complement strand
CCTAAGGGCTTTCTTATTATTTCTTTTTTCGTGGTTGTTCAAAAACCATTTTCGACCGATTGCTGAATAAAAACACGGACCTTCTTTACCATTTTTCTCTGGAAATAGGGTTTTTCAGGGACGACTACTTAAAGCCCAAGCAGGTGTAATGCAGGCCAATGCCAGCCTTGACAAGGCTGAATTGAATTTGAGTTACACCGAAATACATTCGCCAATAGATGGCAGAATCAGTCGTACTCTTGTAAGCGATGGCAATCTGGTTTCTACAAATACTGGTACCCTTGCGACCTTACTGCAAATGGACCCTATCTATATCTACTTTACAGTGAGCGAGGCTGCAGTACTCACCGAGTTTCAGCATCAAATTAAAACAGGAAAGGCAAGAACATTCATTCCAAAAATCCAATTATCGAATGGGACTATTTATCCCTTTGAAGGTGTCGAAGATTTTGTCAGCCACGAAGTAGACCAAAAAACCGGTACCATTTCCATTCGAGCTATATTCCCCAATCAAAGTAAAAGTGTTCAACCCGGGAAAGATAAACTAACTGGGCAACGTCACCTTCTAATGCCGGGTCAATTCGTAAAAGTATTGGTTCGAAGAAGCGACACCTCCTTGCAAAAAGTCGTTCCACAAATAGCCATCCAGGAAGATCAAAAGGGGAAATTTGTTCTCGTAGTAAATGCTGACAAAAGAGTTCAAAAACGCACAATAAAAGTTGGCGACAAACAAGGGATCGACTGGGTCGTACAACAAGGGCTTGATGTCGGTGAGCTGGTAATAACACTAGGGCTGCAAAAGGTTCGACCTGGACTAATGGTTCAAATCGCTCCCTCCCTATCCAGCAAAAAGGGCCATTAATAATATATGTTCAGTCACTTTTTTATAGATCGGCCACGTTTTGCATTTGTAATTTCTATCGTGATTGTTATTGCAGGATTGGTTTCTATTCCACAGCTTCCCGTTTCTCTTTACCCACAAATATCACCACCGACGGTTCAAGTCACCGCCTCATATCCTGGAGCCAGCGCCACAGTCTTAGAAAGTACCGTAGCCGCACCAATTGAGGAACAAATTAATGGCGTCGAAGGCATGATCTATATGTCATCGAAAAGTACGGATTCCGGCGCATATACCTTGGACATCACCTTCGAAATCGGCACCGATCCCGACATGGCTGCTGTAAATGTTCAAAACAGAGTCTCATTAGCCACTCCCAAACTACCGGAAGAAGTTACTCGTTCTGGAGTATCCGTCCAAAAACAATCCCCTGAGTTTCTACAAATCATCTCATTCAATTCTCCAGACGGAACTTACGATCAATTATTTCTAAGCAATTTCATCACTCTAAACATAAAAGACGTTTTATCCCGCGTGCCTGGAGTAAGCAAAGTCTCCATTTTTGGCGCAATGGATTATTCCATTCGCATCTGGCTGAATCCAGATCGTATGGTCAACTTCGGTATCACCACCAATGATGTAGTGCAAGCCATTCGCGATCAAAACCTGCAAGCGGCGGCAGGAACCGTAGGGCAAGCACCTTCAGCCCCAAATCAACAATTTCAATACACCATACAGGCAAAAGGCCGTCTGGCAGATGTTTCTGAGTTCAAAGACGTTATTATTCTCGCCAACCCTGATGGGTCGGTAGTAAGAATGAGCGACATCGCACGCGTGGAGCTGAGTTCACAAACATTCCAAATAAAATCGCGACTGAACGGTTCACCCACTGTCAACTTTGCCATCTATCAACTCCCGGAAGCAAATGCTTTGGATGTTGCACAAAAAATTAATCAAAAGATGCAGGAACTCTCTCAGCAGTTCCCGGACGATGTCAAATATGTCGTACCTTACGACTCCACTCAGTTTATAAATAATTCTCTGAAAGAGTTAATAGAGACTCTTTTCATTGCTTTGGGACTGGTCATTCTTGTGGTTTACGTTTTCATCCAAGATTGGCGTGCAACACTTATTCCTGCAATTGCAATTCCAGTTTCATTAATAGGAACCTTTGCCCTTTTACTGGCAATGGGATACTCCATCAATACTCTGTCGCTTTTTGCATTGGTCTTGGCAATAGGTATTGTGGTTGATGACGCAATAGTGGTGGTAGAAAATGCTCAGCGTCATATAGATGATGGCATGCCTTCTAAAGAAGCAGCTAAAAAGGCCATGACAGAGGTTTTTGGTCCCATCATCGCTACCACGTTGGTTTTACTGGCCGTGTTTGTTCCTGTCGCTTTCATGTCTGGTATTTCAGGGCAACTTTATCGCCAGTTTTCAGTAACCCTTTCGATCGCTGTAACCATTTCTTCTCTAAATGCCTTGACGCTCAGCCCTGCACTTTGCTCTATCTTATTACGCAAAAGAAAAAACGCACCCTGGTTTGCCCTGCGCTGGTTTGAAGCTGTATTTAATCTAGTCTCTAAAGCATATCTATTTTTCGTAAAAAGCATGGTCAAAATATTTACGGTTACGGTGTTGTTAGTTCTTCTCATTGCCGGTGGCGGTTATTGGATTTTAAAATCCTCACCTACAGGTTTTATTCCTCAAGAAGACCAGGGTGTAATTTTTATCGACCTGCAACTTCCTGATGGCGCTTCATTAAACCGTACCGATGCTATAGCCCGACAAGTTGAGAATATGATGAAAGACTTGCCAGGAGTAGAAAACATAATATCTCTCATTGGCACCGGGCTCATCAGTGGCACTAAATCAAATTCCGCAACCGTTATCAACATATTGAAGCCCTGGGATGAACGGAACACGCCCGATCTGTCTAGTGACGCTTTAGTCGGTCAAATTTGGGGGATGATGAGCCAAGTCCCCGGCGCAAGGGCCATTGCCTTCACCCCACCCCCCATCCGCAGTCTCGGCAATTCAAGCGGATTCGAATTGCAGCTACAAGACTTGAGAGGTGGTGAACCGCAGGAACTTTCTTCAGCGATGCGTGGTTTTATATTTGAAGCCAATCAAATTAAAGAGCTAAAAAATGTTTTCAGTACTTTTAGCGCTGAGGTTCCACAAATCGGCTTGGAAATTGACCGGCTACAAGCAAAGGCCTTGGGAATTCCCGTAAGTGAAATTTTCACTTCATTGCAAACGCAATTGGGTTCCCTTTATGTAAACGATTTTAATAAATTTGGAAGAGTGTATCGCGTCATTTTACAGGCAGAAAATGATTATCGGGATGACCCCAATGACATCGGCCGCATTTATGTAAAAAGCTCTGATGGCACGATGGTTCCACTGCGCACCTTAACAAAGACATCATCCATCTTGGGAGCAGAATCTTTAACTCGTTACAATATTTACCGATCTGCAAAAGTCAATGGCAGTCCGGCTCCCGGTTTCAGTACTGGCCAAGCCATTGCTGCTGTAGAAAAATTAGCCGAACGCGTACTTCCAAACGGAATGACCTTCGAATGGTCTGGAATGTCTTATCAAGAAATTAAAGCAGGTTCACAAGGAGCCATTATTTTCATTCTGGCGCTCACTTTTGTATATCTCTTTCTTGTAGCTCAATATGAAAGTTGGACGATTCCATGGGCGGTTATCTTGACCATACCCATTGCGTTAACTGGTGCTTTGATGACTACAAAGTACTCAGGTCACATTCTAGACATCTATGCCCAGATCGGACTCATCATGCTAGTTGGCATGGCCTCCAAAAATGCCATTTTAATTGTAGAATTTGCCAAAGCTCAGAGAGAAGAAGGCTTGAGTATCGTAGACGCCGCAGTCAAGGCCGCACGGCTACGTTTTCGCGCAGTGATGATGACAGCAATATCTTTTATCCTTGGCGTCCTACCCTTGGTGGTTGCCACAGGAGCTGGCGCCAATAGCCGGAAGTCATTGGGAATAATTATTCTGGGAGGAATGCTCGCTTCGGCAATAATTGGAACACTAATGGCACCCTCTTTTTATTCGCTGGTTCAAACCCTGAAAGAAAAACTAAGCGGTGAAAGTACAAAGCCTCAACCCGCCGACTCTACCAAATAAAATAAAAAATCCAAATTCTAACTGAGGTATAATTTCTTTTTTAGAAACTTAGGAGACACTCATGACAGATGAACAAAGAAACCCTGAGGGCGATCTCTTATTACGAACTTTAGCTATGCCAGCCGATACCAATGCCAATGGAGATATCTTCGGTGGCTGGATTATGTCACAGATGGATATTGGTGGAGGTATTTTGGCTAAGGAAATCGCCAAAGGTCGAGTCGTCACTGTTAAAGTCGATGGCATAACTTTTTACAAACCCGTCAACGTAGGGCATGTGGTTTGCTGTTATGGGAAGTGCACTAAAATCGGTAATTCTTCAATAGTTCTCAAGCTAGAGGTTTGGGTTAAACCCGTGCTTCACGAAAAAGCTGCCGAGCGCTATTGCGTGACCGAAGCTGTCTTCACCTATGTCGCGATCGACCAAGATGGCAAGTCAAGAAAGATTGAAAAATGAGTAAATTTAGAAAACGTGTAGATAAATTGAAAAAGCTACAGTTGCAATTGCAAAGAAAGATCTATCCTTTTTTCCATAACACGCATCCCCTATTTAGAAAGAAGGACTACTTTTTAAAACTGTTTAAAGAAAAAGCACTTGCATACAATATCGATGCACTCAACTTTGATGAAGGTATTGTTTTAGGATCATTCCAAGGCAAAGACTATTTGATGAACTGCCAGCCCGGAAATTTGATTGAGACCACTATCTATCTAAATAAAATATGGGAGGAGCATCTCGCAAAAATTATGAGCCTTTATTTAGATGGATCAAATGGTGTAATGATTGATGTGGGCGCAAACATAGGCGCTAACACTATTCCGTTAGCGGCCAAACACCCTCAAATTAAATTTTATTGCTACGAACCCCATCCTGAAATTTTTGCTCGGCTAAAAAATAATATCAAACTGAACAATTTTAAAAATGTCGAACCAGTTAACTCCGCCGTCTCAAACTCTACAGAAAAATCTCTAAAATTTTATGCACAAAAATGTGCAGAGAATATGGGCCGGTCGAGCTTAAAGCTCAACTCCGACATCAAGGAACATGATGAAATTACAGTTTCCACAATTAGTATCGATGATACTTTTGCTAACAGTAGGGATCCAATTCTTTTGATCAAGATTGACACACAAGGTACGGAGCTGGAAGTGTTAATATCAGCGGAAAAGACCATTGAGAAATTCAGGCCGACAATATTATTTGAATTAGAAGACCGATATTTTTTAGACAGTGAAAGAGATTCAGCAAAGAAAATGCTGAAAGAGTTTTTCGAAGGTTTTGGTTATTCCCTTTTGAATAATACCAATGGGCTAGATTATTACCCGCAAGTAGACATAACTAAAAATTACCATGGCGACATTCTTGCCGTTCCCCGTTAATCCTCCAAAGATACCGAAGCAAAAAACTTGTTCCAGAAGAGCAGTGGCAATTGTTCTCACCAAAGAGTTCTATCCTTTATCCTTTGGCATAACCAAAAAATAAACGAGAACGGCCTTACCACCGCTCCCGTTTTGGTTAGAGCACTTAACCTGTATGGGGGGTTAGTGTTCGTATTTCAAATTTTCTGAGAAGGAAACCCCTCCACCGCTTGAGAGAAAAGAGGGGGAGGTATCGGCAGAGGGACATCCATCCATCTTTATCATGACATTCACCCATTGCAATTAAACCTCGCTGATATTGCAATCATGTCACAAATATCAACTGAGATATAACCTTCAATTTTTACTCAAACAAACAGAGCACTGGCAAAGCTTCCTGAGAAGTTCATGAGTGTAGAGTCCCGTATCATGACCATCACTCCAGAAGAACTGGATTGCGTAAAGTCCTACTGCTTTCAAGTTGCTCGGGCGAATGGATTCAGGAATTGAACCCGGTTGAATCAATTTTTTCCCGCTCCATTCATCAATGCAATTCGCGCAAGGACAATTTTCGCGTAATATTTTTACCGGAAATTCCGATTCATGTCCATCACTCCAGGAAATCCCCAAAGTAGTTTCATTGACTTGTTTGATTTTTTTTGGGGCGGGTGCTGCCATAATTATTTATCCATTTCTATTTGTATCACTGGCGGATCACCCGCCATAGATTTAAAAGTTGTCTAGCTGTTTCTAATAACTCCATCGGATCTAGCCTCATTGTAGCTAATGACCCATTGGCCCCACGTCCATTAATTAGCTTTTCCAAGCTAACTCGAATGAGGCATCTACCGTGTCGTCTTTAGACTGGTTGATACTCAATTGCGCCGCCACCTGCCCTGCCAGATTTTTATAAGCCAGACTTGCGGGTGATTCTGCGTCACTCATGACGATTGGCACACCGGAATCTCCCCCTTCAACCACAGCAGGGATTATCGGAATTTGGCCAAGGAGTGGAATCTTAAAAGTATCAGCGAGAGTTTGCCCACCGCCTTCTTTAAAAATGGTGTGTTTCTTATCACAACCATCACAAATGAAATAACTCATATTCTCAACAATACCCAACAATGGCACCTTAACTTGCTGGAACATTTTGACACCTTTATCGGCATCGATCAGGCTGACTTCCTGGGGAGTCGTTACGATTACCGCGCCCGAAATCGGTGCTTTCTGTGTCAAAGTCAACTGCACGTCGCCTGTTCCAGGAGGCAAATCAATTACCAGATAATCTAGTTCTCCCCATTCAACATTTTGTAAGAATTGTTGAATGATGCCGCCCAGCATAGGCCCGCGAAGCATCAACGGCTGACCTTGCTTAGTGAGAAAAGCTGCGGAAACCACTTTCAATCCATATTTTTCATGCGGGAAAAATTTATTTTCCTCGCCCACTTTGGGGGAACTAATGGGAATCCCCATCATCTGTGGAATACTGGGGCCATAAATATCTGCATCCATCAAACCAACCTTTGCGCCAGTCATAGATAGGGCAATCGCTAGGTTCGTGCTGACGGTAGATTTACCCACCCCACCCTTTCCACTTGCTACGGCAATAATATTTTTGACTCCGGGAAGAACAGGTTGACTGTGCTGCGTAGAACGAACCACTGCCGTCATATTGACATCAACACTATCCACTCCATCTATGGCCTGAACCTTGGTCTCACATTCAGACTTCAATTGCTCTTTAACTGGACAAGCCGGCGTTGTCAATTCAACATCAAACTTCACCTTGCCACCATCAAGTTGCATATTTTTAACAAACCCAAGACTGACGATATCTTTATGAAGATCAGGATCTTGAACTGTTTTTAGTGCATCAATGATTTTTTCCTGTAACTTTGGATCTGACATAATTACTCCTCAAAATATAGAAATCCCTGAAATTAAGTCCATCTCTTTTAGGATGGAACTACAATCAAAAGGATTTCAAAGCTCTTCTTGCAAGTTTACCTTTAAAATAGCAAAAACAGTTAACCATTGATTTTGCTTGCTTTGCGATACTTCATATTGTATATATTTGACTTTAGCACACTATATATTGTAATCCTGAAAACCAAGGTAAAATTATTAAAACATGATATTTCGAATTAAACAGTTGTTTTATTTAGCATTATTAGGATTAATGACCCGAAAGGTCAAATACTCCTCATGATACTAGGAACCTAATAAGATCGTCACCTTGAAACGTCAAGTTTTTTAATCACCTTTTCACTTTTCAATATAAATAATCTTTAATTAACAGGAAAAATGAGACCAGAACAAACATCTGATCTACAAGAAGAGCTCGAAAAAAGGTTTCTTACCTATGCGCTCTCCACGATCGTATCGCGCTCTCTACCCGATGTTCGCGATGGACTCAAACCCATCCATCGCCGTATTTTATACGCCATGGAAAGTATGGGGATGAATGCGGCGAGCAAACATGTCAAATCAGCAAAAATAATTGGTGAAGTACTCGGTAAGTACCATCCACATGGCGACTCTTCCACCTACGAATCCATGGTCAGAATGGCGCAAGACTTTTCCATGCGTTATCCACTAGTAGACGGAAAAGGAAATTTTGGTTCAATGGATGGCGATTCACCCGCCGCTTACCGTTATACAGAAGGCCGATTGACCCCCATCACCGCCTTTTTACTAAGTGACATAAAAAAAGATACGGTCGACTTTCGTCCCAACTACGACAACACCCTTAAAGAACCTGTGGTGTTGCCTTCGCGAATACCCAATTTATTGATTAATGGTTCCTCAGGAATCGCAGTGGGAATGGCATGCTCTTTCCCCAGTCATAATTTACATGAAGTTTTTTCTGCTTTGATCTCGCTAATTGATGAACCGGATCAAACGGTCGCTTCGTTGATGAAACACATCAAAGGACCGGACTTCCCCACTCAAGGTATCATCTTAAATAGCAAGGCAGAACTACGAAAAGCTTATGAAACGGGTTCGGGATCAGTAAAGACTCGTGGCGAATGGAAAATTGAAGACCTTCCCCACGGCAAGAAACAAATTATCATCACATCTATTCCATATGCGATCAACAAAGCAAGGCTGATTGAAAAAATTGCCGATATAATTATCGCTAAAAGGCTGACACCACTTACCGACGTCCGAGATGAAAGCGATGAAAAAGTTCGAGTTGTTCTGGAAATAAAAAATACTGCTGATCCAGACAAACTAATGAGCTACCTGTTCAAACACACTGATTTGGAATCCAACTTTCAAATCAATTTCACCTGTCTCAAGCCAAATGGGGAACCTGCACGATTATCATTAATCGATATCTGTCAGGAGTTTCTGAAGTTTCGCAAGCAGGTTGTCACGCGTCGCCTTGAATTTGAACTCGCTCTTCTCGAAAAACGGCTACATATTCTTACTGGATTTGCCATAGTTTTTGCTGATCTCGATAAGGCTTTAGAGCTTATTCGTTCATCCAAATCAAGAAAAGAAGCTCACGAGAAAATACTAAATTATTTCAAACTCGATGACGAACAAACCAGTGCCATTCTCGAGTTTCCACTCTATCGTTTAGTTGCGATGGAGATGGATAAAATTCTAGAAGAGCAACTAGAAAAACTAAAGGAAAAAGAGAGAATCGAATCAATCCTTAAATCGCCGGAAAAGATTTCAGACGAAATTCGCGAAGAGCTTAAAGAGATAGACAAAAAATATGGAGATAAAAGAAAAACCCGGTTTGGTGCCAGTAACAGCATCGAATTCAATGCCGAAGACTTCATTGAACATGAAGACGTTCATATTGTTCTCAGCCAAAATGGATGGATCCGCAAACTGAAAACAGTGAACGATCCCTCGACTTTAAAATTTAAGGAAAATGATCAACTGTTAGGGATCACTCAATGCAACACAAGAGATCTTCTCGGCATCTTTACCTCACTCGGTAACGCTTATGTTACCAAAGCATATAGCCTTCCACATACAAGGACTGGCTTTGGCGAACCAATACAAAGCCTTTTCAAATTTGCAGATGGAGAAAAAGTAATCGGCATGATTCGTTTACCGGCTACTCCTGGAGAGAAAAAAAAGAAATCTGGTCAAAGCTCTCTAAATTTCGATAATGCAGAAGAATATATGGTTGCCAGTGCCAATGGTTTTGGTTTTCGCTTCCCGATCTCCAATTTAGGTGAAACAACAAGATCAGGAAGAAAAATCATGAGCCTAAAAAATGAGGATCGAATGATCGGGTTTGCTCCCGTATCAAACAAACATGTTTTTCTTGCTACAGCAATTGGAAAGGCCGTTGTTATCCCTACTGAACAAGTTACACAGTTAACTGGCTCTGGGAAAGGTGTCATCCTAATGAAACCCGGCGAGAGCCAATTAGTAGGATTCAAATTTGTCAAGCTCAAGGACAAGATTAAACTTGTTTTCGACTCGGGGAAAGACAAAGATATCACCGTCAAAAGTGTCCGCCTTTGTAATAGAGGCAGTCAGGGTGTCATTATTTCAAAACGTAACACTATAATAAAAATTACATAAACCAAATGACTAACTATAGTTCAAAAGATATTCAAGTCCTTGAAGGTCTCGATCCTGTCCGTAAAAGACCGGGAATGTATATTGGTTCTACTTCATCCACAGGGCTGCATCACTTGCTTTGGGAAATTCTCGATAACAGTGTTGACGAAGCGCTTAATGGCCATTGCGATAGCATTGAAATCACTCTCGACTCTGATCAAGGGGTTACCATTACAGATAATGGTCGAGGCGTTCCAGTTGACCTTTATCGAGATACAAAAAAAAGCGCGATGGAGATACTATTCACAACTCTCCATTCCGGTGGCAAGTTTGGGCAAGGCAATTACAAAGTATCAGGAGGGTTACATGGAGTCGGCATGGCCGTTGTATGCGCCCTTTCAGAAACCATGACCGCCACTTCCCGACGGGATGGATTCGAATGGACTCAATCTTATGCACAGGGGAAACCACTATCCAAACTTGAAAAGGGAAAACCCACCCGAATCTATGGAACAACTGTTTATTTTAAAGCCGATCCCTCAATATTTCCTAAAATCGAATTCAGTCCAAAACTAATTATGGAACGGGCTGAATCAAAGGCCTTTCTCAATAAAGGATTAAAAATAAACTTCACTGAGAATAAAAAAAATCATAGCTACCATTATCCTGAAGGTATTCGAGACTATATAAAAAAAATCGTGGGTAAAAAATCCACTTTGATGGAAAGCCCTATCTATGTTGAGAAGGAAGATAAATTATTAAAACTGGAGACCGCCTTCCTATGGACTCCAAACACAGACACGCAGGTTCTTTCATTTGCGAATTCCATCCGCACTGTCGATGGTGGAACCCATGAAAATGGTTTCCGAAATGGCACGACAAAAGCCATGCGCGCCTACATCGAAAGAAGGAAGCTTCTTCCTAAAGAAATTCCCTCAATCACTAGTGATGATGTCCGTGAAGGATTGATTGCGATCATCAACGTTTCCCTGCAAGGAGAAGTCGAATTTCAAGGACAGACAAAGGGACGATTAAATTCTGAAATCACATCTCAGGTTGAAGTGGTTGTCAAACATTCTCTAGAGCATTTCCTAAATGAAAATCAGACCCTTGGAGATACTTTGGCCAATCGCATCATTTTATCCGCACAAGCGCGGATTGCCTCACGGCAGGCCAAAGAAGCGGTTCAACGGAAAACTAATATTTCACATCGTTTAAACCTTCCTGGAAAACTATCTGACTGCGCCACAACAGACAAAGATCAAGCTGAACTATTTATCTGCGAAGGAGATTCAGCGGGGGGATCTAGCAAGCAGGCTAGAGACCGAAAGACACAGGCCATCCTTCCAATTCGAGGGAAAATTCTCAATGTCGAAACAGCAACCCTGGCAAAAATTCTTGCTAACACAGAAATACAAAACCTAGTTTCCGCCTGTGGCACAGGAATGCTGAACAAGTTTGATTACAATAAACTAAGATATGGAAAAGTTATTATTATGACGGATGCGGATGTCGATGGAGCACATATTTGCACTCTTCTACTAACCTTCTTCTACCGTTATATGCCTGAGTTAGTGAAAAAGGGACATTTGTTCATAGCACAACCACCGCTTTATCGTATTGATGCAGGAAAAAAACTCTTTTATGCCGTAACCGAAGAAGAAAAAGATAAAATTATCAACGAGTTGAATGGAAGCCAGTATGAAATTGGACGTTTTAAAGGCTTAGGCGAAATGCCTGCTTCTGACCTAAGAGAAACGACAATGAATAAAAAATCAAGGTCCTTGATTCGAGTGGAATTGACCGATGCTGAAAAAACCAGTGAAGCATTCTCACAGTTAATGGGGAAAAATGCCGAACCACGATATAAATTTATAACTGAGAAGGCTGAGTTTGCACAAGACCTCGATGTTTGATCCTTTTCCTCCACTCCCTCATATCTCTCCACAAAAATAGATTACTCCTTATACCAAGCCTCATTTTTTCAACAACTTATTGAAATAACAGAAGATTGAATCAGCTTGAGTTTTGATATTCAAAAGAGTACGATTAAAAATAGTTAATTGCATTTTTTTAATAAAAAAATAGAGTATGGGATTATTTTCTAAAACAAAAAAGGTCGATTCTCTTGACGGCAACGGTGGTAATGCCGAGGAATCTCATTCGGGTGATCCCATCCCTGAAATTGTCTCCTCCAGTGACGATTCTGTGCCAAATGCTAGAAGAAGAGACACAGACTCCAAACAAACCCAGATTGATGCGCGTGGAAGAAGGTCAAACGATCGTTCCAGGCCTGTTATCAACAAAATCGTCTCCGGCGAAAGCATGGGGAAAATTCTTTTTTCTTTAACTGAAGAGCTCAAGGATTTATTCGAATGTCAAGCGGTGACTGTTTTTGCGGTTGACCGCGAAAAGAGGCAAATCTTTTCTAGAAACTTTCAGGATGACATTTTTGATGAAATACGATTGGAAATTTCCTCAAAAAGTCTTGCAGGTTTTGTAGCGGCAACAGGAAAAACCCTGAACATAAAAAATGCATATGACAATGAAGAGGTCAAAAAGTTTCACTCGGACCTGGAACTGGATAAATCTTGGGACGAAAAATTTGAATTCGAAACTCGATCGGCTCTTGTGGTTGCACTGCCGTATAACAAAAGATTAATGGGGGTTATAGAATGCATAAATCATGTGTCAGGAAATGGTTTCAACGACGGACACATCCGACAAGCAAAAGACCTTTCTTCCACCTTAGGGCATGCTCTGGTCAAACTTGAAGTCGAAGACCTTGAGGCAAAGATACAAGATACCGCACATGCTATTCATTCCGCGGGAACCATTGATGAAATCTTACTGGAATTGCAACAACCTATTCTCCAGTTATTTGATGCAGGATTGATAACCATTTATGCAGTTGATGAAATCCGTAATGAAATTTATTCTAAATCTAAATCTGGAAGTCAGGTCAATGAAATTCGGGTTCCAATTTCTGAAAAAAGTATTTCCGGTTGCGTCGCTCAAATAAAAAAGCCTTTTAACATAAATGATGTCTACAACGCCGACGAATTAAAAAACTTCCATCCCGATTTAAAATTCGACAGCTCATGGGACAAAAAAACTGGTCTGCGAACGAAGTCGATGCTTGTTTACCCTCTAATACAAGGGGAGAATCTCATGGGCGTCGTTCAGCTGGTGAACAAAAAACATGGCGAAAAGTTTACGAGTTTTGATGAGCGTAACGCAAAAATTATTGCGCAAACTTTAGCACTAGCATTTTTTAATCAACAAAAAATCAATCGCCAAAAGCGCACTAAATTTGGCTATCTAGTCGAAAGCGGTATTATTTCGCAGGAAGAGTTGAACAATGCCACCTCCAAGGCACGAAAAAACCAAATGGATATAGAAACGGTTTTACTTGGAGACTTGAAATTGAAGCGCAAAGACCTCGGCAAAGCTTTAGAACTTTATTACAGCCTTCCTTATCAGGGTTTCAATGACTCAATCGTATTACCTCAATCAAATTTTTCCGGTTTGAATAAAAATTATCTATCAAAAAATCATTGGGTTCCCATGCAGAATGATGAGGACTGCACAGTTATCTTGACGGATGACCCTGCAAACAAAGATAGAATTCAAAATATTCAAATGATTTTTTCCAAAAAGAAACTTGAATTAAAGGTCGGGCTCAAAATCGATATTCGCGAATATCTTCTTTCCGCCATGACAGAAGATGAAGCAAGATCAAGTACTGTCGAAGAAGTTCGTACTGAAGAGATGTCCAGCTTACTAGATGCATTAGAGGGTGAAAGTGCCGAGGTTGTCGAGACAACTCAAGAGGACAGTGAAGTTAATGCAATCAGTGAAACGGACAGCACTATAGTGCGCTTGGTTAACAAGGTGCTGACGGATGCCTATGATCAAGGGGTCTCAGATATACATATTGAACCGGGAACAGGAAAAAAGCCTGTCAAAGTACGCTTCCGTAAGGATGGGACCTGCCGAGTTTACCAAGAAATCCCCTATCTATATAAACAGGCGATGATTTCCCGCATAAAAATCATGTCCAAACTGGATATTGCCGAAAGACGAATGCCGCAGGACGGTAAAATTAAAATGAAATATGGGCGTAAAGATATTGAATACCGCGTAGCTACCTGCCCAACAGTGGGTGGCAACGAAGATGCTGTTCTTCGTATTTTGGCTGCCAGCAAACCCATTCCGCTTGAAGGTATGAATTTCTCTGAAAGAAATATTGCTTTAGTTAAGGATAAATCTACAAAACCTTATGGCCTGATACTGGTGGTTGGCCCTACCGGCTCAGGCAAAACCACTACACTCCATTCCTGTCTTGGTTTCATCAATAAACCTGAGACAAAAATATGGACGGCAGAAGATCCTGTGGAAATAACACAAGATGGTCTAAGACAAGTTCAGATGTTGAATAAAATCGGATTAGATTTTGCGCGGGCAATGAAATCATTTTTACGTGGCGACCCAGATGTCATTATGGTCGGTGAAATGCGTGATGCAGAAACCTGTTCCATAGGTCTGGAAGCATCATTGACCGGTCATCTGGTATTCAGCACCTTGCATACCAACTCAGCACCCGAAACTATTACGCGACTGATTGATATGGGAATGAATCCTCTAAATTTTGCCGATGCTTTATTGCTTATCGTCGCTCAAAGACTGGTTCGCACACTGTGTAAAACATGTAAAGAGGATTATCACCCTGATCGAGATGAGTTTGATAAACTGGTCAAAGAATATGGAGAAGAGAAATTCCTTAACCTTGGTATTGAATATACCGATGACCTGATGCTTAAAAAACCGGTAGGCTGCGCAGCTTGCAACGAAACGGGATATGCAGGACGAACAGGATTGCATGAATTACTCGATGGATCAGATGACATAAAACGCATGATAATGAAAAATGAATTGGTAGAGAATCTACGAGAACAGGCAATAAAAGATGGAATGACCACACTAAAGCAAGATGGTATATACAAAATATTTAAGGGCGACTGCGACTTGAAACAAGTTCTTGCAGTTTGTATCGTTTAGATTATTTAGTTTCTTAAACATTATTGAGTACCCAATATGACGCTAGATACTTTGTATTCAGAGGACTTAACCTCCTCAAATGGCCAAAAAGCTAAATCCATGTTGGCCCGCATTCAATCTGCAAAGGACATTGCCAGTTCAATCCCCCTTCTGGTCACAGAGCTGAAAGATTTGTGGGGCTGCGAAGCTATAACTCTTTTTGCTTTGGACCGAGACAACCGGCAACTGTTTTCAAGAAATAAAATCATCGACTCGCAACCCGAAATTCGAGTCGACATTTCCACCAGCAGTCTTGCTGGTTATGTTGCTGCAGTAGGTAAAGCGGTTAACATAGTCGATGCGTATTCACAGGAAGACCTCGCCCAATTTCATCCAAAATTATCACAAGGTTCGACCCTCGACAGTGTATTAAGCATTCACACCCGCTCTCTGATGGTATTGCCTATTCCTCACAACAAAAAGCTTGTTGGAGTGATGGAAGTTATACATCGTAAGAATGGAGAGCCGTTTAGCGAACAAGAATTCAAATTGGCAAGGGAAGTTTCTCCAGCAATAGGTCAAATACTCTCTCGGCTGGAAGAGGAATTTGGTATGGGCTCAATTCCCACGGCAACCCCCCTCACCCCAGAAGAAGGCTTACATCGTATTTCCCAGGCCATTCATTCGGCAAAAAATATTGATGAAATTCTTATAGAACTAAAAGATTCAATATTAAGACTTTTTGAATCGCAAGCCATAACAATTTATGCTGTAGACCACCAAAGCAATGAAATTTTTTCGAAAGTAAAATCAGGCGAGCAGATAAGTGAAATTCGCCTCCCTATTTCTCCTGTCAGCATTGCGGGCTGGGTGGCAATGGAACAAAAAAGTGTAAACATTAATGACGTCTACAATAATGAAGAACTTATTACTTATCATCCTGATCTTCGATTTGACAGTTCCTGGGATAAGCAATCCGGAAACATTACAAAATCTATTATAGGCTATCCCATGATTTTTTCTGGAAAGCTTATGGGGGTTGTACAAGTTATTAATAAGCTGACTGGCGAAGGGTTTACAAATCAGGACGAAAAAAGTGCTTCCATCATTGCTGAAACTTTGGCTCTAGCGTTCCACAACCAAGCGAAATACATTGAACCGAAGCCGACAAAGTTTAGCCATTTAATCCAGAATGGCATTATCACTGATGAGGAGCTCACTCAATCCACAGCTAAAGCTCGAAAAGGCCAAATGGATTTAGAGTCGGTTTTAATGGCTGATCTAAAAATTCAACGCAAGGACTTAGGTAAATCCCTCGAAAGTTTCTACCAGCTTCCCCATTTTGGTTACAGCGACACTGTAATTCTTCCATCAGAAATAATGACAGGGTTAAATAGAAATTTTTTAACAAAAAACTTCTGGATACCTATTCAAAGAACGGATGAAAAAATAACCATCCTGATCAATGACCCCTTGAACCCAGATAAAAACCAAAATATAAA
Source organism: Nitrospinales bacterium (assembly GCA_047610985.1). Classification (GTDB taxonomy): domain Bacteria; phylum Nitrospinota; class Nitrospinia; order Nitrospinales; family VA-1; genus UBA8687. Next base: position 63,239 of record JBLFWU010000007.1, on the reverse strand, counting down.
ACAGATTTTCCCCAAAAAAGAGATCGAGTATAAAATTGGCCTGAAGGTCGATATTATCGACTTCTTAAATTCCTCATTAGGGATTGATGAAACCAGTGCTGGGAATGAAGAAACTGCGACAGAAGAAATGTCCAGCCTGTTGAGTGCATTAAAGGACGAGCAGGCAGAATTGGATGTCGAGACTACTGAGGAAGATGATGGATCTAACGCAATCAGTGAAACAGACAGCACCATCGTGCGGCTGGTCAATAAAGTTTTAATTGATGCCTATGAACGCGGAGTTTCTGATATTCATATTGAACCTGGAGTAGGTAAAGAAAATGTTCTGGTTCGCTTCCGAAAAGACGGCACTTGTGAAATTTACGAAGAAATCCCCTGCATTTACAAGCAAGCAATGATATCTAGAATAAAAATCATGTCCAAACTTGATATCGCAGAAAGACGAATGCCTCAAGATGGAAAAATAAAAATGCGCTACGGAAGAAAAGAAATCGAGTATCGCGTTGCAACCTGCCCTACCGTTGGCGGTAATGAAGATGCCGTTTTACGAATTCTAGCTGCCAGCAAACCCATTCCACTTGAGGGGATGAATTTCAGCAAACACAATCTAGACTTAATTCAAGCATCTGCGGCAAAGCCCTATGGGTTGATACTCGTGGTAGGACCTACAGGCTCAGGAAAAACGACAACGTTGCATTCCACCCTAGGCTACATCAATAAACCCGAAAGAAAAATCTGGACAGCAGAAGACCCAGTTGAGATCACACAAAAAGGACTCAGACAAGTACAGATGCTGAACAAGATCGGACTGGACTTTGCTAGGGCTATGAAATCCTTTTTACGCGGCGACCCTGATGTCATCATGGTGGGTGAAATGCGGGATGCAGAGACATGTTCTATAGGACTCGAAGCCTCCTTAACAGGCCACTTGGTGTTCAGTACTCTGCACACCAACTCAGCGCCTGAAACTATTACCCGATTGATCGATATGGGAATGAATCCGCTAAACTTCGCTGATGCCTTGTTACTTATTGTCGCGCAACGACTGGTCCGCACCTTATGTAAAAAATGCAAAGAAGATTATCATCCCAGCCAAGAAGAATTTGATTCCCTGGTGAAAGAATATGGTGAAGAAGATTTTAAAAACCTGAATATTAAATATACAGAAGATCTATTGCTTAAAAAACCTGTCGGTTGCGATTCCTGTAATGACAAGGGGTACGCAGGGAGAACGGGCATCCATGAATGCCTTGAGGGTACTGACGAAATCAAGCGGATGGTTATGAAGCAGAGCCTTGTAGAAGAACTTCGAGAACAAGCCCTAAGAGATGGTATGACAACCTTAAAACAAGATGGTATTTACAAAGTATTCAAAGGCGACACCGATTTAAAACAAGTAATGGCAGTTTGTATCGTCTAAATTAAACTGCGGAATTGATTGAGTCCTTCAATCCTTGCCGCCATTTTTTTAATTGTTCCATAGCATTATTAGCTATTTTCAGATTTCTTTCCTGCTTGTTTTTAATTTTCATCTCCTGAACCCAGAACAAACCAAAATTAATATTCATGGGTTGAAAATTCTTCGAACTCGACGTCGTTAAATAATTTATCAAAGCCCCAAGAGCCGTGTCCTTTGGCGGTGGCATATAATCCTTCCCCATTATTGTTGCAACAGCACTCAGGCTAGCTAGCAACCCCATACTGGCAGATTCTACATATCCCTCCACTCCGGTTATTTGCCCGGCAAAATAAATATCCGGTCGAGATTTAAGTTGCAACTGGTTACTCAACAAACTTGGTGTGTCAATGAAGGTATTACGATGTATAGCACCAAAACGAAAAAACTCTGCTTTCTCCAGACCTGGAATCATTTGCACGATTCTTTTTTGTTCGGGATAAGTTAATTTCGTTTGAAACCCTACGATATTGAAAGCAGAACTTTCTTTATTTTCCTTACGTAATTGCACAACAGCAAAAGCTATTTTTCCAGTACGAGGATCAGGAAGTCCCACTGGCTTTAGAGGACCGAATGCCAGAGTCTTAGGGCCACGCTCGGCCATAACTTCAATGGGCATACAACCTTCAAAGTAAATAGGTTTTTCAAAAGTGGCCATAGGAACTTTTTCTGCCGCATTGATTTCTCTAATAAAATTATAATACTGTTTTTCATCCATGGGGCAGTTTAGATAATCCGCATCCCCTTTCCCGTAGCGAGAGGCAAAAAAGGCCTTATCATAGTCAATGGAGTTGGCATCTACGATGGGAGACAGAGCATCGTAAAAATAAAGATACTCTTGCCCAATTATGTCGGAAATTTCTTCGGAAAGTTTTGGAGATGTTAACGGACCCGTTGCAATTATGACTGGACCCCTCTGCGGAATCTCAACAATCTCTTGCCGCTTCAAAGTAATCAGTGGATGATTGGAAATTTTTTCAGTGATCTCTTGAGAAAACAGATCCCTGTCTACCGCAAGCGCCGAACCTGCAGGAACAGAATTGCGATCCCCAGAAGAAATCACAATCGAGTTAAAACTTCGCAATTCTTCTTTTAGAATATAGGGGGCCGAATGAGGAAGGTTGTTACCTAAAGAATTACTACAAACCAGCTCGGCGCAACCATCTGTTTTATGCGCGGCGGTGCCACTGACGGAACGCATTTCATACAAGACAACAGGAACACCTCTTTCTGCTGCCTGCCAAGCGGCTTCTGACCCGGCCAACCCAGCACCAATAATGGTTAGGAAATCGTTCACGGATAATTATCAGGCTGCTGCATCGGTTTTTTTAAACCCGCATCCGGGACAAAGAGTAGAGGGCTCTTCGTTTTTTTTCCACTTTTCAACCATGAAGGGGTGCTTGCATTCAGGACAAGCTTCAGCCTTAGGTTTATCCCAAGATGTAAATGTACAATCCGGATATTTCGTACAACCATAAAATGTTCGACCTTTTTTTGTTCGTCGTGGTGCGATTTCGCCTTTGCAACCATCCTCCGGGCAGCTAATTCCCAGCCCAATCGGCTTGGTAAACTTACAGTCAGGATAAGTAGAGCAAGCAATAAATTTTCCGAATCTGCCTCTCTTAATTATCAAAGGAGATTTACACTTATCGCATTCACCTTCAATTTCGTCTGTAGTTTCCGGCTCGCCTTCGGTACCCGGTTTCTTAATGTCTCTTGCATTTTTACAATCTGGGTACGCCGAACATGCCAAAAATTTACCAAAACGGCCCCATTTTATGATCATCGGTTTATCGCATTTTTCACAGACCTCGTCCGTTTCTTCTACTTCAGCTTTGAAGTCTTTCATTTTTTTCTCAGCTTCTTCTAGGTCTTTTTTAAATGGTGTATAAAAAGAGTGGAGCACATCTCTCCATTCCTTTTTTCCCTCTTCAACTTCATCCAATTGTTCTTCCATTTTAGCGGTAAATTCTGTGGAAATAATATCGGGAAAGTTTTCAACCAAAAGATCATTGATCATGAAACCCAACTCTACCGGTTTTAATCTTCGCTCTTCATTTTGAATATAGTCTCGATCTTTAATCACGCTGATAATAGAAGCATAAGTACTGGGTCTACCCACACCTTTATCTTCGAGTTCCTTAACCAACATCGCTTCCGTAAAGCGTGCGGGTGGCTGAGTAAAATGCTGTTCCGGTGATATATCGAGAAGGTTTAAATTCTCACCTTTTTTCAGTGCCGGCAAAATTCGGTCACTGTCTTTGGTTTCTGCCTTTTCAGTATTTTCGTCATCCTGACTTTCCACATAGACTTTCATAAAGCCCGCAAACTTTAAAATCGAGCCGTTGCTGCGGAAAAGATAATTGCCCGACTTGATATCAAACTGAGTTGTATCCAAAACAGCTGGAACCATTTGACAAGATACAAAACGAGACCAGATCAACTGATAAAGACGAAATAGATCCTTTTCCAGGTGGTCTTTTAAAAAATTAGGGTCTAAGGTTACATCGGTAGGACGAATTGCCTCATGTGCCTCTTGGGCTGATTTTTTACTTTTATAGGTATTCGGTTTGCCAGGTAGATATTCCTTTCCATATCGCTCAGGGATGAAAGCTCTTACTTCTTCCAGAGCCTGATCTGACAACTTAACCGAGTCCGTACGCATATAAGTGATGAGGCCGACTGTCCCCTTTTTCTCCAACTTGATGCCTTCATACAGCTTTTGCGCCAGCATCATCGTCTTCTTTGGGGAATAGTTTAATTTTCGAGATGCTTCCTGTTGCAAAGAACTGGTAATAAAAGGCGCACTGGGGTTTCTTTTCCGTTCCTTTTTCGTAATCGATTCGAGAACCATCGATGAACCTTCTAAGTCCTTGAGAATCTTATCAGCCTCTTCCTTATTAGCTATTTCAGCTTTTTCCTCGCCTATTTTAAACAGTTTTGCCTGAAAGTTTGGCTTGCAACTTCCTTCTAAATCCAAGGTAATAGACCAGTACTCCTTTGATTGAAATGCTAGAATCTCTCGTTCTCTTTCGCATACAATCCGCAAGGCTACTGATTGCACTCGCCCCGCACTCAACCCTCTATGAACCTTCTTCCATAATATGGGACTAATTTTATAGCCTACCAAACGATCAAGAATACGTCGTGCCTGTTGAGCATTAACCCTATCTATGTTTAACTCCGTTGGGTTAGCCAAGGCCTCCTTCACAGCCTTTTTGGTTATTTCATTAAACATAACCCGATATATTTTTCCTTTTGTAAACCTTGCAACTTCATTTCCAATATGATGGGCAATGGCTTCGCCTTCGCGATCCGGATCAGGAGCTAAATAGATTGTATCTACTTTTTTTGCAGCGGTTTTTAGCTCTTGAAGAATTTTGCCTTTCCCTCGAATAGTAATGTATTCAGGCTCAAAATTATTGTCAACATCGACACCTAGTTTCTTCTTAGGGAGATCCTTAAGATGGCCTACCGAGGCTTTGATGATAAAATCCTTACCTACAATTTTTTTAAGCGTATTTACTTTGGTAGGTGACTCAACGATCAATAACGACTTACCCATATATCCTCACTCAATTTATTTCATATCACAATTAGAAACGTATATCTTACCGCTCAGCTGACGAACCAAGCCTCTCAATTCGAGTTTTAATAGTGTAGCCGAAACTTGCGCTGGAGACAAATCGCTGTTTTCAATCAAATGGTCTATATGTCGACCCTCTAAAGATAAAAGCGAGAAAACTTGTCTTTCTTTATCGTTGTCCAGCTTTATTTCAGGTTTTTTCATCCTTTCCCGTAAGGCAGGTAGTAACTCTTCTATCACGGACTCGGGACTGTCCACCAATTTTGCACCCGCCTTAATCAAATCATTTGTACCTTTACTATTAGGCGAAGTAATATTTCCAGGAACTGCAAAAACTTCCCTTCCCTGTTCAAGAGCAAAATCAGCCGTTATCAGCGCACCACTTTTTACTGCCGCCTCCACCACCACGGTCCCCAACGATAATCCGCTCAATACTCGATTGCGTGCGGGAAAATTGTTCCGCTCCGGTCGCATGAGCACCGGGAACTCGGATACGATTGCACCCTGTTGGACAATTTCGTTGCGCAACTTCCGGTTTTCGGGTGGGTAAGTATGCCCCAAACCACAGCCGAACACAGCTATCGTATCTGCTCCGGCTTCTAAAGCTGCCCTGTGAGCCAGAGAGTCTATGCCCCTTGCCAATCCACTCACAAGGTTAAAACCTGCCGATGCCAATTTGAGACTTAAGCGATGGGCAATGATTTTGCCATATTCAGAAGGGTTCCGTGTTCCCACCACGGCTAATGGAAAAGAAATCGAATTAAGCGCCTTGCCTTTAACATATAATACAGGAGGCGGATCATATATAGACTTCAATAATTCCGGATATTCCTCGCTCGTAAGAGTCAAAATGCGAATGTCTTCTTTCTGGGCAAGTCCAAACTCACGATCTGTAGCCCGATCAACTTCAAAACCAGATATTGCCATTGCAACTTTATCGCCCACACCATGAACCTGCTGCAAATCAGCAACCCTTGCAGAAAAAACATTTTCAGGGGATCCAAAAGTTTTAACCAGTCTATGGAAAATAGTTCTCCCAACGCCCACCACCATATTCAAAGCCAACCAGTATTTTAATGCATCCATATATGCTTATCGCGATTCAACCCGGCGACAGAAAGGTTAAACTTATAAACTGAGTCATAGTAGCCACTTAGAACCCGGGTATAGATAATGAGAGCTTGAAAAAGATCTGCAGGATTACCAATTCCAAAATCATAATTTGCCACTTCACTCACTAGCAAAGCACGCGTTATTTTTCTATTGTTCCGAGCCAACTGCATTTTCTTTTTAGCTTCGACCACTTTAAAAAAGACTTTCTGTAAAGACACATTCCCGGGAAGCTCACTGCCCTGCCCGCTCCATTCCTGATAATTAGCAAAACCAAACTCTACCGGCATAATATTCGGCTCTATTAACTCAGCCTCAGGCTCATATTCACTATTAAGGACTTCAAACAACGACAAACGAGAAATTTGCAGGTCGGCTTCAACTCCAAATATATCATTCAAGGTTCCCGCCAATCCCAGTTTAAGTTTTGTGATATCCGATTGACTGATATCTTCTTCACCTTCGTCGTATTTCTCCTCCGCTTTGCTGATGGATTTTTCAAAATGCCCTTTAACCTCATTCAATATCTGTAGTTTCTGCCCCCGATACTGAATTTGATAATAAAATTTCTTAATCGAATATTCCATCTCCTGCGTCGTAGGCGAATTATTTTTATCAGGAATAGAAGAACGCAAAATATTATTTAAAGAAGGAATAGGCTCAACTCCACCTGCAGAACAAACAGAACTAATTAATAAAGAAACCATCAATGTCATTGTGATACAAACTTGAAATCGCTGCATAAATTCCTCGAAGGGAGAGTTTTTCCAATACGAAGCTATATTAATTCAAAAAAGGAAAGAAGTCAGGATAGGAAAACAAAAAAGGGGCGCAAAACTTCTAAAAAGAAAACTTGATGGCAACCAAGAATTATCTTTTCTTTATGAAAATACCCGACAAAGGTAAGAAGTTAAGCACCCCCTAGAATGTTAAAAAGGTATCATAAGGGAGGCCCCTCTGTCAATGTCATTCTGAGAATAGACACTCAAGGCGACAGGTTTATTGACAAAAATATACATTAAAAACATATACTTGCAGCATTAACGTCAATTTTACCAAAATTTTTAGCGGTTTACCGCCTTGTTTTTCAAGGAGTTGTAATTGTTGGTAAGGCGTTAAAAAAACTCAAAAATAATCAGATTTTTAAGCAATTTTAGAAAATACCGCCTTATTTATCAATACATTGAAAATTATATTTGGGAAAATGGGATGGGGATAAATGTCAGCATAAAAATCAGCATCGAGACCACCCCAAGAATTTTATGGAAGGTACCCAAATCGCCGGAATTCTCTTGTAGAGGAGCAGTTTTAAATCCCATCAAAACTATCATAACAGCCCAGAAAAACCAGCCCGGCCAAAAATAGCCAAGAGGGAATAATGCTACAAAGAATAATTTTCCTATTAATTTATGCTTATCAGGGAAAAGTGCATAAATAATATGCCCTCCATCTAACTGACCTACAGGCATCAAATTTAAAGCCGTCACCAACATGCCTATCCATCCAGCAAAAGCGATTGGATGCAGATGAATATTTATAAATGGCGAGCTTGGGTCCACCCCAAGTATCACCTCTGAAAATAAGTTTAGAATGAAAGAACTGCCAAAGCTGACTCCACCCATAGCAACCGAAGGGGTCACCCGTGATAGGTACAAACCTAAAGCCAACATAGGTAAGGCCACCATGAATCCTGCAATTGGGCCTGCGGCCCCTATTTCCATCAATACCCTTCGATTGGGTATCCGTTGTTTGATTTGAATGAAGGCACCAAAAGTCCCCGCTATGAACATAGGAGGCGCAGGAATAAAATAAGGAAGTGTGGACTGTACCGAGTTTTTTCTACTTGCCCAATAGTGTCCGAACTCGTGCGCCCCTAAAATCAACAAAAGGCTGATGGAAAATAAAAGTCCGCCGGCAAGGTAAGTTGTGATAATGGTAGCGGTCAGAAGGATAGAAAATAACCGCCAATTTTTTTTTACAGGAACTGTGGGGTCGTCAAATTCAAAATTTGACTCTTGAATAGAATCTGAGTTTTCTTTCTGATCCACGTTATAAAGTCAAAGAGGTTTGTGAGTAAACGAACGTGCATTTTCTCCCGAATAATCGCTTACAATTTGACCTTCCCCATAAACCCTATACTTGTAGATGACCAGGCCTTCCAGTCCCACGGGCCCTCTGGCATGCGTTTTATTGGTACTAATACCAATTTCGGCACCTAGTCCGTATCGGAAACCATCAGCAAACCGAGTGGATGCATTACACATCACACTGGCAGAGCTCACTCCATTCATAAACTCCTCGGCTGTTTCAGCGTTTTCAGTGATTATCGTATCTGTATGCCCTGAACCATGTTCATTGATAAAGCTAATAGCTTCCTCCATATTTTCGACAATTTTGATTGCCAATTTCAGATCATTATATTCTTCATCCCATTCATTTTCTGTTGCAGGAGATAATCCCTTGTCAATTTTACAAGTTTCATCACACCCGACCAACGAAACCCCTTTCTCCTGGAACTTTTCGACCAGCTTAGGGATAACTTCAGAAGCAACCTCTCTATGAACAAGAAGGTTTTCCATCGCATTGCAAGCCGCCGGGTATTGTAATTTGGAATCTAGCGCAATGCGTAATGCTTTACCTAAATCCGCTTCCTTATCAATGTAGTTGTGACAAATCCCCTCAGAGTGTCCTAGAACCGGAATTCGAGTATTCTCCTGGATATATTTCACGAATTCATTACTGCCTCGTGGAACAACAAGATTAATAAATTTTTCCTCTTTCAACATATCGGCAACTTCAGACCGGGTTTCGATCATTTGCACCGCCGCCTCAGGAACCCCATCTACTTTTTTAATAGCATCGGCCAGTAAACCCACGATTACTTTATTGGAATTTTGTGCCTCTCGCCCCCCCTTTAAAATTACAGCATTGCCAGATTTTAGGCAGAGAGAAGATATTTGTGGAACAGCATCGGGTCGAGACTCGAAAATAGCACCAATGACCCCTATCGGACAGCTCACCCGATATACAGTTAAGCCCTCATCAATTTCCATAGCACTTTGACGAACCCCGGTAGGGTCAGGCAAAGTAACAACACTACGAATTCCTTGAGCCATGCCGCGAACTTTATTTTTATTTAAAGTCAAACGTGCAATGAGAGGCTTTGCAATACCTTCTTCATTAGCAAATTGCAGATCCTTTTCATTGGCTGAAAGAATTTCATCACAATTAGCTTCCAGCGCGTTCGCCATTTCTTCGAGAACCTTATTCTTTATATCCGTTGAAAGGTGAGCAAGAACCAACGCTGCAGAATTAGCCTTTTTTGCAATTTCAGATACTGTCATATTAATTCCGAATTCAACTTTTAATAAAATATGAATAATTCATAAAACTACTTATCTGTAAATAACCCAAACCTTTTCCTTGCGGTTAATTTTGAAAGCCGCCATAGCAGAAGCCTCGCCCAACAAGTTCTTTCCCAAATCAAGAGTTTTTAATGCCGGGAAGGACTTTGACCCAATCAACACCACCGCACCCTTGTCAGTAATATTATTATCGCCCAAATATAAAGTTTCGAGTTTAAAGAAATGTGTGGATTTCGAGAATGCCAATGCACCCTCATCACTGACAGCATTACGGAACAAGTTCAGAGTTTCCAGCTGTAGAAAATTTTCAGATTTAGCAATAATGGCAGCTCCAAAAGGAGTAATGATATTATCGTTAAGCATCAGGGCTTTCAAATTAGAAAAGTTCTTCGAACTAACCAAAAATTCCATACTGTCATCGCTTATTTCATTTTTCCATAGCTTGAGAGATTCCAATTGAATGAGATAAGGCGATTCTGCAATTGCTTTTAATCCAACATCTCCGATCAAGTTTCCCCAAAGATCCAAATGTTTCAGATTCACCAAATGTGGAGACTTAGCTAAAACCTTCATTCCTCGTGCTCTTATTCTATTCCCCTGAAGATGTAAAGTGGTAAGCGAGGATAAAGACTCCATTGATGCCAGCTCTTTTGCACCTCGAGGGCCAATATTCAATCCAGTTAGATCAAGAGTTTTACCATCTTCGCTGATTCTTTTCTCAACCAGAGCATAAATATCCATTGCCTGTACAGATCCCGCACAAAAAACTATCCAAGCGATAACTAAAAGAGTTTTCTTAAACATAGGATTAGGTTAACAAATACTTGAAGATGGTGTAAATAATTTTTGTGCCCGCCTTAAATGTGCCTGAAACCGTCCCTGTAATTTTGGAAACCCCTATACGCTCACGATACTTGACAGGAACCTCCTGAATACGCAATCCATTTTTTACGGCCTTGATCTGCATCTCCACCGTCCAGCCAAAATCTATGTCCTGCATGCCAATAGCCATTAATGAGTTGTAACGAATCGCCCGAAAAGGCCCCAGATCTGTGAAGGAAAAGTTAAAAAACAGTTTAATCAGAAAAACAGCAAGCCAGTTGCCATAACGCGCTTGTGGTAGTAAAGCCATCCGACTTTCGGGAAGAATCATTCGACTACCCAACACAAAATCCACAGACCCTTTTTCTATAGGGTTTACGAGATCAACTATTTCTTCAGGAAAGTCGCTAAAATCTCCATCGAGAAATACAACTATATCAGGAGTGTTCAGTTCGCCTATCCCCTTGAGACAAGCAGAGCCATAACCTTTTCTAGGTTCCTCTACCACTCGAGCACCATGTTCGGTAGCAACACGAGCCGTATCATCGGTAGAGTTGTTGTTAACAACAATTATTTCGTGGATTTTATCTTGCGGTAACGCATCGAGGACCAGACCGATCGAGCTTTCTTCATTAAACGCGGGAATGATTATCGAAATCCGGGAAGACATGGTGCCCGGGATCAAGGATTAATGGCTTTTTTAATGCTCGCCAAAAATTCAGCCAGCTTACGGTCACGCTCAGCAGGGTCGCTGTGTGTTTCAATCAGTTTCACAATAGCACTACCAATGATCACACCGTCGGAAATTTGTGCCGCCTGTTTCGCCTGTTCAGGGCCAGAAACTCCAAACCCTACCAGTACCGGCAGTGAAACAGATTTTTTTATTTCGCTTACCTTCTCTTCTAGTCCAGCAGAAAGAGATTCCTTAGTTCCTGTGGTACCCGTCAGAGAAATATAATATATGAAGCCTTTGCTGATTTTCCCTACTTGCTGAATCCGAGCCGGAGTACTGGTCGGGGCCAACAAAAAAACCATATCCAGACCTTCTGCGATTTCCAGAAACTCTTCCGCCTCTTCCGGTGGCAGATCAGGAATGATAACGCCATCCACTCCTGCCTTAACAGCATCGGCGACAAATTCTTTTTCCCCATAAACAAACACAGGGTTAAAACTGGTCATCAGAATAATTGGAAGTTCAGAAGTTTTTCTGATGTCAGTGACCAACTGAATAATTTTTTTAAGAGTCGTCCCTTGTTGCAAAGAACGGTGTGCTGAAGCCTGAATGATTGGCCCATCCGCTAGTGGATCTGAGAATGGCACCCCAATCTCAATAATATCCGCACCATTTTTTTCTATGACTGCAAAAATATCTTTGGAAGCTGAAAGATCTGGATCACCTGCCGTATAAAACGCAACCAGAGCCTTGTTGCCATTTAATGAAGATAAACGTTTTTCAATACGACTCACAGAGATACCCCCATCCTATCTGCGATCTGATTAACATCTTTATCGCCACGACCTGAAAGACAGACCAGAATGATCTCATCCTTATTCATTTTAGGTGCCAGCTTAGCAACATGCGCAATCGCATGCGAAGACTCTAATGCTGGAATAATTCCTTCTTTACTACATAACAATTTAAACCCTTCCAACGCTTCCGCGTCGGTAATGCTCGCATAGGTTGCGCGCCCAGATTCTTTGAGATAACTATGCTCGCACCCTACTCCCGGATAATCTAATCCCGCAGAAATGGAATGCGCCTCGGTTACCTGTCCGCCATCATCGTGCAATAGATAGCTCTTCATGCCATGGAGAACACCAGGTGATCCTTTAGTGAGCGAAGCACCGTGTTTGTCCGTGTCAACGCCAAGTCCTGCCGCTTCGACTCCCACCAACTTCACCTCTTCGTTTTTCAAAAAGGGATAAAACAGTCCCATTGAATTACTACCGCCGCCAACACAAGCCACACAAGTATCAGGCAGTCTTCCTTCCATTTCCATTATTTGTCGTGTCGATTCTTCTCCGATTATTTTCTGAAAATCGCGGACTATCATCGGGTATGGATGCGGCCCCACCACCGAGCCGATAATATAATGTGTGGTCTCAACAGTAGTGATCCAGTTGCGAATAGCTTCACTGGTTGCATCTTTAAGTGTTCGCGTACCACTTGTGACAGGAATAACATTGGCTCCTAGCAATCGCATTTTAAAAACATTGAGCGACTGTCGCTTCATGTCTTCTTCCCCCATGAACACATCGCATTCCAGTCCGAATAAAGAAGCCGCCGTAGCTGTGGCTACTCCATGCTGACCAGCACCCGTTTCTGCAATCACCCGCTTTTTCCCCATTCGCTGAGTCAGCAAGGCACTGCCAATAGTGTTGTTAATTTTATGCGCGCCGGTGTGAGTGAGGTCTTCCCGTTTTAAATAAATTTTTGCACCGCCCAGATGCTTGGTGAGTCGTTCGGCATAATACAATGCAGTAGGTCGTCCGACATAATGCTTCAAATAATAACTCAATTCCTCTTTGAACTTTGGGTCTTCCTTAGCCTCCTCATAAAGAGTTTGCAGCTCTTGCAATGCTGGCATCAGAGTTTCAATCACATACTTGCCGCCAAATTTTCCATAATGCCCCTTGGCATCAGGCAAATTATGTTTGTTCATATTTTTCTCCCTGCCTTTGCATTTTTCAAAAAAGCCCGAACCTTTTTATGATCTTTAATTCCAGGTTCACTTTCCACCCCCGAACAAACATCCACTCCATAGGGGCGTACCTGTCGAATGGCCTGCTGAACATTATTTGGCGTCAAACCTCCCGCCATAATAACCGGCCCAATTTTTTTAGCGGGAAGCGCCAAATTCCAGTCAAACACTTTACCGGTTCCTCCATGTAGGTTCTTTGAAAATGTATCCAGAAGAAATCCACTAACTTGGAAGCTAGAAAGTTTTTTCACTGACTGCATATCTTTAACTCTAAAAGCCTTGATAACCCTACGCCGTATTTTCTTGCAAAACGTAGGCGATTCATCGCCATGCAATTGAATTATATCGAGATTACAATAGTCCGCAATTTTGTTTATCTGTTCTACTGTTTCATCAACAAAAACACCAACAGTATCGACAAACGGCGGTAGCTCTAAAATAATTTCACGAACAGTTTTCATGGTAACTGAGCGCGGACTTTTTTTATAGAAAATAAAGCCCACTGCATCGGCCCCCTCTTCCACAGCGACCAGAGCATCTTTCAAGCTGGTCATGCCGCAGACTTTAACTTTTACCTGTCTATCACTCGCCACCATGGCCTAAAAGCTCCTTCAATTTTCCAGGAATATCTTCTGCAGTCATCAGACTTTCACCAATCAAAAAAGCATGCACACCCAAGCCTTCAAATTCCTCAATTTCTTCGCGACCATGAATACCGCTTTCGCAAACCAGCACCTTTCCTTTTTCCTGCAATGCCATGGGAACTAATCGCCGCGTAATTCCTAAATCGGTTTTACCATTGGTCAAATCACGGTTATTGATACCGATCAATTCAGCATTCGCCGCAAACGCTTTTTCCATATCCCATTCATTATGGGTTTCAATGAGGGCGGGCATTCCTAATTCTTTGCCCTGACAAAGCAAATCGGCCATCAAGCTCTGGTCGAGCCAAGTTGCTATCAACAGAAACAGGTCAGCACCATAAGCACGTGACTCAAAAACCTGATAATCATCGAAAATAAAATCTTTCCTTAAAAGCGGAATAGGAGCAACCTTGCGAACCTCCGTTAAAATTTCAATGCTACTGCCAAAATAGTTACTCTCCGTTAAAATTGAAAGAGTCGCTGCACCATGCTCCACATAATCTCTTGCAATAGCTTTTGCATCAAAGCCCTTACGCAACTCCCCCTTAAAAGGAGTTTTTGGTTTTATCTCAGCGATAATTCTGGAAGTCTTTCCCTTCTTCAAAGCCTTGAAGACATCCAAAACGGGCTGTTGATCCGTAATCCGTTGTTTGATTTCCGACAGAGATGATTGACGTTTTGTATCAGGGAGCTCTTTCTTTTTATCCGTAAAAATTTTATCTAGAATATTTGACATCTTATGAATTCGATATTCGACATAATTCTTCAAGTTTTTTCAACGCTGCACCGGATTCAATCGAATTTATCGCGACTAGAATTCCTTTTTCAATGGAGTCGGCTTTGCCACCCACATAAATTGCCGCAGCAGCGTTCAAAACTACAATGTCTGTTTTCGGCCCTGGGCTGCCTTTTAAAATTTCGTGCATCAATTCCGCATTCGTTTCAGGCTCGCCTCCTTTTAATTCAGCAGCAGAGCAAAGTGAATAACCAAATTCTTTTGGATCAAGAGAAAAATTATTCACTTTTCCATTTTTTAGTTCAGCGACCTGGGTTTTACCCGTCAAGGTTATCTCATCTAATCCGTCAAAACCATGCACCACTAAAGCGTGGCGACTTCCCAAATCTCGTAAAACTTCTGCAAGCGGGGTCACCCACTTAGAATCGAACACGCCTAGCACTTGGGCGTGAGCATTTGCAGGGTTGGTAAGTGGACCCAAGAGATTAAAAATAGTTCTAAACCCCAATTCTTTTCTTACTGCCGCAGCGTGTTTCATTGCCTTATGCATTAAAGGCGCGAAAAGAAAACCAATACCCACTTCCTCAATACATCTTTCGACAGTGGGTAAAGCAGCATCAATATTGACTCCTAGACATTTTAAAACATCGGCACTTCCCGACTTACTCGAAACCGCACGGTTACCATGTTTTGCAACTCGCACACCTGCACCTGCCACCACAAACGCAACCGCTGTGGAAACATTGAAGGTATCGGCACTATCACCTCCCGTTCCACAGGTATCCACCGAATCCTTGGCATTTACCTTTTCCGCTTTATCGCGCATTACTCTGGCGGCGCCAACGATTTCGGGGACAGTTATACTTTTAAAATGCAAAGCGGTTAAAAAAGCCGCAAGTTGCGTATCACCGACCTTACCATCCATGATCTCGGTCATAGCACCCATCATTTCTTCTTCAGACATGTCTTTTCCCGACACTGAAATATGAAGGAATTTCTGGAAAGACATGCTCAGCTATTCTCTATAAAATTTTTCAAAAGATCTTTTCCGTTAGGTGTCAAAATAGATTCCGGGTGAAACTGCACCCCTTCAATAGGCAGCTCCTTATGGCGGATTCCCATTATTTCATTATCATCGCTCTCAGCAGAAATCTCAAAACAGTCCGGCAATGTTTTTCGATTCAACACAAGCGAATGGTAACGGGTAGCGGTAAACGGATTAGGAAGGTTTTTAAATAATGTTTTTCCATCATGGCGAACCTCGGAGGTTTTTCCATGCATCAGTTTGCCTGCTTTGATAATTTCTCCCCCAAAAGCAGCTCCAACCGACTGATGCCCTAGACAAACACCAAGTAATGGAACTTTTCCGGCAAAGTGCTTGATCACCGCAACAGAAACCCCCGCCTTGTCAGGTGTGCAGGGCCCCGGAGAGATGACAATTTTTTCGGGCATCAAGGACTCTATTTCCTCTATAGAAATCTGGTCGTTGCGTTCTACCCGAATGTCGGCTCCCAACTCCCCCATGTATTGCACGATGTTGTAGGTAAACGAATCGTAATTATCGATCATCAAAATCATGCGACCCATCCTTTCTCTGCGACTTCTACAGCCTTGAGTAAAGCTCGGCCTTTGTTCATCGTTTCTTCGAATTCACTTTCAGGAACCGAGTCGGCAACAATGCCTGCCCCAACACCCAGATAAGCCATTTGATCTTTAACAATGAGAGTCCGAATGGCGATAGCGGTATCCATATTCCCTGAAAATCCGATATAGCCAACCGTCCCAGCATAAAGCCCCCGTCGAGTCGGCTCTAACTCATCAATTATTTCCATAGCACGAATTTTAGGAGCACCCGAAACGGTGCCAGCCGGAAATGTCGCTTCCAAGACATCAAAGCAATCCAATCCTTCTTTTAAGATACCGCGAACATTAGAGACAATATGCATGACATGAGAGTAACGCTCGACAGAAAAACTTTCGTTAACCTCTACAGTACTGATTTTGGCCACCCGTCCCAGATCGTTTCGACCTAAGTCTACCAACATAATATGTTCGGCTAATTCTTTTTCATCCTGCAACAGGTCTTTTTCCAATGCCAAATCTTCTTCTTCATTTTTACCGCGCTTTCGAGTTCCAGCGATGGGTCGCACTTCGATTTTTTCCTCTTCCAATCGCACTAGAATCTCCGGCGATGAACCGACTATTTCCATATCCCCAAATTTAAGAAAATACATATATGGAGAAGGATTGATCGTTCTCAAAGCTCGGTAAATATCAAAAGCATTCTTTTCAATTTTAAAGTTTAAACGCTGTGAAAGCACAACCTGAATGGCATCACCTTCCATAATATATTGCTTAACCTTATCCACTGCCCCTTTGAATGTTTCCTTTTCAAAATTCGACTCAAATTTCAAATCAACCTCTTCTTTACTCTGTGGAGTCGAAACTTTCAACGGTGCTTTCAGCTTTGCTTCTAGAAGCCCGATCTTTTTTAGGGTCTGTTTATATACGGCTTCCAAATTGCCTTCTTCAACAACAGCATTGGATACTATCTTGATCGTTTGCGAAACATTATCAAACACCAGCATCGTATCCGTAATTATAAACTGAGAGTCTGGCACATTAAGATCGTCTACCGTACCCTCAGGAAGGTCTTCAAAAAACCTAACCATGTCATAGCTGATGAATCCCACCGCACCACCTGAGAACCGGGGCAAACCAGGAACAGTCACCGGATTGTATCGAGCCAATATTTCCTTTATTGCGACTAGAGGAGTTCCAGATTCAATTTTCTTCTCTCGTAATTTTCCGTTTTCACTGATCGTTATATTGCGACCTTTACTGGTCACCACAACAGTAGGGTCACATCCGAGGAAACAATAGCGCGCCCATTTTTCTCCACCCTCAACACTTTCCAGGAGAAAAGAATATTCACCGCCGCTGATCTTCATATAGGCAGAGACAGGTGTATCCAGGTCCGCCAGAATCTCCTTATAGACAGGGATCAGGTTGCCTGACTTCGACAGTTTTTTAAATTCTTCTAAAGAGGGTTTGAACATTTTTCAATAACACTCAGAAATAAATAATTTTTCACAACAAAATTCAGAAATTCTGTGCCATTTTAGTCATCGGATGATGAATAACTAAAGGATAAAACAGAACAATATCAAAGAGTTAGAACCTTAACATCGGCCCTAAGCAGGTGTCAAGCAGTTTGGGGGGGCCTTGCCCCGACGGAGCAAGGGTTTAGCATAGTTATTATAGAGCACTCATCCTTCGACTGACTTCCAGTCTTCTCCATTCCAATGCTGGATCAAGCCATTGTCTCCCACCGCATAAATATTTTCATCGGAGCTTCCCCATATTGAGGAAAAATATTCTTTAGTATTGGATTCGATTCGCGTCCATTGATCGCCATCCAGGTAAAGGATCATGCCTTCATCGCCTACGGCAAAAACCATTTCCGCAGAAGGTCCCCAGACATCAAGAAAAAACTCCATCGTCTGCGAAGGCATTTCAGTGAATTCGGAACCATTGTAATGATTAATAGCTCCCTCAGAACCAACCAAATAAACATTATCGGGAGCAAAACCATAAATACCGTAAAATTCTGCACTGGAGTTGAAGGCCAGCCTATGCCATTTTTCACCATCCTGTTTCAACACCATTCCATCGTATCCAACAGCCAACATTCCACCTTCTTTGCATCCCCAAAGCCGTGTAATATCGGTATCGGTCCCCGTTTGCGTGTACTTCCAAGTACTGCCATCGTATCGTAGAATTTTGCCTAGCCGTGAACAGGCATAGATTTCATCGGATGCCAGACCAAAAATACCTGTCATTGGTGGCAGTTTTTCGGTTTCCATAGTAGACCAGATTTTCCCGTCGTAATGGAGAATTCTGCCATCAGTAACTACTGCGAAAACGTTGTCCGGAGCACTGCCCCAGATATTCTTAAACGTCCAACGACCATCGGTTTCCATTGACGACCATGCACTACCATCATAATGCAGCATCGTTCCATCGGCCCCGCCTACAAAAACATTATTCTCATCCAATCCAAAAATGCAAAGAAGATGGTTGCTCGTCAATTCGGACATAAAAACTCCAGGGGTAATAAAAATTTATAGGGACATATCGTTCCATTTAGTGCCATCATAACGAAGCACTGTGCCATTTTCTCCCGCGATATAAACAGAATCTTCTCCAAGCCCTCTTACCTTTGTAAAATATTCTTCCTTTAAAGGTTCAACTCGCGACCATGCTTTGCCATCGTAATGTAGAATTGTCGAGCTATCTCCTACAGCAAAGATATTATTATCGGATGTCCCCCAAATACTGAGAAGATATTCTTCCGTACCCGATTCCATCGGTTTCCACTCTTCTCCGTTAAAATGCAAAAGGGTTCCATGCGAACCACAGATATAGACATTGTCGGTTCGCGTACCCCATACACCAAAAAGTGAAATCTCCTCCTCGGTCAACTCGTCTTTACGTATGAACTCTTTTCCATCATAAAAACGGTAGACCCCTTCCCCTCCTACTGTGTAGATGCGATTAATATCTTCGCCCCACATGCCAAAGAGATCGTGGATGGTATTGGGCTCACGGTAGTCCCACTTTTCACCATCCCAATAGATCATTCGGCCACCCACACCATAAAGGAAAATATTGTTCTCATCGAAACCAAACACAGCGTTCAGGGAGTCGTAACTTCCGGTATCAATTTGTTTCCATTCTTTGCCATTATAAAAAAGAACCACCCCACCTATTCCAACAGCATAGATACACTTTTCATGAGGACCCCATATTCCCATTAAGGGATTGGTATTCTCGGTTCGAACGGGAAGCCATTCCTCTCCATCCCAATGTTGTGGCACACCATCTTTCCCGACGACATAAATACTGTCTTCCCGAAAAAGTACTAAGTCTAGTAAATCTGGTTTTTCACCTGTAAACATAGCTAAATATTCCTAGCGTTCAAAAAACAGAAGGGGTTCCCGGCCCAAACCGGAAACCCCTTCTTAGTGAACCAGTTCGATTATTATTCAGTTTCTTTAGGCTTGTTAAAATAAATATTTTCTAAATTAGGGAAGTTTTCATTGTCCTTAAACAGAGCCTCAACCCCCGCGGTAATATCATTATGAATTAAAACCAGCGTTTTCATATTCGGCAAGTTCTTAGAGCTAGCCAGAGCTTTGCCACCGAGATTACCGATTTCAGTTTCATAGAGATCCATTAACGTAACATTTTTAAAATTCTCTGCGTTTGCGATAACTTCAGCTCCTCGCAACCCCAAAGGATTATAGGTCAGAGTCAGCTGGGTCAAGCTTTTTAATGTATCTGAATTTCCCAGAGCATCAAGGCCCTCTGCTTCAATATAATTCCAGTTGAGATTTAGCTCTTCCAGTTTGGAGAGGTTTTTAGAATTCGCAATGGCAATAGCTCCTTCATTGCCAATGTTATTTCTATACAAAGAAAGTTGTGTCAAGCGAGTTAAAGATTCTGATTCTGCCAGAGCCTTGACCCCCTCATCACCCAGCTTATCTCCAAGCCAAAGTGACACCAGGTTTCCTAACAAGTTCGACTCAGCAACAGCTTTTGCTCCCTCTGCTCCAACCTCGTTATCACTTAAAATTAACTCAGACAAATTGAGCATCGTTTTAGACTTTGCCAGAGCTTTGACCCCTTCATCCGTAATCTTATTTTTAAACAGATTTAAGGCTGTCAAAAATTTCATGTTATCGCATTCGAGAAGGGCGTTCAGTCCTCTATCAGTAATATCATTGAACTCCAAAAAAATAGCGGTAACACCCTTGAGCTTGTCGGACTCCATGATCTTAATCAGATCATCATCATCCAACTCTTTTTCTCTGAGATCGAGGTCGTTGTTCTCAGTATTCAAACCTTGATCTATAATATTATCTATATTTTTGACTTCATCATCAAGCATTGCCACACTCCGTGCTAATCACATACTGGTAAAATGGGTTAAGCCTGCTATTCTATTTAAGTTGTGGCTCTTGTAAAGCCTAAAATCATTTTTTTGTCCATCTAACCCCAAATAGTCCGATTTATGAGCCAAAACAGAAAATAGTGGATTCTCCAAATGTCCTCAGGTTAAAAAAAAATAATTTTTTTCTGATTCAATTTATTATATCTATATAAAGTATGGTTTTCTTCACGTTTCTTCTTTTAACACCCATTAATAAAACTTAAGGTAACAAGCATGGTTCAAAAAATCGATGAAATCACAGACCGGGTCAATCAGGCGAGCGGATTCATCCCTCCCCTTCTAAATGAACTCAATCAAGTCATGGTTGGGCAAAAATATCTTACCGAAAGACTGGTATTAGGATTGCTTACAGGGGAACATGTTCTTCTGGAAGGGGTTCCAGGGCTCGCCAAAACGACCTCTGTTAAAACTCTGGCGCAATCGGTTAGGGCCGATTTCAAACGCATTCAGTTCACACCAGACTTACTCCCTGCGGATCTTTTAGGAACCCAGATATATCAACCCAAAACAGGTGAGTTCGACATTAAAAAAGGCCCTTTGTTTGCCAACATTATCTTGGCAGACGAAATCAATCGTGCTCCGGCAAAAGTTCAAAGCGCCTTGCTCGAAGCCATGCAGGAACGCCAAATAACCATAGCTGGCAAGACTTTCCCGTTGGGAGATCCCTTTATGGTCATCGCCACACAAAATCCGATCGAACAAGAAGGCACCTACCCTTTACCCGAAGCCCAAATTGATCGTTTTATGTTAAAGCTCCATATCGACTATCCCTCCAAAGAAGAGGAAAAGCTGATCATGCAGCGCATGTCTACCAGCAACGATCCATACAAAGTTCAACCTGTGGTCGATCCTGCTGACATTCAGAAAGCCCGTAAGGTTATTGATGAGATTTATATTGATGAAAACCTGCAAGATTATATTATCAATTTGGTCACCGCGACCCGCGATCCCAAAGCAAATCAACTTTCATCCTATGCCGGAATGATTCAATACGGCGCATCACCTCGTGCTTCAATTTTTCTTAACAGGGCGGCCAAAGCTTATGCCTTTTTACAACGACGAGGATATGTAGTACCACACGATATAAAGAGTATAGGCATGGATATACTTCGACATCGCATCATCCTTACCTATGAGGCAGAAGCAGAAAATGTAAGTGCCGATGACATCCTAAAATCCCTTTTTGACACTATCGAAGTCCCCTGAACCTAATATGCTTCAAACACTGACAAAGAATTTTCGAGAATGGTTCCGCCTCCCGGCCCCTCCGCCAGAGCAAGAAAACCAGCTATCACCGGAATTATTGCAACGCATAAAGGCCATCCAAGTAAAAACCAATTATATGGTGAACGATATCATGGCAGGTGAATATGTCTCTGCGTTTAAAGGCCGTGGAATGGAGTTCAGCGAGGTTCGCGAATATCAGCCGGGGGATGATGTGCGTTTGATCGACTGGAATGTGACCGCACGTATGAACCAACCCTTCATTAAAGAATTCATTGAGGAACGGGAACTCACCTTGATGCTTCTGGTGGATGTCAGCTCATCCGGAAGATTTGGTTCCGCCCAAAAAATGAAAAACGAAGTTGCGGCAGAAGTTGCATCGATTCTCGCATTTGCAGCTATAAAAAATAATGACAAGATTGGACTCATAATTTTTTCAGATAAAATTGAGCATCACATTCCCCCAAAAAAAGGGAAAGGGCATATATGGAATATCATCCGTACTATTTTAAGTTTCAAACCCGAGGGTAAAGGCACCAACTTATCGCTGCCTTTAGAATACCTGCTTAAAATCCAGAAAAGAAAAGCCACCACTTTTTTAATCTCCGATTTTCAAGATGAAAACTTTGAACCTCAGTTGAAACTCGCCCGTCAAAGGTTCGATCTAATCGCGATTAATATAATTGACCCGCATGAAGAAACCCTACCCAATGTGGGGATGATTCATCTTGAAGATTCCGAAACAGGAAAAACATTACTAGTTAACACCAATGACCCGGAAATGCTCAAGGAACACAAAAAAGTTTGCATTAAAAAACGTCAGGAACGAAAAACTTTATTTAGCTCAATCGGAATCGATACTATAGAAATTTTCACCCATAAATCTTTAACAGATCCCATCATAAAATATTTCAAATTCAGGGAAAAGAAACATTAATATGAATGATTCAAAAACACCCGAAGACGGAGTCAGTGGAAAACTAAAAGTGGTAGTCTATGTATTGACAGGCATAACCCTTTTCGCCTTCGTTGCATTTTCCACAAAACTCATCACCAAAAAGCCTACACCCCCCCAGCAGAAAAAAAGTTCCAAAGATACCCGAGTTGAAACCCTCGCTACAGAACTAGAAAAAACGGGTAAACGGCTGCAACAGGTGGGATTGAACGAGCAGGCTCTGGATCAATACATTCAAATATGGGGCTTGGGAGAAAGCAATACCGCCGACAGAGCCAAATCCGCTGCGACCGCGGGTAGACTTTATCTTAAACTCGGTAATTGCAAGGAAGCATTGGTTTGGCTGTTTCGTTCAGAAGCAGCCAGTATTGACAACGCTACTGAACTACAACCCCTCATTGATACTTGCATCGCAAAAGAAAAGTAGATTATGTCGAAAATAATTTCAAATCCAATGTCTATTTTATTGTTGGCATTTATTATCACCTTAACAAATCCCTTTGTTTCCTGGTGTGCCGAACCGGTATCTATAGACGCGCAAATTGATATTAGGCAACCCACGTTGGGAGACATTGTTACCTACTCGATCACAGTAACGCATGACCCCGATATTGTTCTGCATATGCCTGAATACGTAACACCTGAAGGGTTGGAAAATGTTGAACACGGAAATGAGAATCCAAGAAACATTAATAAGCAGACCACCCAAGAGTTCTGGCTCAAATTACGAGTTGATAAAATTGGGTCTATGATACTCCCCCCTATTCCTATCTGGTTTGATGCCCCCGACACGAACAAACAAATCGTTCGAGGGAAAATCATGTCCCCAGAAGTCAACTTTGAAGTGCAATCGCTTTTGCAACTTGAAGAAAATGCTTCGGACATTAAAGACATCAAACCGATTGCCGACATCCAGCCACCTTGGACACATTATATTTGGAAGGCTTTGGCGGTTTTATGTCTTTTGGCTTTAGGCTATTTGCTATGGAAAAAGTGGCAAAGTAAATCAACTCCCAAATCAAAATCCGATTTCGCGCTCACCGCTGAAGAGAAAGCCTTGAAAGAATTGGATATCCTGCAAAACCGTGATTGGATGAAACTGGGCCGCATCCGCGATCATTTTTTTGAGCTCTCAGAAATTTTTCGCAGGTACCTTGAAAACCGCTATGACTTTCCAGCACAAGAATGGACTACGGAAGAGATCACAACCCATTTCAAAAATTTTCCTGACTTGAATGAGAGTCAAAAACTGCAGACAAGAACCCTTCTAGTAGAAATAGACAAGGTTAAATTTGCCAAAGCCCAAGCGCATGACGACCCCGTTGACTCTGTAATTCGATTCATTAAAGAAGCTTCGCCTGTTCTGGTACTGCCTGACCAAACTACTCCGGTTCATGTAGCACCTGTTCAGGTAACACCTGTTCAGGGGATATCTATGACCGAATCACCGGAAAAACCATGAATTTTTTTCGATTTGAAGACCCTTGGCTGCTCCTGTTTCTTATCATAGTGCCCTATCTTGTATTCAAAACAAGAAACCCTGTAACCATCCATTATTCGTCCATTGCGATTTTACAAAGGGTTCGCTCTACGCGAATTGATGTTATATCTGCATTCCCCCTGATTCTTCGGTTACTTGCCGCATCACTTCTCGTGCTGGCACTCGCTCGACCTCAGGAAGGTCATAAGAGCACAGAAATATTATCTGTCGGTGTAGACATTATGTTGGCTTTGGACACATCCGGAAGTATGAAGGCACTTGATTTTATCAAAGACGAAAAACGTGACACACGTCTGGCAATGGTTAAAGATGTGGTAGCAGAATTTATCGACAACCGTCCCAATGATCGCATGGGCATGATTGTTTTTGGTTCCGAAGCCTACACACAATGCCCACTTACTTTGGATCAGGGTATTCTGCAATCTTTCCTCAGCAAGCTAGAGATAGGGATGGCAGGAGATGCGACAGCAATCGGTTCCGCAATCGGTATCGCGGTCAAACGCTTAAAGGATCTTCAATCAGAATCAAAACTTATCATCCTTTTGACCGATGGGCGTAGCAATGCAGGAAATCTTGCACCCCTGCAAGCAGCTCAAACAGCGAAAGCATTTGGCATTAAAATTCACACCATTGCCGTGGGGACAAATGGGGAAGCACCTTTTTTAGTAAATTCTATTTTTGGACAACGATATGTTTATCAAAAGGTGGACATTGATGAAGATACTTTAAAAGAAATATCAGAATTAACAGGCGGTCAATATTTTCGCGCCACCAATCTCGAATCGTTAAAAGAAATTTATAAGCAAATCGATCAAATGGAAAAGTCTGAAGTCAAGATTCTCGATCATTCCGAATACACAGACCTGTTTCACTATTTTCTTATTCCGGGAATACTGCTTCTGCTTTTGGAAATCACATTATCCAATACCGTATTGAGGAGGATTCCATAATATGAAATTTGGCGATCCTTCCAATTTACATTTCCTGTGGGTTCTAGTCCCTCTCCTATTTTTTCTCGCATGGGGAAATCGTAGGAAGCACGAACTCATAGTTCGTTTTTGCGGTGAGAACTTATTCTCGAAACTGGTGACTCCAAATTTCAGAAAACAACAAAAAACCAGAGCAATATGCATAGGCTTCACTATACTTTTTCTTTTGCTTGCACTCACTCGACCGCAATGGGGTTATCAATGGGAAGATGTCAGGCAAGAGGGTGTGGATATTATTATTGCGCTGGATGTATCCCGCAGCATGCTTGCCGAGGATATAAAACCGAATCGGCTTGAAAGAGCCAAACGTAAAATCTCTGACTTGCTGGAAATGTTGCAAGGAGACCGAGTCGGGCTGGTAGCTTTTGCTGGCACCTCGTTTGTGCAATGCCCACTTACTCTGGACTACACAGCGGCACGTATTTTTCTCAGCGCTATCGATACGGACCTCATACCTGTACAGGGGACGGCTTTGGGCGATGCTTTAAGAACATCCATAAAAGCCTTTCGCTCAGAGGAGAAAAAATCTAAAGCCATCATATTAATCACAGATGGTGAAGACCAGACTGGGCAGGCATTGGAAGCGGCAAAAGAAGCCGAAAATGCTGGAGTTAAGGTTTATACCATTGGAATAGGACGAGACATTGGCGCGCCCTTACCTAACCCAAACAAGGCAGGAGGTTTTCTGAAAAACGAAGACGGAGAAGTTATTCTCACAAAACTGGACGAAACAACCCTCCAACAGATTTCATTACAGACAGGTGGAAGTTATGTGCGCTCAGTAACTGGAGATATCGACCTGAAAACCATTTATCTCGACCAAATAAATCAAAACTTAGAAAAGAAAGAATTTAAATCCGAACGTAGAAAAATATGGCAGGAGCGTTTTCAATGGTTCATTTTTCCCGCCTTGTTATTCTTACTCTATGAAAGCAGATTATCTGCAAGAAAACCGGAATTAGACTCCTGAAAATGTCCTGCACTTGGGTTCTGGATTTTGATAGAATGCAGAGTAGTAACTTTCGCACAAGACCTTGACAACACGAGACTGAAGTTTTATCTAATGAAGTAGCAATTAAAAAAGGCTTAAAAAACTTTTTTGATGATTTAACGTATTGAAAGGAAAAAAACTAATGCAAAACTCCCCTCGAACCATGAGCATAGATGCCGTAGCTGCTGAACAGCAACGGTTTATGGTGCGTGTCTATAACTGGATGGCAGCCGGGCTCGGTATTACCGGTTTTATGGCCTATTATGTTGCCAATACCCCGACATTTTTCAATATCGTCATGGGCAATCCTATAATTCCGATTGCTCTAATTATTGCCCAAATTGGTCTAGTATTCTGGCTTGCATCCCGGGTCATGCAAATGAGCGTTAGCCAAGCCACCGGAGTATTTCTTCTTTATGCAGGCTTAACGGGGATAACATTCTCCACATTATTTGTGGTTTACACCGCCGCTTCCATAACTTCAACATTTGTGGTCACGGCAGGCACCTTTGGCGCAATGAGTCTCTATGGTTACACCACCAAGAAAGACCTGACTTCCTGGGGTAGCTTTTTGTTCATGGGTCTTATCGGAATTATCATTGCTTCTGTAGTAAATATGTTCATGCAAAGTTCTATGATGCACATGATCATTACTTACGCAGGCGTGCTGATCTTTGTTGGGTTAACAGCTTACGACACGCAGAAAATTAAAGAAATGAATATCCTTGGTAATGAAGGCACCGATGAAGATACCAAAGAAGCCATTCGTGGGGCACTGACTCTTTACCTCGATTTTATCAATCTCTTCTTGATGCTTTTAAGGCTCATGGGAGATAGAAAGTAACTGCAGTTTTTCAATCCAATTTACAGTTTGATTCCCGCTTCGGCGGGAATCTCTTTCACACACTAAACTTTATGTTTCGCAAACTTCGAGTCAGACGAGTTCTCGTTGTTGGCTTTTTTGTTTTACTGGCAAACTCCCCCGTATTTGCCGATCCCGCAGACTCAAATATTCAGGAAGGCCTGAACCAATATCAAGAAGGCCTTTTCCCAGAAGCAGAAAAAAACTTTTCCCAAGCTCGTTCGAGTCGGCCTGAAGATCCACGCCTCAACTACAATCTGGGAAGTTCTTACTACAAGCAAGAAAAATTCCAGGAGGCACTACAAGACTATACGCATGCGGCATTGGAGAATTCTGATCCACAACTCAAAAAGAATTCTATATATAACTCCGGCAATGCACTTTTCAAAATGGGAAAGCTAGAAGAAGCCGAGGCAGCTTACAAAAAAGTACTTACCCTGGACCCCTCCGACATGGATGCCAAATTCAACCTGGAGTTTGTCCGCGAGCAATTAAAAAAGAAGGACGAGCAAAAGCAAGAGTCTGACAAAAAAGATTCATCAGATTCAGAAAAAGACGACCCCTCGAAAAAGGACTCTTCCAATAAAGAAGAAGATCAAGAGTCCGAGAAAGAAGAGCCACAACCGGGCGAAAAACAACCGCAGGAAAATAATCAGAGTGAAGCTGCGCAAGCAAAAGAGTTGAGCCAGGAAGAGGCAGAGCAGTTACTAGGAAACCTTTCTGAAGATTTAAAAAAGATCAGTCGCATGCAAGCTGGAAAAACAAAAGCCTCACAATCCTATCAAGGCAGCAATTGGTAATTTAATGAACCAACTTTTTAACAAGGCCGTCTTTTCATTTCTCCTCCTTAGCATGGGACTAGCTTCGCCAGCCTTCGCCGATGACATTCAGGTTCTGGCCACGGTCGATCGTAACCAGATCACGTTGGAAGACAGCCTGCAATTATCTATCACCATCAAAGGAACACAAAATACGCCACCTCCAGAATTGCCATCTTTACCTGATTTCCGCGTAACATCTTCGGGAACCTCCTCTTCGACGCAGATCGTAAATTTTAAGCGCAGTATTTCCATCACTCATAAATACCGTTTAACACCTATGAATATCGGTCAATTTAAGATCGGATCTGTACGCATAAGAGCCAATGGTAAAATCTATGCTACCCACCCTATTACAGTTGTAGTGCAAAAACCTACGGTCCAAAATCAGTCTGCAGACAAATCCGTATTTATTGAAACGAATGTATCGAAAAAAACAGCCTATGTCGGCGAGCAATTGATTTATTCATTTAAATTATTTCACCGAATCGAGGCAAAAAACCTTGATCTAAGTATGCCTTTTGGTGCATCGCATTTTCAAAAAGAGGACTTGGGAAAAGCAAAAAGCTATCAAAGCGTGATCAACGGAATCCAATACCAAGTGCAGGAAATATCGGTTGCACTCTTCCCCATTAAACCGGGAAAAGCAGAAATCCCCCCAGCCATGCTGGACCTGGATATCTATCATCGCACCCGGTCCAACCGCAGAGGATTTTTCAACGACCCATTTTTTGGTCAGGGAATCCGCGCCGAGCATAAAGTCTTGCGCTCTAAATCCTTATCTGTAGAAATTTTAGCACTGCCCGAAAAAGGCAAGCCTCAGGGTTTTAAAAATATCATTGGCCAATTTGATATCCAAGCAAACCTAGGGAAAAATGATCTTGAGGTAGGTGACACCACCACCCTCACGATCACTGTTTCCGGCAAAGGCAATATTCGCGGAGTCAGCTTTCCTGAACCCGACCTGAACCGCCAGTTCAAAGTTTATCCAGATCAACCGGAGTTTAAGCAATCCGTGACAGCAAACCAGATAACCGGACAGAAAGTTTTCAAATTTGCTCTCGTCCCCTTACAATCAGGAGCCGTAACCATACCAGCGCTCACCATTGCCTACTTCGACCCCGAAGCAAGAGATTATCGACAGGTTAAAACACGACCCATCATTTTGACCGTTCACCCCTCTTCTACGGAGGAAACTTTAAACCATGTTCAATCAAATTCAACCAACAATACACTTGCCAAACCAAAAATAGAAATCCTCGCAGAGGATATACTGCCTATACATACGCAATTGAATGACTTTCAGAATGTTAATAGCGAGATAAGCACTTCTACTTTAATCGGATTCGTCTCCCCTGCCCTGGTATTTGTAATGGCTGCGTTTTTTATCCGCCAACAAAAGCGTTTGACCACCGATGTGGCTTTCTACAGAAATCAAAAAGCTTACAAAACAGCCTCACAAAAACTAGAAAATCTAGCGCGAGCTCAGAGTTCTGAATCAAAGGAGTTTGTAAGTGAGCTCTCGGAAATACTCCGCGAGTATATAGGTGATAAGTTGAATATGCAGGGTAAAGCCATTACCGCCACAGAAGTCGAGCACAAGCTGAAAGAATCGAATTACCAAGCCAACACAGCCAATAGCACTCGAAAACTTTTAGAAAAATGCGAGGCCCTACAATACACTCCTGTTTCCTCTGGAAGCAATCTTGAACTACTAAATGAATCCCAGGACATTATTAAAATTCTGGAGAAGAAGTCGTGAACAAAAAAATTCTCATCTCTTTATTCATTCTGCTTTGCCATATCCCTCTGGTTCATGCAGAAGATTTTATGAATGAGGTGGCTCGTGCCAACGACTTGTATGCAAGCAATAACTATCAGCAAGCAGCAGATTCTTATGAATCTCTTAGAGAAAGAGGATTCAACAATGGCCACATGTACTACAACTTGGGAAACACTTATATTCGCCTTGGAAAAACCGGGCCAGCCATTCTAAATTATATTCGCGCGCAAAAGCTGATCCCACGCGATGAAAACTTACAGGCAAACTTGAACTTTGCGATTCAACAAACACAGGACAAAATTACTCCGCCGCCGCCCGACACACTCGCCACTTTATTTTTCTGGGTCAACGACTTAAGTCTGAACGAAAACATCAATTTCGCCTTTGCCATTAATCTGTCTTTTTGGTTGTTATTGACAACATGGTTTTATTTTCGCACAGACTTTTTGAGGTTAGCTCGAAATTCAGTTCTCTTTTTACTCTTGCTTGCCTTTGTTGCAATCGGCGTCAAACTAAATCTTGAATCCAATTCTAAAACAGGAGTGGTGTTGGCAAAAACGGTTTCAGTCAAGTCAGGTCTTGATGCCTCTAATATCACCCTCTTTCAGTTACACGAAGGTGCGCTTGTCAATATCACCGATGAGAGGCAAGGCTGGGTTGAAGTACAACTTGACTCAAAACAAAAAGGCTGGATTCCTAAGGATTCTTTAGGAGTCTGACTCCTCCCCTTTAACAGGAGAATTTCATTGGCCCTACCGCATAAAACAGGTGGATGGGGAGCTATTCGCTATTCACTTAAAATGGCACGCCGTGCTGGCGGTCTCTGGCCCATGTTGCGCGCACTTTCTTCACGTAATAACTGTAAGAGTTGCGCCCTCGGTATGGGCGGACAAAAAGGTGGCATGCGAGATGAACAAGGCCACTTCCCTGCTGTTTGCAATAAATCCTTTGTAGCGCAGGCCTCTGATATGCAAGGAGCCTTATCAGATCAATTCTTTCTTGATCACTCCGTAGCAGAGTTATCAAATTGGACTCCACAAGAACTGGAATGGAGCGGCCGACTGATATCCCCTTTGCTCTTGCAGGAAAATGACACGCATTATCGACCTATCTCCTTGGCAGATGCCACGGAAAGGATCGCTCAAAAAATTAAGGCAACTTCTCCAGATAAAACATTTTTTTATGCTAGCGGTCGGTCCAGCAATGAAGCAGGTTTTCTGCTGCAATTGTTTGCGCGACAGTTTGGAACAAATAATATCAACAATTGTTCTTACTATTGCCATCAAGCTTCTGGAGTGGGGCTACAACAAAGTCTCGGGACAAGTACTGCGACCGTTGATCTGGATGACCTTGACCACTCCGACCTGATATTTCTCGTGGGTGCCAACCCGGCATCAAACCATCCGCGGTTCCTTAGAACTCTTATGAATGTTCGAAGACGTGGTGGACAAGTGATTGTTGTAAATCCGGCTCGTGAACGTGGACTCGAAAACTTCAGCGTTCCTTCTGATTTACGCAGCCTGCTATTCGGATCAGAAATCGCAAGTCTTTATTTACAGCCGCATATTGGTGGCGATATTGCTCTATTCACCGGCATCGCTAAGGCTCTTTTTGATCTTGCGGAATCGAACCCATCGGTTTTAAGCCAGGATTTCATTAATATTCACACCGAAAATTTTACAGAACTAAAAAGTGATATCAAAAATATTTCATGGGAATCTCTTGAAATTTCGTCAGGGATTTCCCGGAAGGATATGGAAAAGACAGCTAAAATTTTTTCAAAAAGTAAAAATGCCGTTTTTGCATGGGCCATGGGAATTACCCATCATGCCTTTGGTGTCGACAATGTTCAGTCAATGGTAAATCTGGCGCTCTTGCGTGGAATGGTAGGTAGAAAACACGCAGGACTACTTCCACTTCGTGGACATAGCAATGTACAGGGTATTGGTTCTGTCGGTTTCACACCTCAACTAAAAAAAACAATTCTTGATAACCTCGAATCCAAGTTCCCTGTCACACTTCCTTCAGACTCCGGACTCGACACTTTGGCCTGCATGGAAGCCGCACATCTTGGAAAATTCGAATTCGCATGGAATCTGGGAGGGAATTTATATGGTTCAAATCCCGATTCAAGCTTTGCCACAGAAGCTTTAGCAAAAATTGATTTCACACTGTATCTCAACACAACTCTTAATCAGGGTCATTTTCTTGGACGTGGTAAAACAACCCTCATTCTTCCAGTTGTGGCACGAGATGAAGAACCCGAGCCCACGACTCAGGAAAGCATGTTCAGCTTTGTTCGATTGAGTGAAGGCGGTCTTGCACGTTATTTTGGCCCAAGAAGTGAGGTTAAGATCATCTCTGAAATTGCAGAAAAAATCCTTTCCAATGATCCCCTTCCTTGGAATAAATTTGGCAAGACAAAAAATACTCGCCAGTTGATTAGCGAAGTAATTCCCGGCTTTGATGCGCTGAAAAACATCGATGAAACGGGAAAGGAGTTTCATATAGAAGGGCGAACTCTCCATAACTCTGAATTCCCGATATCGGGAGGCAAAGCTTATTTTAAAGTCTGTCCCATTCCTGCCGTTAGGAAGATTAGCCAAAACAGCTTCATTTTGATGACAATACGATCTGAAGGCCAATTTAATACCGTAGTTTATGATACGGACGACCGTTATCGCGGTATTTCTGGAAGAAATGTTGTATTGATGAATAAAAACGATATGACGGCATTGGCTCTGCCTGAAAATGGTCGGGTAACGGTAAAAAACGCCACGGGAGCGATGACAGAGCAGAAAGCAGTCGCCTACCCTATCAAAGAAGGCAATATTATGATGTATTACCCAGAAAGCAATATACTGGTTCCAAGAAATTCCGATCCGCAATCGAAAACGCCTTCGTTTAAATCTATCGAAGTTACTTTGGAAAAAGAATAATGAATCTTTTAAAATCAAAAATAGTTGGAGCAACAATTTTTATATGCTTGCTCATAATGGGATTCTCCCAACTATCAGCAGCAAGCGAGCCTTTTGTAAAAAAGGTACGCATTAAAGGCAATACCTTGATCGACGCACAATTGTTGCAAGAGCATTTCAATCTGGGTAACGGTCTTAAAATGAACCCTTTCATTATGGATCTTGCTGCCAGTGAACTGCGCTCGGTCTATCGTTTTCATGGTCATCCTAATGTGGATTCCTATTCAATGTTGAAAGTTAAAAACGGCACTATGACTTTAAAAGTCGATGAGCAGAAAGAGTATCGTTTTGGCGC
Organism: Nitrospinales bacterium; assembly: GCA_047610985.1. Classification (GTDB taxonomy): domain Bacteria; phylum Nitrospinota; class Nitrospinia; order Nitrospinales; family VA-1; genus UBA8687. The sequence continues at coordinate 30,406 of JBLFWU010000007.1, read as the reverse complement.
TGCCCGTGCTGAGCTTGCTGTCTATAACCTTGACTGGGACTTTAATATGAAGACCACCGAGCAACAAAAAAACGATGCCATCCGTAAACTCGTCAAAGGCTATAAAAAAATAAAGCTAAATGAAGAGATTGTGACTTCTTATCTGGTGAGAAATCAAAGAGCCCGTATTGAGGAAATTCAATCGCAAAAGAAAAAAGCCATGAGAGAAAAAATTGCTACTGCAGTAAAAGGTTTTAGAGACAGAAATATTGCTGAAGCCAAGGAAGAGACCCAAAGAATTGAGGGAATGAGAAAACGCGTTCAGGTAGCGGCAAGCAAAAAGGAATTAGAAACAGAGGAGCCTAAGGTCATGGAGTATGGCGAAATAACTCCTTTTGAAAGAAGTGTCTATTAAAACATTCTCACCCCAAGGCTGAAAGAAAACCGGTAATTTGCGCTTTTTTACTCGTATCACCCTCCCGATAAATTTGTATCAGCTTTTCAACCACACCTTTTAATTTTCTATCCTGCATCATAAATAAAAAATCCTCATACAACTGCGATGTCTCGGTGGTTCTTTCCATTTCAGGATCTAGACCTTTAAGGACAGGACCTTTACCTGTCAATAACCAATAAATATTAAGATCGGTATAGATAGAAAGATTGGCCAAAGTCGTAGCCGATGGCAAAGACTTGTCGTTTTCTAAGTCGGAAAGAGAACCCTGAGACACTTTAATCTTGGCCGACAATTGCATTAATTTCAAAGGAACTGATTTTCTCCAGGCACGCAACCTTTGACCCGTTGTTTTTTCATTTTCCTTTACCATATTTCCTCCTATTGTGATCTAAAAAACACCCCTTAATTCGGGGGTGTTGCAGCAACAAGAATCCCGCTACTGAAGATCATCATAGGGATAATTTGTCAAAGAAGGATCAAGGGGAAGTTACAACTTGGTAAAACTATCTATATTCGGATTAATTTTTAGAGGTTCTACAGGGGACAATCAGGAGGGACGGAGAGGATTTTCCAGGTCAATCATCTTTTTCAAATCGATAACCAACACCACGAACAGTTTTAATATATTTGCCAGTATCCCCTAATTTTGCCCGAAGCCTTTGGATATGGGTATCTATAGTACGTGAGAACACACCATCTCCATATTCCCAAATCTGCTCCAAAAGGAAATCACGGGTTTTTATCTTTCCTTGATTTTGAATGAGGTGAGCCAGAAGCTTGAATTCAGTCAAGGTCAATTCAACCACCTCTTCTCCAATACGTACCTCATGTTTATCCATATCAATGGACAATGCACCTATTTGAAATATATCTTTGGTGGCAGGATTATTTTGAACGGGGAAAATTCTTTTCAATAATGCCTTAATTCTAAGAATCAATTCTCTTGCATTATAGGGCTTGGTTACATAGTCATCGGCACCAAACTCCAATCCCAAAACACGATCAATTTCATCATCACGTGCTGTCAACATAATTACAGCCAGGTCTCGAGTTTGCTCGTCAGATCGAAGAGTTTTGCAGACTTCCATGCCATTAACCTTGGGCATATTGACATCCAGAATAACCAAATCAGGAAGCTTTTTTTTAATGATTTCAAGAGCAACTTCCCCATCCGGTGCTGTTTCCACCTGAAAGCCTTCTTTGTCAAGCTTAAGCTCTAAAGCCGCTAAAAGCTCCTGATCATCATCCACCAAAAGAATTCGGTTATTCATCTATATTCACTGAAAATTTCATAAAAATGTCTTTTCATTCACAATAATGCAGCATTTGAGTCATTTTTGTCAAATCGAGTGCTATTTGTCAAGCATAGGGAATTGTGTACCCTATAACAAGCTTTGATTTTTAAAAAACCGAATGCAATCTTCCAAGATCCAGTCGACTGAAGACAGTAAACTGTGGTCACTATCCAACTCCCGCAACTGGCACCAAGGGTGTCTGCTAACAAAGTTTCTCGACTCCTGAATATCTACTGTCTCATCGTGCAAACCATGAACAATAAGAGTAGGGATATTTCGTTCCAACGGAAGTGATTCCCAGGTCTCTGCGTCTCGAAACAAATGGGTGTTTAATAAAACCTCTTTATTATAACGGTAATGAAATACTGAAATTAAGGTCGTTTCAGACAAATTCAGTTTCAGTTTTTTTCTCCAGCGATTCAGGAAATTAAAACCAGGAGCCATGAGATAGAGGGCTTTTACCGATTCCCTGTTTTGAGCCAATAGGCTAGCCAAGTATCCCCCCATACTACTTCCAATCAACGCAAAATTTTTATGCTTCTCTGCATCGATTATCGTCTGAACTAACGTTATCTGGCGGGATAAGGTCAAGTTTTCAAAATCATCCTCCTGCAAATCAGGCACATGAAGGGGAATATTTAGCTCATCGAATCGATTTTTAAAAACACGTGCCTTATTAGAGCTTGGTCCCGATGCAAAACCATGCAGGTAGATAAATTCCGTCATGATTCATTGGCTGTTTCTGTTCCTCTCACCATCTCTCTCATAAACCACAACAAAACCAGTCCTGGAAGCGCAAACAAAAAGGTGGTGAAGAAAAAGACAACCCAACCCATTCCATCAACCAACACTCCAGATAAGGGCCCCACAAACACTCTGCCCAATGAAGCCAAAGCCGAAAGTAAGGCAAACTGAGTAGCCGTATAATTGTGGTTACATAACACCATCAAAAATGCGACAAAGGCAGCCGTTCCCATTCCTCCCGCCAGATTTTCAAAGGCGATGGTAAAAATCATCAGTGGATAGCTTTTTCCGACCAAAGCTAAAACCATGAATGAAAGATTCGAGACCGCTTGTAATATCCCAAAAATTAAGAGGGCCTTGAACAGACGTAACCGCGCCATGAGCAAACCGCCAAAAAGAGCCCCAATAATGGTAGAAGCCAGACCCATTCCTTTATTGATTGTACCCACTTCCCCCACAGAAAAATTCATGCCTCGAATCAGAAACGTGGTGGTCAGACTGCCAGCAAAAGCATCTCCCAATTTATAAAGAATAATTAATGCCAAGAGAGACCAAACACCTCTACGCGAAAAAAACTCCTTAAAAGGACCTTCCACAGCATCTTTTAATGATGCGGGGGGAGTACCAGGATCTTCAGGTTCCGGGCCTAACCAAACCGCCACCACACCTATGGACATGATCAAAGCCATGAGCATATATGTAGCACGCCATCCTAGGTACTCAGACAAAATCAAAGCCAGAGCACCTGACACCAGCATCGCTACCCGGTAGCCAGTGACAGAGACTGCGGCCCCCATTCCGCGCTCCGGTTCTCTAAGTACCTCCGTACGATAAGCATCTATTGCCACATCCTGCGATGCAGAAACAAAAGTAAGGCAAAAAGCGAGTAATGCTAGAAACCAGAGGCCATTCTGTGGTGATGTCACACTCATCCCTAGGATAAGACCGATCAAAGCCAATTGCGATAAAGCTATCCAACCTCTGCGACGCCCAAAAATGGGGATAACAAATCGATCCATCAAAGGCGACCAAAGAAATTTTAGAGTATAGGGAAGCCCTACTAGACTGAACATCCCTATCGTTTTAATGTCCACATTTTCAACCGTCAACCATGCCTGCAAAGTGCCCCCAGATAAGGCCAATGGAAGACCTGAGGAGAACCCCAAAAAAAGAACAGTCACCACTCTAGGGTTTAACAGCTGATTCATATTTTATTCAATTAATTCAATTAGTTACAACAATCTTCTTAAGAATGCAAATAAGGCAATTTAACTACGAATTATACCCTGTTTCATGTATAGAATTAAAGCTGGATCTTTGTCATTTATTTCAAACCACAACCTAGCATAGGTTGCTATTATAATAGATAATATCCGCTGAACCCTTTCAGCAAAATTCTACCACTGTTTCAGTTCTGGGAATTGGCCATAAATTATTGTTTTTTTATAACCTTTTTCCTCCATTTATCCGATAAATAACTGAAATTAAGGGACGATTCTATGCAAAATATGGATTCCATTCAAATGGTCAAGGAGCAACTCAAAATCAAGCTGGTCGAGTTGCGTAAAGTGACAGAGGAGAATGGAAAGGTTACGAAAAAAGTCAGAGACCTCATCAGCTTCAATCAAGGTGAAGTTAAAAAACTAAAGGCAGAGATAAAAACGGCCCAAGAAGAAACAGAAGTACAAAGAAATGAGGCCTCAGCTGCTCGACTCGCAAAACATGCTGGCGTCGAGGCTGGGAAAAAGGAAAGAGATGAGGAAGAAGCCGAACTTACCAAAAAGGTTGAAGAAAAACTTGGTAAAAGGATGGCGGACAAAATGGAGGCGCTTGGAAAACGAGCCGAGTCATTAAAAGAAAAAGTGGAACTGGAAAAGACAGCTAATAAAAAATTCCAGAGAGAACGTGATGTTCTAATGAAAGAATTGAAACGGCTTCGAGAAGATACTGGAACTGTTGACAATCTAAAGAGAAAATTAGAACAACTGAAAAAAGAATTGAACATCGCCAAAAAAACCTCTACTTCATCGGGTGTGGTAACTGAAGATATCGTTAAGGAAAAAGACACATTAATCAAAAAATATGAGGATATGCTTTATGGTGGTTTGAATGCAGGGGAAGACGGCATGCTGCCTTCCGAAATTATTCAGGAACTGAAAGAGGAAGTAGATGACCTGGAAAAAGAACGGCGAACGATGATCGTTGAGCTAGAGATGCTAAAAGAAGATAATGCCGAAATGGATATGAAGATCACCCTACTTGAAGACGAAAAGAGTCGAGGAGGTAAAAGTGGAACCGACGAAGGTGGCTTCAGTGGCATTGAGAGCCGTTCTGCACAAGCGTCTGAATTCTCTTCCGGACTGGAAAACTTTTTAATCACCTATTCCGACATGGTTACTCTTTTACTGGTTATTTTTGTTTTGATGTTTACCGTATCCAAAATGGATGAAAATAAATTTGCTGAAGCTCTTTCATCTTTTCAGACCAAAAGAATGCGTATTGAGAGCGTTAATGTGAGATTGGATAAAGACGAATTAAAAATGCTACAACGTGTTCGGGAACTGGTAAAAGATAATGTCGACGCAGAAAGTCTGGTGAGAAGCGACACTCGAACCATTCTTCACCGACTCCCCACATCCGATCTATTTGCTCCTGGCGAAGCATTCTTTAATGAGGGCGCAGAAGACCTCATTATCGAAACAATACAAGAAGATATGAAAGAAGGGGTTAAACAGCTAATGATCGATGGGCATACAGATAACGTAGCTATGAAAAGCACCAAATTTCCTTCAAACTGGGAGCTCTCAGCTGCAAGGGCATCGAAGGTTGCACGCTTTATAATTGATAAAATGAGATTTCCCCCTGATAGGATAGTGGTAACGGGATACGGGGAATTTCGTCCACTATTAGAAAATACTAACGATGACAACCGCGCCGCAAATCGCCGTGTGGAGATAAAAATACTTAAAGCTATAGAGGTCGCTAAAAAAGAAGCACAGGGTACAGGACAAATAGGGGTTGGTGCCTTAGGAGAAAAACAGGCTTCAGAGTCAAAAGCAAATAAGCCATCAAGCACTCCCCAACAAAACAAATAGTATTTTGCTTTTTATTTAATGAATGAAAAACGATTTACAATAAGTAATTGAGTACAATTAGACGGTTTGATAACAGGCAAGGATAAAATGGATATCCCCGAAGACACTCAAGAAGAAAATACAGAATCGGCTCCTGCAGAAATCACAACACCCGAGAGCCCACCAATCGATATTCCCGAAGAACAAATTAAAAAGGTTAGAAAGAAGCTTGAAAAACCTGATACGGAAGCACTTAATGACAACCGACAATCATTTCTAAGATTCAACAGGTTTAAAATTCATCGTAATCTAGTCACCCTTTCTGAAATTGACCAAACCATCTTTCTGATTATTCCAAGGCTATTACATGTCCACCAGGAAGGCCTACCCGGCTATTTTGAAGGCAACCCACCTTGCGGAATTCACAACTTCAACCTCGATCAGGAAGCCCAATATGCATTGGAGAAAATGTTTCCAGATATCATCCTCCGCAGAAACCCAGAACTGAGTCCGATAATCCATACGGCTCTCCTTATGGGGAGTGTGGGGTCGATTGCACAAACAAAAAAATCAGATCTGGATTACACCCTCCTGATAGACAAAAGCGACTTCACTGAAGAAAGCATGAAGCTATTTCAGAAAAAGCTAAACCTTATTGAGACGTGGACTTGGGATAATTACAATTTAGAAACCCATTTTTTTATAAATGATACCAAAGAAGTGAAAAATAATATTTTCGGTGAAAGTGATAGTGAAAGCACGGGGTCAGCACTCGCCAAGCTGCTGAAAGAGGAAATGTATAGAACTATGATTATTGTTGCGGGAAAAATTCCTTTCTGGCTGATTTCTCCCGTTGATTCCGATGATGACAGATATGACAAACTCTATCAGAAGTTAAAAAATGGAGACACCCTGTTAAAACACGAAGAATTTATCGATATGGGAAATGTTGATGATATATCCCAGGGAGAATACTTCGGTGGTGCTATATGGGCTTTGATCAAGTCCTTCAAATCCCCTTTTAAAACACTTATGAAAATGGGAATACTCGAAGAGTATATGTTTGGAAATACCAAATCTAATCTTCTGTGCCACCAAGTAAAAGACAAGTATTTTAACGATGTCCCTTTTCTAGATATAGACCCTTACTTGGTAATGTTCGAACGTGTTCAACAGTTTTTTAAAGAAACTAAAGATGAAGAGGCTGTGGATGCCTTAAGACACGCTTTTTATCTAAAAGTGGGTACCCAGATTGTTCCAGATGAGTTGGAAAAAGGCAGTAAAATCTGGAGGAAAAATACTCTGATAAATATGTTGAAAGAATGGGGTTGGGATGCGAAAAAGTTAGAGCGTCTCAACGATTACTCCAACTGGCAAATGATGCATAAAGTTGATTTGGGAAACAGGATTAACAAAATCTTGATGGCATCTTACAAAAATATTTCTGAAAAGAACAAAACGCTCGATCCCAGTGAAAGTCTGATCACAGAAAAAGACACCCATCTTCTCGGCCGAAAACTGTTTAGCTTCTACAGAACTGCTCCTAATAAAGTTGATAATCTCGGCGCACTGGTGGATGGAAAAACCGCCGAAACGGAATTAACATTTTTACTAGAACAAAAAACCTCACGCGACAAGGCCACCTGGTATCTGATTAGAGGAAAAACCAGAGCGTTTCTGGAACAAATAGAAGATGACGATATCATCAAAAAATCCAGCACATTGCCTTTTTTACTAGCTTTTACAGTCTTCAACAATCTTTACAATGAAGACACGAAAATTATGTTAAGAGCGGAAGGAGGCTCGATCAAAGAAGACGACCTCGAAGTATTGCTGGGCCAATTGAGGCAGTTTATCGCATCTGTAAATATAGCAGCCCTGTCCAACGAAGATTTACTTGATGATGCGAAAGTCAACCAACTGTTTATGCTGATTGATTTTGGCACGCCTCCGCCGCCGGAAATAACGATGGGAAATATCAGTGACTGTAAGAATAATGACGAATTAAACAAGTTTATAACTCGACGAGTTGACAGAATAAAAAGTATCACAACAACCTATCTTACTTCGTGGGGTGAACTTTTTTGCAAGACCTATTCAGGCTTAAACTGTATGGCCCGATGCATTGGCGAGTTGACCCCGCAATTGACACCCGAAAAGGTGAAGAAGTCTGATTTTCTTAAGGTTTATATACCCAGCGGCCGAAAAGAGTTACTACAAATAGCCTGGTTGAACAATTACATTCTCCGTTCGCTGCTGATAAAGTCCACCGCTTTATCTGAAAAGGTTGCAAGTTAATTAAGAACATAATTTAAGGTATTCAGCAGTATGGCTACAGCAACACAAGACGTCGCAAACCCAGCAGAACAAGAAGAGCGTCAAGACGCCACAGGAATCGATACTGGCACCTTGATGGGTGTCCTTGCAGGCACGTTCCTAATTGTTATCGCCATTATCCGCGGTGGAGACGCAGCAATATTTGTCAATATTAATTCTTTTTTGATTGTTATAGGAGGAGTGGTGGCAACTGGTTTTATAGCCTTCCCTTCAGATAAGCTTATTGGTATGGTACCCATCCTCCAGAACGCCTTTAAACCAGGAATTTACGAGCCTGGAGACTATGTAGATGACATTATGAGGCTGGCATCCAGATATCGTTCCGGGGGAATGAAACAACTGGAAAATGAAGAAGCCAAATTAGACAATCGGTTCTTAAAAAACGGTATCGCCATGATCGTTGACGGATATAATGCTAAAGAAATTCACGAACTTATGGAAAGAGAACTCAACTCTATGATGGAACGCCATAATGCAGGACAAAAAGTTCTCAGGTTCATGGCTGTTCAATCTCCCGTATTCGGAATGGCAGGCACACTCATTGGTCTTATCCAAATGTTGATGCATATTGATGACCCTTCCACCATTGGACCAGCCCTCGCAACAGCATTGATCACAACTTTTTATGGCCTGATACTTGCCAATTTACTACTGACTCCTTTAGCCACTAAGTTAAGTCACAGAACAGAGTCAGAGGGAACATTATTTCGCGCAATAAGAGTCGGTATCATGGGTATCCATGACCGGGTAAATCCACAAAGAATTCAGCGCAACATGAACGCCCTTCTTCCACCATCAGAACAGAGAGAATAAATTTAAATGTCAAATGTAGACGAAATCATATCTTTAGTTCTAAAAGAACCCAAGCAGGATGGTGGCGATTTTAGTGGATTCGACCTGAAAGGGGTGAGTCTGAATGGAGCTAGCTTTGTCTTTGCCACGCTAATGGAAACAGTCATGGAAGAAGCTGAACTCCGTGACATAGACTTTTCTCAAGCGACTCTAGACTCCAGCTCTTTCAAAAAAGCAAAAATCAAAAACGTCAACTTTTCAAGCGCAAACCTTGAAGGAGTAACCTTTGAAGAAGCAACCCTCATGGGCTGCAACTTTAAAAATGCAAACCTTAGTAACTGTGATTTTTCTCAGGCAAAACTAGATGATTGCGACTTCCAAGGTACCAATTTAGGTCATTCAAGTTTCTATTCCACTACAATCGATAATTGCAACTTTGCATTTTCAAGAATGCTGTACGCTTTCCTCAAACAAGTCATCATCTCGAAATGCCGATTCGGAGGTGTCAATGCCAGGGGCTCGGATTTGAGCTTTTCAAAAATGACTGAAGTAGATATGAAAGGCGCGATTCTTAAATATGCCGACCTTAACTCCTGCACTCTAACAGATGTCAACATGACTAACTCAAATTTGATAGGTGCTGATTTGAAAGATGCTCAATGCGCTGGTGTGCAATGGGAAGAAGTAAACCTCGAAGGTTCTGACCTCACTTATGCAAACTTCGAAGGTGCAAACTTTAAAAATGCGTTTCTACTCGAAGCAAATTTACACGGAACTAATTTCACCAAAGCAAACTTGTCTGACGCATATCTGGTGGACGCAAATCTCGCCAAGGCCATTACCAAAGACGCAAATCTGGAAAACACCATCCTCGCCTAGACGGCGAACTGAGTAATAAGTCTATACCCGTAAGGCCAAATAGTACGTCTTTTATAATTGCCCGCTAATATTTGGAAGTAGCCATTGTTAATGGTTATGCGCTCCGCCTTCACCATGCGCATGGCCATGAGTCAATTCTTCCTGGGTGGCATCGCGAACTCCAGCAATCTCGACGGAGAAATGCAAAGTCTCTCCTGCCAGAGGATGGTTGCCATCCACGTGAATTTTATCCCCTACTACAGCCTTAACAGTGAAAACGGTTCGAGTGCCCCCGTCTCCCTGACCATCAAATTGCACTCCAGGCTGAATATCAGCTTCTTTAGGAAAATTCGCTCGATCTACTTCCATTTTTAACTGTGGGTTTAAATCACCGTAACCTTCAGCAGGAGAAACCGTAACATCCTTTTTATCTCCAACCACCAACCCTTCTAGTTCTTTTTCCAACCCCGGAACCATTTGCCCATTTCCATGCAAATAAGCAAATGGCTTATCCGTATCAGCTCGGTCCATTTCTTCTCCATTCGAATTTTTAAGACAATAACTCAAGCTAACAACAGAATTTTTCTTAATCATGATTCATCCTTTCCATAAAGCAATACCGGAGGTATCGTTTTATAAACAACAAATTAATGGGATATTTTTATAACCTTGATCTGAAAAGTCAAAGCCTTTCCAGCCAAGGGGTGATTCAGGTCCAACATAATAAACTCGGGGTTAACCTCAGTAATCAATGCTTGCATCTGTTTTCCTTGAGGAGTTCCCATGACAAGACTCATTCCTACTTCCGGCTTTCTGTCTTGTGGTATTTCTTTTCTAGAAACCTTTTTAATCAGCTTTGGGTTAGCCTCGCCATAAGCTTCAGCTGGTGCAATGGTAAATTTCTTTTCCTCACCCAGCTTCATCCCCGTTACAGCTTTATCAAATCCAGGAATCACACGCCCTCCGCCAACTTCAAACTGCAGAGGCTTATCATGTTTGCTAGAAGCGTCAAACACAGTGCCATCACTCAACATCCCCGTGTATTCGAGAGTTACCTTATCTCCCTTTTTGGCACCCGCCGCCTCTAAATTTTGAATTGCGACACCAAAAACAGAGACTAAGATCGTAAGAACAATTACTTTATACCATCGCATAACATCACCCTTTCAATGATTAGACAGCAAAAAAAACGGTCATCCGCAAGATGACCGATAGAGTTAACTTAATATGAGATTTCATAATACCATCTGATTTACTCAAATATCAATATGAGATCACAGCTTAGAGGAGCATCTAAAACCGACATTTTCAAAAAAATCATTTGGGTTTGCTTCGGTCCTAGAAAATGAATAGCGGTAGGCCTCCAGAAAATAATGTCCCGCCTTCTGAAAACCGTTCCCCCTCAAAACTTTAAAAACTTTTCCAAAACGAAGTTCTTTTCTCCTGTTCCCTGGATAAGGCAGATACCAGTCCAAAGTCCATTCCATAACATTACCCGATAAACCCATTACTTTGTAAGGGCTGGAATCTTCTGGATACGATGTAATTGGCATTGTTTTCCGATCTCCTTCAATTCCTATATTGGCCTTTCCCTTAATAAACTTATCCCCCCAAGGAAAGGGCAATCCATCAGGGCCGCGAGCTGCTTTTTCCCATTGTTCTTCTGTCGGCAATTGCTTGCCACTCCATTGACAATAAGACCAAGCTTCCCACCAAGTCACCTGCGTTACCGGGTGGTCTCCCTGCCCTTCGGGAAAAACTCCATCTAGCCAATGCGCTGGAATATCAGTGAATTGGTTTTCTTCAAGAAAATGACTGTATTTCGCATTTGTCACTTCATACCGATCTATATGGTATGCATCGAGAAAAATTTTTCTTTCGGGGTGTTGGTCCAAATAAAGGGGCTTTACCGCGCCAATTTTTTTATGTGTATCTTCTGTATCAACCTTATTGGTCCCCATAATGAATTCCCCCGCAGGAATCAGAACCATTTGATCTGCCTCGGAAATCTTGCTTTTTGGGTCACAATCGCAACATCCCCAAAGGAATGACAAACACAGAATGAATGTTGTATAGTTTTTAATCTTATTCGAGACCTGAGAAAACGATCATGCTAACAAAACTCCACTGCCTATCGCAACAAGTAAGATGGTTAGCCTGCATCCTTACCGTTCTCTTTCTACAATATGGAAACGCTTTGGCCTTTGAAAGGCAAGTTTCAAAAAAAACTACTGGGGAACCCTACCCTCATATTTTAAAAAAAGAAACTTTTACTATAAATACCCGAAACATAAAAGTTCTCAAAGAAAATGGGAATTATCTATGGATCGGCACCAGTAACGGACTGCTTCGCTATGACACTCAAGGCAAAGAAGAAATCGAAGTTTATGACAACACCAACCAACTATTGAGCAATGGCATTTTCTCAATTGCCATCGACAAAAAGGGTTTGCCCTGGGTAGGCACCTATGGCGGTGGACTAAGTCACTACAATGGATCCAATTGGAAAAACCATAATACTCCTGATGGATTAAACGACGCTTTCATTTATGACATCCAATTCGAAAAAGATAATATCTGGCTGGCAACCTGGAGTGGAGTAAACTTTTCAAAATGGGATTCTAAAGATGCCTGGAAAAGCCTTACGGTAGAAAACTCTAACGGCGGCTTGATCGACAATTGGGTATATGCAGTCGAAATAGAAAAGTCGGGACGCGTCTGGTTAGGCACCGAATCGGGTGTTTCCACTTATCATAAGGGGGAGTGGAAATCTTTCAACCATTCAAATGGCCTTGGAGCATCTTATGGAAAAGTAAAACAGGACAATGAAGTCATTATGTCATTGTTTCAGGGGCAACATCACGCAACCCAAGCCTCACCAGCCATTCCAAATGTTCAGACCGCAGATTACAAACCCAACTATATTGTATCCATGCACCTCGACAAACAAAACCGGTTGTGGATTGGCACTTGGGGCGGAGGACTGAGCCTACTAGACACAAAGAGTTTTACGCTCAGGAACTTTACCACCCAAGAAGGATTACCTGGAAATTTTATTCTCGCCCTCGAAGAAGACCGGGCTGGGAAATTATGGATCGGCACCAACAATGGATTGAGCTTGTTTGATGGAAAAACGTTCCAGAACTTTTCGCTGATCAACGGACTCGAATCAAAATTTATATTCAGCCTGGAATCGACAAAAGATCATTCCCTATGGATCGGGGGTCACAAAACCCTCACCCGAATCATCATCGACCCAATAACAGGAATTCCACTAAACATCCAGTAATCCCGGTTGACCTGTAGGAACCAGTATTAACTTGTGATTAGAATTCTTCATCATCGGGGTCGTCGTCTTCCATAGCGGCATCGACTTCGTCTTGTTCTGCTTTGTCCATCAACTCTTTAATTCGATCATACCCGGCCGCAAGTTTTTGAATGTTCATCAACATGTTTATGAGCTCTGCGTCCTTACATTCGCGCATTCCGGCGACCAGAGCACCACGTTCATCCTCATCATATTTCTCATCCCATTTGTCAAAAGCTGCCATTATCTTATTTCTGCAGTGAAGTATGTCGTAAAAAAAACTTTGAATCTCAATTTTTGCCATAATGTTCCATCCATCAAACCAGGTCAAACCCGGAAAAAATTAATAAAAAACCTTTGCCCTTATAAAAGCCTGATATTATTATAAGGCATCTTGTTTTTAAACCCATAAATTATACTACAACATTCCAATCTAAATTAACTCATCATGGCAAACGAAGAACGATTTAAAGATAACGAAGACGGCACAATATCGGACGCTCGCTACAACCTTATGTGGATAAAAGAAGACAGCTATCAAATGCGTAAAAAATGGTGCGCATGGAAAGGTGCCAATAACTTTACTGCATGGCTGAACGAACAAAAATTTGCAGGTCACGAAGACTGGCGGCTACCCAAAAGTCAGGAATGCCGGAACCTTTATGATCACGAAAGTAAGAACTCCGACTTCAATGGTGATATTGTCCATATCGATTTCAAGTTCCCTGAAGGTTGCGGCTCGAACTATTGGTGCCAGGAAGAAACAGGGATCAATGCGATGGCCTATAATTTTTATAGCGACCGCGCTTACCAGGTTCGCAAAAAAGCCAAAGATGAACATAATATGTGCTGCCGTGCTGTCCGCACTGCCGGTCCCGTTGTAAAAAGAAGCGGTCGATTATCCAGCACAGGTAGAACTCGTGCGGGACTTTGAAATTTAACGAATTCCACCAGGTGTTTGATGGAGAAAAAATCGATATCAAAAAATGGATCCATTCAGTGGAAGTCATCGATCGGCTCGGAAATTGTTTGAATAAGTTTCTGATAAAAGAATAGTTTTTTTCACGAAAAAATAATCATCATCCCACCTTCTATCTATGGCTCATCATCGAGCAACATTTGCTGAAATAAATTTGAAGGCCTTTAAACATAACCTTCAAAACCTGAAAACGATCACTAAACCGGCTACCGGTATAAGTCCGGCTACCGGCATCATGGCTGTTATCAAAGCTGACGCTTACGGACACGGTGCCCTCCCCTGCGCAAAAGCCGCCGTAGACTCAGGAGTGGACTATCTCGGCGCAGGTATTATCGAAGAAGGAATTGAACTGAGGGAAAATGGTATTATCGAGCCCATCCTCATCTTGGGAAGCATTTTCCCCGATGAAGTAGCAGATTTAGTTCGACATGACCTTGCAACCATTCTTTGCACTCCCCATTTAGCGCAGGCACTTTCGAAAGAAGCAGAGAAGCAGGGAAAAACCGTGAACGTACACATCAAAGTGGATACAGGAATGAACCGACTCGGCGTCCTTCCTGAAAATCTGTTGCCACTGATTAAAACCATTAGTGACTTACCGACCTTAAAGCTAGAGGCTATATCAACCCACTTTTCCTCCGCAGACGATGAAGACAAATCTATCACCACACAACAAATTGAGTTATTCCAGAAAACAATTATTGGATTACTAGAGGCAGGGGTAACAATGCCACCTCTTACCCATCTGGCTAACACCTCCGCCTTACTCCGGTTTCCCGAAAGCCGATCGAAAATGGTAAGGCCCGGACTTATTCTATACGGAGCCCTGCCCTCTCCTGTCTTAAACCCTGTCGTCGAAGAAATTTATCAAAAAGAAAACCTGCAAAATTTTCAACCGGTCATGCAGTGGAAAAGTAAAATCATACTCCTAAAATCCGTACAAAAAGGTCAGCCACTTAGCTATTCCAGAAAACACTTCACTCAAAAGAACAGTCTCATTGCCACTCTCCCCTTAGGCTACGCAGACGGGCTGCATAGAAACCTTTCGAACAATATGGAAGTCTTGGTTAAAGGCAAGCGGGCTCCTCAGGTTGGAACCATTTGTATGGACATGATACTCATTGATGTCACCGAAGTTCCTGATGTTCAGATGGGAGACGAAGTGGTTATTTTTGGCAAACAGGGAGAGGAAGAAATTTTAGTAGAAGAGTTAGCGAAGAGAAGTAATACCATTCCCTACGAGATTCTATGCAATGTTGGAAAACGAGTTCCGCGGATCTATCATGGGTGATTCCTATTCTAATATTTTCAAATCTGCTAATTTTGCAATCTGATTTTTTCGACACCAATTGCGAATTCCCTGCACAACTTTCACTGTCACTGTCGGGTCAATAAAGTTTGCTGTGCCTATTTGAACGGCTTTAGCTCCTACCTTTAGAAATTCTAGAGCATCTTCGCTGTTTGCTATTCCACCTATGCCAATAACAGGAATTTTCACAGCCCTCACCGTCTGATAGACAAGGTTCAGAGCCAGCGGCTTGATGGCCGGCCCCGATAGCCCCCCTGTTCGGTTTGCAAGATATGGTTTCCCCGCTTCCAAATCCACTTTCATTCCCACAAAAGTATTACAAACCGAGAGAGCATCAGCACCTGCATCTTCGGCAGCCTTAGCCAGTAAAGTTATATCCGTTACGTTCGGAGATAACTTTACAATCAGAAATTTGTCAGTAGCCTTTCGAGTCGCTTCTACTACTTGTCTCAACACAACAGGATCGGAGCTAAACTGCAATCCTCCCTTCTCAACATTAGGACAGGAAACATTCATTTCCAACGCATCAATTCGTTCTTCTTTGGATAAGGCTGAAGCCATTTCTACATATTCTTGAACGGTGTCCCCGAAAAAATTAACAATGATCCGTGTTTTATATTTTTTCAGTTGCGGCAATTTGTCCGAAAAAAAAGCCTGTAGGCCAATATTCTCAAGTCCAATAGCATTGAGCATTCCCGAAGAAGTTTCAATAACTCGGGGAACCGGGTTCCCAATTTTGGGGTTGATCGAAAGTCCCTTGGTGGAAAAACCGCCCAAGTCGTTCAAATCCAAAAAATCTGTATACTCAAGACCATAGCCGAACGTGCCTGAAGCCGCGATTACAGGATTGTCGAGAACCAGTTTCCCAAAGTCTACTGTCAGGTCAATCTCCGCCATATCTTATTGACATTTAAGGGGTTATCAGATATATTTTCAGTGATCCGGATAGAATTGATACAAGTTGCATCAAGATCATATCCTAACACCACTGTATTTTAAACAACGAATTTTCATCCAAAACTATCAGGGGCAAGCCCAATCATGATGGACACGAAAGAGCAATCACCTGTTACGGAAATCGAACATCTCCCAGAAGAGACCAAAAAATATAACAAGCACATCGATGACCTAATTGAAAATGCTGAAATAGAAGCGGAGATGGAAGCTGAAAAGAAAATCCGTTCGAAAAACTCCCGTGTTTTTTCAATATCCATGTTCGGTATTGGCTTACTAGCCCTAGTATACCTGCAAGTAAATAGCCTACAAACACCCGAAGCACCTACTCCAGTAAACAAACAGATAGAAACTGCTGAAGACAAGCTTGCTAAACAGGTACCTATTGTAGAGGACGGAAGTTCAAATATTCCTGTCCCCGAACTCAAAAATATAGTGGCCCCAGCAGAAATAAAATTGAAGGAAAAAGCACTTCCCACTCGAAAGCCAAAAGCTTCTTCCAAAATTCAGAAGAAGACAACAAAATCTATTATCAAACCTAAAACGAAAATAAAAACCATATCTACAACCAACACTCGTTTTTTTGTACAAACCGGGGCTTTTTCTTCAAAGAAAAACGCCGAAGTCTCAATGAAAAAATTACAGGCAAAAGGTTTTTCACCATTGACTCATGTCGTGTCTAAAGGCAAAACCAAAACTTATCTTGTTCAGCTTGGCGTTTTCTCAAATAAGGAAAAAGCAAAACTGGCTCAAGAAAAACTAGCGCGCGCGGGTTACCCCAAAACAATAATCAAATAACCAACTGCATTCTTTTCCCAACATAACGATGATGTTATGATGCCCTCCTGTTTGTGTTTTCTTTCTCAAGGGATTAATCAACTTTGCTGGATTTAGTAAAAATTGTATCAGGACTGGCTCTTCTCTTTTATGGCGGAGACTTTCTGGTATCTGGTAGCACACGCCTTGCCCGATTTTTAAAAATAAGCCCATTCGTTATTGGAGCTACCGTTATTGCGTTTGGAACGTCTGCACCAGAGCTCGCCGTAGCCATCCTCGCCGCATTGGATGCAGCCCCAGAGTTGGCAATGGGCAACGTAATTGGTAGTAACATCGCCAATATTGGTCTGGTTCTAGGCATAACGGCCATGATTGCACCTATCGTCATAGCCTCGAAAAGGTTCAACCGTGAGTACCCTCCTTTTCTACTCGCCGCCTTTTTGATTTTGTTTCTCGCATGGGATCATAAAATTCATCGCCTGGAAGGGATCATAATGGTTTCTCTTCTTGCATTATATATTTGGAGATCATTCAACCAAAAAGAAGACATCCCGCCCGAGCTAGAAGACGAAGCACACTTACTTACAGATAAAAACACCGCGTTTCAATTTCTACTGATAATAGGAGGACTCATCGCTCTGGTAGGAGGTGCAAAACTTCTTGTTTCTGGCGGAGTCTCAATAGCCAGAAATATCGGGATCAGCGAATGGTTCATTGGAATCACCATTGTCGCTATTGGAACCAGTCTTCCTGAGATTGTTTCATCTGTTATGGCAGCCAGACGAGGGCATGGAGAAATGGCAATCGGCAATATTTTTGGAAGCAATATTTTCAACATTTTGATGGTGTTGGGTATTACTTCCTTATTACAGCCTCTAAATATAAGCGAACCCATTCATCCAGACCTAATCATTGCAACTGGAATCACCGGTCTATTACTTGCCTTGATCGTATTCGGGAAATATTCATTGGGAAAGATGAGCGGGGTGACTTTGCTAACAACTTATTTTCTTTATATAACTCTTAAAGGGATGGGTACCCTTTAGAGTCAGGCAGAAGGTTTTTTAGGCTTTACGTTCTTGAACTTCCAAAGCTGTTGTTTGTAATAAGAGTTATTCGGAAGCAGATTCAAAGCCTCTTTAATTTTCGCGATTGCCTCATCATTTTTTCCCTGCACATAATAAATTTCTGATAACGTATCAATGTACTCAGGACGTTTAGGAAAAGCCTTCAAAGTTTGACTGGAAAGATTAAGCGCCTTGGCAAGTTTGGTTTGTTTTTTAGCATAGAGCCATGCGAGCCGGTTCATAGCGTCATAGACTCCCGGTTTTAACTCCAGCATCTTTTCACAATAACCAGTGGCAGCAGTGAAGTACCCCTTCTTCGTATAAACATTACAAACCGCAAAAAGAAGGTCTGCATTATTGGGTTCCTTTTTAGAGACAACCAGAAGCATCTCCAAAGCCTTATCCAACTCCTTTTTTTCTACAAGCGCCAAAGCCACACCCATGATGTACTCAGAGTTTTTTGGAGCCAATTCTATAGATTTATTAAATTGGTTCAGCGACAAATCCACCTTCCCTTTTTCCAATAAAACCTTGCCAAGCTCGTAGTGAGATGGGGCGTGCCCAGCTTTCAAAGAAACTGCATTGGAAAGTAACGATTGCGCCCTATCCCATTTTTTATTAGTTGCAACCAGTTTACCCAGTTGATAATGACTGTCTGCATCTTTTGGGTTGAGCTTGATCGCTTTTTCAAAAGCCATTCGGGCTTTCTTAATTTGTTTTTTATCAAGATAGAGTTTTCCCAGTCGAACTTGAACCGTCGAACTTTTTGGATCAATGGCTTCAGCAGCCTTATAGTTCTCTAGCGATTCCGACAACATCCCTTTGACGAAATACCAATCCGCAAGTCTGATCTGTGCAGAGAAATTTTCAGGAAATAAATCTGCCGCGCCTTTAAAAGCTTTGATAGCCTCGGCTTCTTTATCCGATTCCAGCAATAGCTTACCCAAGGTTAGGTGCAGAGTGGGCTCATCTTTCTTCAGTTCTATCGCCTTGCGAATTTCCACAACTGCTTGTTTATATTTTTTTTCTTCCGCATAAAGCAGGCTTAAAGCTTCGCGTGGTTTAAAGGACTTAGAATCCAACTCGGCACTCATTTCAATGGACTCACGAAACTTGTCGGTTTTCCCCTGTTCCTTATAAAGCATCCCTAACTGATAAAAAATAATACCATTTTCAGGGTCAACCTCAATTGCCTGCTGATACGAATCCACAGCTTCATTCAACTGCCCCATTGCAGAATAAATTTGAGCCCTTTTAATACGAAATTCGCTGTTACTTTGACCCAACTCAATCGCTCGTTCAAATTGAGCCAACGCCTCGTTATACCGTTGGCTGCTAAAATACATATCTCCGAGCCCTGCATATACTTTGGGATTGGAACGCGAAATATTTAGTGCCTTTTTAAAAACAGATTCCGCATCGGTATATTTATTCTCCGCAATCAACTGATATCCAGTATCCAGCAATGATCCCAGGTCGTCCTTTGAGTCATTGGAAGAGAACCACAATACTCCCGAAACCAATAAAACTGCCGCAGCTATGGCCACCTTCTTTTTGGGAAAACCATCAGTAACCGGAGCAGATGTCTCTTTTGTTAATTTTGAGGCTTTAGTAGTTGTAGTGGGTACAGGTCGTTCGAGAGTTTCTATTTCTTCTTTAATCGTTTTTGGAGGCGCGTCTATCATTTTACAACGCCCTTCAAAATTCGACCCCTCATCGATTATCAGATGATAGGTAGAAATATCCCCCGTCAATCGACTATCATTCATCAGGGCTACTTTGTTTTCAGCAAACAGGTTTCCCTGAATGAAACCCTTATTGGTAATATTATGGGTTTTTACATTTCCTAATATTTTTCCAGACTTACCCACAACAAAATGGCTGGTGGAATAGATTTCCCCCTCAAAATCACCATCGAAATGGACGGCCCCTTTAACCCAGAGAGTGCCCTTTAAACACACCCCTTTTTCAAAATACGAGTCCATAGAAAAGCTCAGAAAAATTAATCAGAATATAAGTATCAAATACATTGGAATGAATTCAATAGTACCAAACAATTGAATAAGTTACAACCCACGCCTATCTGAAGCCAAGCACACAACCCGATTCAATAATTCAAATATCCAAAGTTGAAAAACTTTGAATTTACTGATAGTTTGTTCACTATTTTCAAATAAACCCCAATAATGAAGGATACAAAATGCGTGAAGATCGTGCCCTGAACGAATGCAGGAAAACTAAAGTAACCAAGAATTACATCATGCACCCGGCAGGATCGGTTCTCATGCAAATGGGAAACACCAAGGTTATCTGTTCGGCAACGGTTGAAGAGAAAGTCCCTTCCTTTCTTCGTGGAAAAGACAGTGGCTGGGTCACAGCAGAATACTCGATGCTACCCTCTTCCACCAATCGCCGTACACAACGCGAAGCTTCACGCGGAAAACTGTCAGGGCGCACTCAGGAAATACAAAGGCTCATTGGTAGATCCTTACGAACCGTGATTGACCTGAAAAAACTGGGGGAGCGAACTATCTGGCTCGACTGCGATGTCATTCAAGCAGATGGCGGCACCCGCTGTGCATCTATCACCGGCGCATTTATGGCAGCAGCACTGGCAATGAAACAATTGAAAAAAGATAAATTGATCGATGAAATTCCCATCAAAGATTATGTAGCTGCTATCAGTGTCGGCATCGTCGGCGGAAAAAAATTACTTGACCTTGAATACACAGAAGACTCCAACGCAGATGTAGACCTCAACGTAGTCAAAACCGGCTCTGGCGGCTTTGTCGAAATTCAAGGAACAGCAGAGCAAGAACCTTTCGACGACAAACAATTGGACGCGATGCTCAAACTTGCTGACAAGGGAATTAAAGAACTCATTGCTCTGCAAAAAAAGACCGTCGGGCTTTGATTCTATTTTCAGAAGCTGCTGCTATCTTCCAGTAGCGGTAAGAAAAAACATAACAGACCTCCGCAGTAAGGAGGTCTGTTAAAACTCCTTCCACATCAGGGTTAGACTCAACACGCTCATCGATTCTTTTCGTTAGTGTCTGTCGGACTTTTACCACTCAAATGCACCACATAATCTTCATCATCCTTCGTAAATAATGGAAGTCTGTTTTTTTGGCTTTCGGCGGTGGACTGCCCGCCTTCTTGTGGTCGGGTTAAGGGTTTCTGAGTTTGGGGAACCACCGTCACTCGATCTCCATTTTTCCAAAGATCGGGTTGCCCAGGTTGCCGTTCTATCGCAATGACCAGAATATGATGACTGTCGGGGTTCCATCTGGAATCATGTTTTCGGTTTTTGGTTTTACGACGTTCTGGCTGCAAAAATTGGGAGGCTATTCTGCGTCGTTCCATCAAACGCGTATCCCTCACCCGTAAAACCATACCTTCACTGGAACTGGATAACCGTGTGACTTTGGGGGACGTACCCAACCCGACACCGGTGGGAAGAGTCCAATAGAGAGAATTGATCCTGCTGATCTGTTTTTCAGGACCTGTTTCATCATTACGATCAATGGGGGAAATTAACATTATGACCTCCACGTTTTTCGGGTTTAATAATTAATACCAATTATATCAGCATTTTA
Organism: Nitrospinales bacterium; assembly: GCA_047610985.1. Classification (GTDB taxonomy): domain Bacteria; phylum Nitrospinota; class Nitrospinia; order Nitrospinales; family VA-1; genus UBA8687. The sequence goes on along the minus strand of JBLFWU010000007.1, from coordinate 8,881 downwards.
CTCCAATAGTTTAAATTCACCTTAGCACTCTGGTCGATTTAGGTAGACAAATAGAAGGAATAAGTAAGGATCATCGCCCTCCCCTAAAGAACCCATTATTTTCCATTTTAAATCACCTCAAGCCACCTCAAACCGATCTGCCGTCCGCCACGATTAAACGAACCAACTTCATACGCTCCCAGATAAGACGGCTCCAAATGGGCCTAAGTCCACCTATTTATCGGCATTAATAATCTTTACAAAATATTCACAATTTCATAATTCCATCCTTATAAAAAAACGTACTAAAAATTATATATTTAAAAAATATTAATTCTTAATTGGAGTGTGAGATGCGTTTTATTACATTGTTGATTTTATTATTAATTCCTTCTTTTTCTTTTGGCATGTCAAAGGATGAACGAATAAAAGCTCTGGAAGTAAAAGTAGAATTATTAATGCCTACAGTATTAGCCAAAGATTCTTATGATGTTCATGGAGTAAAGAAACAAGGCATTAAAAATCCATACCATCACAAAAAAGGGTTTCATTTTGAATCCCAAGATGGCAAGTTTTCTACAAATCTCCAATTTCGTGCGCAAATGAGGTTTTCAAAACCTTTCACGAGTGACCCTAGAACATCGGGTAGCTTTTCTCCTGCCGAATCCAATAATTTTGAATTACGCCGCGTTCGAATTAAGATCGGCGGACATGGTTATAAATATGTGAAATATTATTTTGAAGTTGATTTGCAACCATCAAGGTCTGTTGGTGGCACGGGCACGGACTCGTCAGCAAGAGTTATTGACTGGAGAATCGATGTTCAGCCTTATGAGTGGTTGGGTTTCCGCGTCGGTCAATGGAAAATCAATTACAATAGAGAGCGTGTTGACTCTTCAGGCAGGCAACAATTTGTAGAGCGTTCCATTGTTAATCGAATTTTCACAATAGATAGACAAGTGGGTGCAATGATAAAGGGTCTCTTGAATAAAGGCACTGCAGGAGATATGAGATATTACGCCGGTATCTTTAATGGTGAAGGTCGTGCCGTTAACAATTCCGGAAAAGATTTGATGAAAATGGTAAGGCTCCAGTGGAACCCATTAGGACGGGATTTAAAATGGAGACAATCGGACGTTTCACGTCATGAAAAACCTACCTTGTCAATCGCGGGTGCTTGGGCTGGGAATAGAGGCAACTGTACACGATGGAGCTCTTCGGGTTGTGGAAACTTAGATGGATTTGCAGTTGGTGCTAATGAAAATCAATTTAAAATTAACCAGGCTGTAGCCGAGGTTGCTTATAAGCATCAAGGTTTATCAATACAAAGTGAGTATCACTGGAAAAATGTTGCAGATGATAACACTGGATTAGAGCATGACTATGAAGGTGCTTATGCACAAGCAGGTTACTTTTTCAATGAAATAAATAAATCTATTCCAGAAGAATTAGAACTGGCTTTTAGGTATGCATTTGTTGACGAACCTGATTCAACAGGTAATATGCTTCTACAAAACACAAGAAGAGAATATACCGTAGGTGCAAACTGGTTTATTGCTGGGCATGGTAACAAAGTTACGTTGGATTATTCACATCTAACTCTAGATGATGCGTCCAGTAATCGTGGGTTTGAAGATGATCGCGTGCGTGTTCAATGGGATATATCATTCTAAATTATCAATATAAACACTCGCCATTGAATGGGAGTAATCACTACTCCCACTCATTAGTGGCATTTTAACATTCCATCCCCTTATGTTTGACAGATCGTATCCGTAGAACGAGGTATAGAACGGCGGCGAGACCGCCGGAACCAAACGTCATCCACATCACCATGATTTGGTAGCGCACCGCAATAATAGGATCGACGCCGGAAAGAATCTGCCCCGTCATCATCCCCGGCAACGCAACTAAGCCAACCGCAAAGAGACTGTTGATCTGCGGTATGAGAGAAGCATCTAAAGCAATTCGTCTTGCATCAATATAATCTTCGCTCCGCTTGAATTCGGATTCAAACCGTTCCGCCGCCAGACTCACGGTGTTCATCGAGTTGACAAAAATCATCCCAGCGATGGGAACAACCAGACTGGGTTCAAACCATTTTTGCATATGCAATACAAACTGCGTCACCAGACCGAGCAATATCAGTCCCGGTACTCCGATAGAAATGAGAAAAGTGAAATATGTTTTAACGTTTTTATCATCAAACGAGCGGAGAGCAATCCATGCGGAGACAGCTATCATTAAAGCAATTAATAGAACAATAACCAGCGGCTCCTTGGTCTCGAAAACATAAGTGAGAAAGTAACCTACCAATAACAGTTGCACCAGCATACGGACATTCGCATAAAACCCAGTCAAAGCTTTGAGTTGCCAGCGAAACATGACTGCCAACAAAATAGCCGTAGGGATAAAGATAATACTCAGTTCAAGAATCGGTATCGTTTGCATGGGTCAGATAAATTAATTGCTTAGCGGATAATTTTAGATGCCCTATATTTTATTGTTCTTTTTGCTATATTGTAATGAGTTTTTAACTCAATAATAAAAGGATTCTATGGAAAACATAAAACTTCTTGGTCCGGTTGAACATATCGTGGTGTTAATGTTTGAAAACCGCTCTTTTGATAATTTTTTGGGACGATTAAAAACATACGTACAGGGTTTGAGGGTGTGCCTCCCGGCTGGTCCAATCCAAATACCACCTTGTCAAAAAATATTCTTGTCTTTCAAGCAGGGACTGGAGCAGGCATCATGCCCTACCCTGACCCTCTGGAAGACCACAATGATATGATGATACAAATTAATAAGGGTGGCGTAGGTAAAATGTCCTCTTGGTTTATTAGTTAATATCTTTATAAAAATAATCCTGAATAGAAACCACTACATATGTTGGAGGTTGAGCGTAGAAAGGTTAGTATATTAATCAATGCCTTCCGATCTACCTGAGTTTCTCGTATAAATTCGATTAGATACAGCAACAGGTAGTATCACAACGCGACCCATACAATGGACAAACTCCTTACTAGATATATATAAAGAAAAAATATCAGGGGCATCACTCCAACAGCAAAATTTCAGTCTGATGGCAGCTTTACTTACACTGAGACTAGTCCAACTAAACAGGACCCTTCTCTCTACCCTATTTAAAAAATAAGAAAGAAAAATAATAATGAAGCAAATTTTCAACAAGAGTTTTTTTACTAATTTAATTGCTGTTTTAATTATTGTTGCCGGTTATTTAAGTCCTGTAGAACCAGATTTAATGAAATCCATTGGTTTTTTTGCGCTCTCAGGTGCCGTCACTAACTGGCTGGCGATTCATATGTTGTTTGAGAAAGTACCATTTCTATATGGTTCTGGGGTAATCCCTAACCGTTTTGATGAGTTTAAGTTAGCTATTAAAGAATTAATGATGAAGCAGTTTTTTACTCAGGAAAATGTTGAACAGTTTATTGAAGGAGAGGAACAGCAGGGTAGCCATATTTTTAATATCGACCCACTATTGAATGCCATTGATTATGACAAAATTTATAAGGCGTTAGTGACGTCCATAATGGAGTCTTCTTTTGGCGAAATGTTAAAAATGATGGGTGGGGAACAGGCGCTTATTCCCTTAAGAGAACCTTTTATGGAAAAAATGAAAACTACATTGCGTGAAATGGTAGAGTCTGAGCGTTTTAAAAATGTATTGAAGCAGGGATTGGATTCTCACAAAGTAGGTCAGGATATTGTTTCTAAAATAGAAACGATTATTGATAAACGTTTAAGTGAATTAACACCTCAATTGGTGAAAGAAATGGTTCAAAATATCATCAAAGTTCATTTAGGGTGGCTAGTTGTTTGGGGCGGAATATTTGGTGGTGTTTTAGGCGCAGTATTTAGTTTTGCCTGATAAAAGGTTTTCGCATGCTGACGGGACCCCGTTAGTTGCACCATTTTTATTCAAGTAGGCTTTCCAACTTAATGGGCAGGGTGAGTAAAGAGGCGGGAATACGTTATAAGATAGAGCTCAGTTTATCCATCATGAATGCTTTATTGATCAAAGATCTTTAAACAAAATTGCCCAAAGCGGGCATTTAACCCCACTTTGAGCATTTTTGTTTTCTGACTGCAATCCATCACCATAGGAAAGATATCCTTGGAGATGCTAGCTTCATATCCCGTTATAGGGATTAAGAAGTTTCATATTCATTTTGGGGTCGCAACATATTATGCCATCCAGAATGGCTATGCTGTTTGCTCTACATCACTCTTATTCATATGAATAATTCCCCAGGACAGATGATCGTTCTTCCCAGCTTCGACCCAGTGTTTTAAGCCCTGTATCATTGCATCGATATATTCTTTTCCGCAGGTCTCAACCATTTCATCATAGCGATCTTCGGTTTCCTCCATCACACGCTGGTAATGAGTAGTTAATTGTTCGGACAAGTTATAAACTTCGGTCTTTTTTACGCCAAGCTTTCTGGCCTGTTCTACATAAAAGCCGAAAGAGCCTAATGAATCCAAGTGAATTCTGTCTAGGACAGGTTTTAAAATACTTTCAGGACAATCGAATGTCTGCATTACATCTGTGAAAATAAATTCACCACTGGCATTTAGCACCCGAACAACTTCCGAAACCACAACTGCTCGGCTAGAACTGTGAACGATCGCATCCTGAGACCAAACTATATCAAATGAATTTTCAGGGAAAGGGATATCTTCAAAATTGCCTTCGACTACCGTTATAAGGTTATCCAATCCCGCCTCTTTGTTCAGGCTACGATTTCTTTCGTTTTGAGTTTCGCTGAGGTTGAGGCATGTTACCTGAACACCAAATTCCTTGGCCAGGTATCGAGCGGCACCGCCGTAACCAGAACCCAAGTCCAGCAATTTGGTAGTGCTGTCTAATTTTAATTTTGATGCCATCATGTGCACAATTCTTGGGCTGGCATCTTTGATGGGCTCTTTAGGATGATTGTAAATCCCTACATGGATGTGGGTACCACCCCAAATTTTAAAATAAAATTCATCAGCCGGAGTACTATTGTAATATTCTTCGGCTTTATCAACAGCAGTTTTTTCAGAAGCAGTACTCATAAAATCTCCTCAATTATAATTAATTTTAGGAATAAATTTCGGAAACAATCATTCCTACTGCGTGAAAAAAATAAAGAAAAAAACAAATATTGATTTATTTAATAAGGGGAAGACCCTTTAGAATTTCAATGCAGGGTGCTAATATACAGTAAAATAGCGGGATTCGCAAGTTGCCCCTCTTTTTCTAAAAAATAAAATAACATGACTTGCGCAAAAAAAAATCAGCATACAATTTTATTTATATACACCTGAGGGATGCGATTATAAGGTAGTGAGAAATATATTTTTATAGATCTTAACTCTTCATTATCAACCCTATTTCCATCCAAAATTACTCATGGAATCTAAAATAAAAATCCAACCGGTTCTATTTTTCAAAAGAACCAACCCTACAGTATTTATTATATCGGCTATCATCATGCTGGGTTTTATTTTGATGGCAACTTTATTTGGCGAATCATCCAAAAAGATTTTTGATTCAGTTCAGTCCTCCATTGTCAAAGATTTCAGTTGGGTATTCACGATTACCACGATCCTGTTCCTTATTTTCATATTCTTTCTTCTCTTTAGCCGGTTTGGCCGCATCCGTTTAGGGCAACCTAATGACAAACCAGAATTCGGATATATAACCTGGTTTGCCATGATGTTCAGCGCGGGAATGGGAATCGGATTAGTGTTTTGGAGTATCGCCGAGCCTATCAAGCATTTCACCAATCCGCCCAGTATCGATTCCCACCTATCCCCTGCCAGCCTAGCTATGGGGATCACTTATTTTCACTGGGGTCTGCACGCCTGGGCCGTTTTCATTGTCGTCGGACTTTCCCTAGCCTATTTTTCTTATAGAAAGGGACTGCCTTTAACCATTCGATCCTGTTTCTATCCGTTACTGGGGAATAAAATTTATGGGCCATGGGGTCATGCTATCGATATCTTCGCCGTAGTAGGAACCATGTTTGGCGTAGCCACCTCTCTAGGGTTGGGAGCCATGCAAGTCAATTCTGGCCTCAATTTCCTGGGTGACATCCCCGAAACCAAAATGACACAGGTTATTTTGATTGCCATCATCACCGCATGCGCCACGGTTTCAGTGGTGCTAGGACTTGAGAAAGGCATCAGTCGACTCAGCTATTTCAATATTTGCTTGAGCATAATTCTGGTTGCCTTTATATTTTTGCTTGGCCCAACAATGTTTATCTTGGAAACTTTTGGGAATGGAATGAAAGATTATGTCAGCAATATCTTTTATTTTAGTTATTGGAGCGAATGGGTCGCAAAACCAGATTGGCAGGCCAGCTGGACCATTTTCTACTGGGGCTGGTGGATAGCCTGGGCACCGTTTGTGGGAATGTTCATAGCACGCATTTCCAAAGGAAGGACCCTACGCGAATTTATTATAGGAGGATTCTTCGCTCCAGTGCTTGCCACATTTATCTGGTTGAGCGTTTTTGGTGGCACCGCCCTCTATTTGGAAATTTTTGAAGGCGCCCCTATATCCCAAGCCGTTTCTGCAAACGTCAGTACCGCCCTGTTTGAAACTTTGGCCTACCTCCCAATGGAGAAAGTTACTGCGGCATTGTCCACATTAGTCATCGTAACTTTTTTTGTGACTTCGTCAGATTCAGGTAGTTTGGTGATAGACATATTGACAGCTGGAGGTGATCAGAATCCACCTAAAAACCAGAGAATTTTCTGGGCAGTGACCGAAGGTGTTATTGCATCCGTATTGTTATTGGCTGGTGGCTTGCAAGCATTACAAACTGCCGCCATCGCTTCAGGACTCCCCTTCGCACTAATAATGATAGGTATGTGCTTTGCCTTGCTTAAAGAATTACGCAATGAAATTTAACAGTATGCTTACCATTAAAATATAAATTCGATTTAAGAATGCTAATAATTACAGGAGATTGGGAAAAGGTTACAAACTCAAAGAGTGATTATCAACCGTACGATTTCCTATTAAGTTTAATCGTTAAACAAACAACCTCGATTTAGACAAACTCTTAAAAAATCGACAAAGTTTACTTGTCGAGCCATTTTAATGATGTTCATAGAAAAATAATTTATGAGTAGTAATATACAAAAACTAGGCATTCTCAAAGGAAGCCTTGAAGAAGCCACAGTTAACCTGTTTGCCAAAGCTGGATACAACATAAAAATAAAAAAGTCGGTACTACTTCCCATCAATTGATGATAGTGAAATCGAATGCCTGTTAATACGTGCTGAAGAAATCGCACATTATGTTGAAAGTGGCGTCCTTGATGCAGGACTCACAGGCAAAGACTGGGTCCAAGAAAATCGTGCTGATGTTGTAGAAATTGCAGATCTAATTTACTCCAAAATTTCTTCACGACTAGATACATTCCTTTTTTTAATTGCTCAACAAGTTAGAAATTACGTTTTCCAGTTAAATTTTTCCATAATATTCTTAGCAATAGGATTTTGAAATTTCCTGGGGCTTGAGACCAGCCAAAAATCTTCCGTAACCTTTTGAAGCGTCCCAAGTTTAAACAGCTTTTTCTCCTTAACAAGCCCAACTCCAGCGAACTCAGGCAAAGGAACCAAACCCATGCCCTGAATTCCAAGCAATTTTTGAATACTGGTATCCTGAGTTTCAATGATGGTATCCACATTTATATTATTGGTTTTAAAAAAGTGGTTCAGGTCATGACGAAATTTACTATGTAGTGATGGCATGATGAAGGGCTGGCCCTGGAGTGAAGATGGAAATTTACGCTTCAATGGCTGAAATTTTTTTGCACCATAAATTGCCACCGAATGTTTTGCTAAAAATCTGGAAAAAAATTGTTTTTTATCCCCAATGGATGGAGGGAAATTTGAGACCACCAAATCAACCCGATGAGCCTGAAGCTCCCGAAATAGATATTCTTCATCACCTTCAAGGATAGAAACTACACAGGGACCTGTTTTTTGAGCGGAAAGAATCAATGACTGCACGAGATGCTTTGGAACGCTATCGAGAACACCGAAATGAACATGGACCTTTTGAGAAAATGTTCCATCTTTCACCACTTCCAAAAGTTCGTTTCCCAAGGCAAATATTTGGCTGGCATAATCAAACACAACTTTTCCCACTTCTGTAAGGGCAAGAGCTCTATTTTTCCGGTCAAACAAACTTTGCTCCAAAGACTCTTCCAGAGTTTTTATTAAAGTACTGATAGTGGGTTGCCCAATACCAAGCTTCTTTGAAGCTTTATTAATACTTCCTTCTGATGCCGTAACCCAAAAATAAAACAAATGATGATAGTTTAACCAGTCCATTTTTTCAGAGCTCTTTAGTTCGATTAAATCAAATTATTTTAAATATATTATCGAATTTTTATAATTCTATTTTTACACTACCATACAGAAAATAGTTTGAAAATATAAATATCAAGAAAAGAGATCAACTAGCAGAAAGCTCTTTAAATTACAGACAAAAGATACATGGCCTAACTTGAAAAGGTTTTAAGCTATCTCCTGACAGCAATAACAAGTTAATCAATTTCTATATAGGTCGAATTTTTAAACAATTTTAAAAAGGGTACAAACGATGTCAAATCAACCAGATATTATTTACACCAAAGTTGACGAGGCTCCAGAATTAGCGAGCGGTTCTTTTCTTCCAATCATAAAATCTTTTGCTAAAGCGGCAGGAATTAACGTTGGCACCAAAGATATTTCACTTGCAGGTCGAATTATTTCGCAATTTCCAGACTGTCAAGGGCAGAGTAAAAATGTACCAGTGTGGCGGAGTAAAAGTGTACCACTCGGGTTAAAAAATATAGGTTATTAGATCATTATCTTTGTAGCAGTAGA
>JBLFWU010000006.1:0-80038 GCA_047610985.1 Nitrospinales bacterium | reverse complement strand
TAAGGGCTTTCTTATTATTTCTTTTTTCGTGGTTGTTCAAAAACCATTTTCGACCGATTGCTGAATAAAAACACGGACCTTCTTTACCATTTTTCTCTGGAAATAGGGTTTTTCAGGGACGACTAAATAGCCGTAAAGCTTTATATGGAAAGCGTTAACCACATTTGTAGTTGCCTGAACGGATTAACCGAGGCACAAAAAAAGCAGGCGGATGCCATAGCCGGGGGGAACTTTGAAAAGTTACTTGCCGAATTTCAAATTTTGAGAACAAGCTCTGGAGAAAAAAATCGTACTGCCAGTTCCAATAATCCATTTGAAAATTCACGCGCTTCTGACATTCGGGATATCTTTTTTCTGCAACAGGAAAAGACAGAAGACGCTTCTTTTTCTTTAGAAAAATTCTTTTCCTCTTCGAAATCCGAAAATCAGTTTGAGAATTCTCGCGCTTCCGACATTCTGAATATCTTTTTTCTAAATCAAGAAAAGCTAAAGGAGTCCGATCCTCAGGTTTTTGACAATAGCTCTCCGTTGGACCTTGAGAAATTAAGAAGAGACCCTGCTACCCCTCGCGAGGTTCCTGGTTTTCTCGAAAAACGGTTTGAAATATTTGGCCCAACCATCATCAATAGATTCTTATAACCACTCGGCGTGGAGCCTATAGGTCGATACCCCTGCCAATATTATCACAAAGCCTTTATTCCCCCACGTGGTGGGCTAGAGGGGGATTTCTATTTCAGATGCGGTCCAGGCCATGGACTGATTTGCTCCACCGGCGAAACCCTTTTTACTGACAACGATAATGCCAAAAGCAGTGGGTTCTTTAAACCAACCGATTGCGGTGGGAACAATAGCTTTAGGGTCCATGCCCTGTTCAATGAGTTGGTAAGCGCGGAAGGCTGTCATCTGCATAGCGATGGCTTCTCCATCTCCCGTAGTAGCGACGGCTCCCTCGGGTCCTGCATAAAGTCCACAACCAATTAAGGGGACATCGCCAACCCGACCTGAATGTGCCTGGTCAATTCCGCCTGTACTGAGTGCAGCGGCAAATTTATCTCCATCGCGAACTACACAACCCACGGTATCGGTTGTGGAAAAGTCTTTTCCCGTATTATTAATTTCATCCAAGGTAACTGTTTTGCAGTCTTGATTTGATGCAAACTTTGCTGCTCCTGCTCCAGCCAAGACTCGATATTCCGACTGACTCACTATGCGCGCCACTTGAATCGGGTTCCTGAATCCTTCCAACGTGGCAACAGCACCGAACGCGCCAGAACTGTCCATACATGAGGCATCCATTTGCACTGAGCCATCATCACGGTGGTGAGATCCTATTCCTGCATTGAATCGGCTATCGTCTTCCAAAATAGTCACAGCATTGCAAGCAGCATCCAAAACTGGCTCACCAGTTTGTAACCCCATTATCCCGATCTGCCCGGCAATGGCGGTTCCATCTGAATGGGCCGGGTCGGAACCCGCCCCACCATGCGTTAAAATCACGATCTTTTTTTTATCTGTCATATTCATTTCTATAAAGAGGGAGCAAAAGTTGTAGGACTATTATAAATGAGGTATTCTAAAGACCAATAAAAAAAACAAAGTAACCTATGGTCAAGTTTTGTCTACAGTGTAAAAATGCATTCTGGGGAGGTCAATATTGCCCGATTTGTAAAGAGGAGATTGAACTGCTCGATGCTGCCTTGCCTGAAAACAAGAAATACCTTACGGAGCTCAATATTGATGTGCGCCCAAAATATTATGCGCGTAGCTCGATGTTGCTTTCCTGTTTCGGATTCGTCATGGCACTCCCGCTAGGCGCGTTTATCTTTCTTCGCGGTATATCTTCCAGCGACAACCTTTTGCTCTGGGGCGGTTTAGGAATCAGCACGGTGGTCATCGTCTCCTGGGGCTGTTGGTATCTCTCACACCGGATGTTCGACAAACAAATGGAAGCTGTCGAATCCGAAGGCAAAGAACTCCAGCTCGACTAACAAGCCAAAGCCTCTACTAGAGTTCACTCCTATCTCCATCTACGCAACGAACCTTAGAAATAAATTTTACGCGAGCTTGCTTATTTCGCAACTCATTTTCTTCAATAATGGGCTATGCCAGTGCGCGTTTCATGACGCTTGAGCAAACAAACTCGCCACAAAGCCTCCGGACCAAGTAAACAATAAATAAAAATTTAATATTAATGTTTCTTTATGTATATGAACCCGCAATAATACTTAAAATCAATAGGTTAAAGAAGGCCTAGTAGAGAATCGATATCTTTATCTTAAAACAAAGACTAAAATTAATATCAGACCGCAATTTTGGTAAAGGCCTTATTTATGATATTTTAGTGCGATCGGTTGATAATACAAACAACAACTAATCATCTGAAAAGAAATCACTATTTATTTTATTTTCCAAACATATTTAATTGTTTAAGAGCACCAATTCACGCAACAAGGCCTTGAGTTGCTTTATTCTTATATTTCTGGTATGTTCCGCGAAAATTTACGTACTTTCTTGCGGTTAGTAAAAATTAGAAAGCTATTTGGATATTAACTTATTTCATCGATATGGTCTGTTAAAGGCTTGAATATAAAACCAATTAATTCACACTAATCAGAGGTATAAATGAATCTTTATTATTTAGTTTTGTTATGTGGCGTTGTCGCATTGCTTTACGGTGCTTGGGCTGTTCGTTCCGTATTAGCAGCACCTGCTGGTAACGAACGTATGCAAGAAATTGCCGCCGCTATTCAAGAAGGCGCTGGAGCATATTTGAACCGCCAATATACAGCAATTGCTATTGTTGGTGTCATCATCGGTATTTTGATTGGCTTCTGGCTAGGAATGCTGAGCGCAATAGGTTACGTCATTGGTGCTGTCCTTTCTGGTCTTGCCGGCTACATCGGAATGCACGTTTCTGTTCGAGCAAATGTCCGGACAACAGAAGCCGCCCGCAGTGTTGGTTTAGCTGGTGGATTGGATGTTGCGTTCAAATCTGGGGCTGTAACAGGCATGTTGGTTGTTGGCTTGGCACTATTAGGAGTTGCTGGCTATTATATCGTACTGCGCAACATAATTGACCCAAACTCAGCTGAAGGCATGCGCCATATTTTAGAATCCATGGTTGCTCTTGGTTTTGGAGCCTCATTGATTTCCATCTTTGCTCGTTTGGGTGGTGGTATCTTTACCAAAGGTGCAGACGTTGGTTCTGATTTGGTTGGTAAAATCGAAGCTGGTATCCCGGAAGATGATCCCCGTAACGCAGGCGTTATTGCTGATAACGTTGGCGACAACGTTGGCGATTGTGCCGGTATGGCCGCTGATTTATTTGAAACCTATGCGGTTACAATCGTTGCAACCATGCTTTTAGGAGCTATTTACTTCACTGGTGCCACTCAAGAAAGCATGATGCTTCTACCCTTATTAGTATGTGGCGTATGTATTATTGCTTCTGTTATTGGAACCTGGTTCGTTAAATTGGGTTCAAATAACTCAATTATGGGAGCTTTGTACAAGGGCTTTATTGCAACTACCGTTATATCTGCTGGTTTGATTGCTGTAACTATTCAAAAATACATCGGTTTTGATAAAGCATACGACATGGCTGGTCGCGACATCAATGGTATGCAATTGCTTGTTTGCTCGATCACAGGATTGGTTGTCACAGGTTTGATTATCTGGATCACTGAATATTATACAGGTACCGATTACCGCCCTGTAAAAAGCGTTGCTGCTGCGTCTGAGACAGGTCATGGCACAAACGTTATCCAAGGTTTAGCTGTATCAATGGAAGCGACAGCGCTTCCCGCAATTGTAATTAGTGCAGGTATCATCGTTTCTTATTTGCAAGCTGGCTTGTTCGGTATCGCAATGGCTGCAACTGCAATGCTTGCATTAGCTGGTATGGTTGTTGCCCTTGATGCTTTTGGCCCTGTAACGGATAACGCGGGTGGTATTGCAGAAATGGCAGACCTTCCTGAAGACGTTCGCAAAACAACAGACGCTTTAGATGCTGTTGGTAATACCACAAAAGCTGTAACCAAAGGGTATGCAATTGGTTCAGCTGGCTTGGCCGCCTTGGTTCTGTTTGGCGCTTATACAGAAGACTTGAAGCATTACTTCCCAGAATTGGACGTAACATTCAGTCTACAAGACCCATACATTGTTATTGGACTATTCATTGGTGGTATGTTGCCATACTTGTTTGGTTCCATGGGTATGATGGCTGTTGGCCGGGCCGGAGGCGCTATTGTTGTTGAAGTACGTCGCCAGTTCCGGGAAATACCGGGCATTATGGATGGCACTGGAAAGCCAGAGTACGGAAAATGTGTAGATATCCTGACGAAAGCTGCAATCAAGGAAATGATACTTCCTTCAATGCTTCCATTGTTCGCACCAGTCGTTATGTATTACGTTATTAATGCAATTGGTGGTCAATCAGCTGCGTTCTCTGCTTTGGGTGCAATGCTTATGGGCACCATCGTTACTGGTTTGTTCGTGGCATTGTCTATGACTGCTGGTGGTGGTGCATGGGATAACGCTAAAAAATATATTGAAGACGGTAATCACGGTGGCAAGGGCTCAGAAGCTCACCACGCCGCTATTACGGGGGATACAGTTGGTGATCCTTACAAAGATACGGCTGGACCTGCTATTAACCCGATGATCAAAATTATCAACATTGTCGCTCTATTATTGTTGAATATATTGGCTTAAGTCTTCGACTGGATTAATTTAAAATGGGCCCCAGCACGAAACTGCTGGGGCCTTTTTTGCATCACCTTTAGAACCCCGATATTTAAAATTACAGATTAAATTAGAACCAGTCTGAAAATACAACTTCCCTCGGCACACCCATGCCCACCTCCACTTCAGAGCAAACAGGAATATATTCGAAAATTTTATTCAAATCGTCTAGTAAGTCAGAGTTTTGTTTATCTTCTCCTTTCCAACGCACCTTTTCCCCTAGCAAGAAACTGCTTACCCCTACTTTTAGCTTAGATTCCATAATAATAATGCTACCACCTACCTCCTGAACATAAAGAATTTTTTAGATAAAAATCCTTATATTTCAACTATTTAATAAAATACTTATACAAAATAGTTATTTTTGTCTAAGTTAATATTGACAAATCTAATAAAATGTCTAATATTAAACTTATACAAGGTTATAAGTTTTTAACTATAATTACAAAAAGGGAGACAACGAGATGAGAGCAAAGCAAACCCTCTTCAAAACTCTGGCAATCGCTTCTTTGACATTAATAGCTTCAGGCACGGTGTTCGCCCATTCCAATCATGATCATTCCATGGTTCCATTTAAATGGCAGTTTTCAGAAAACCTACATTCAAAAATTGAGAGAGACCTGAACTCTACAAAACCTACAGGGGCTATTGGTTTAAATCCTTTCGAGCAGAAAAAGTTCAATCACTATGGAGTCAAAGTTGGAAATAAATTCAGCTCTATCGTTCAAAATATTGATATCACATTCGAAAGGACTTCAGCAGGTCTTAAGGTTACAGATGCCTCAATTTTTAACACAACTATGAACATTGAGATTCTTCCCTTTAGAAAAATTTCAAAAGTCTCAAAAGTTTCTATACAAAAACAATTTCATACTGGGCATAACCATGACCGTCTGCAAGTTGAATGGATATTTGGTAATACTACCAACGCAAAAATTGTAAAACATATGTATGAGGTCAAGGGAAACCTCTTCGTAGGTTTGACCAACCTGGAACAAAATTTATTGAATGAATATGGAATTAAATCTGGGAACAAATTCCAACTTTCTATTTCCGGACATAACTTTCTTGTTGAAAGAACTTCTGGCGGACTAATCATCCTTAACCACATTGAAAAAGAAAATCTCGCTAAAGCAGATTTGAATAAAGATACGGTTAAGGACAATATTTAACTCCCTTTTCAAATACAAGGGATCACAATTACTATGATTGACAAAAGCAAAATGGAAAACTTGATTTCGATAGGTGAACTGGCACGATTGACCGGAATAACGACTCACACATTGAGAATGTGGGAAAAGCGATACGGCACCCCCCATTCCCAAAGGTTGCCTTCTGGTCATCGTCGATATCCCAAAGAAGATGTTCCCAGGCTAAGGGCAATTGCCAAAGCTTTAGAATCGGGGTATCGGGCTAGTAAAGTGGTATCTGGAACTTTGGAAGAATTGCATGGTTTGATAGGATTGAAACCTTTACTGAATCCTAATCTCAAATCAACCCAGGAAAATCAAAACTCCTCTAACGAACTGTTAATTGAGCGTTGGATCAAGGGGATTCATGAATACGATGACGACTGCCTTATTCAGGGTTTTCATGAACAATGGAATAAATCCGGTCCTCTTAAATTCATTATTGAATACATGATCCCTTTAATTGAAAGAGTAGGCAAGGGATGGGAATCCGATGAACTTTCTATTCCCCAAGAACATTTTGCAACGGAATGCATAGATAGTTTTCTCACCCCAAAATGGCGGCAACTTAATAGCAGAAAAGAAGGTTGGAATTTATTAATGGCAACTTTACCAGGGGAAACTCATAACTTGGGACTGCTCATGTCTGCTGTTGTAGCAAGTCTTTCTGGCGCGAAGATCATCTACCTGGGTCTGGATACACCATTGGAAGATATTATTTCAACGGCTAATAATTTTGAAACTAAACTCCTTTGCCTCAGCATTTCCTCTGGAAAAAAATTATTAGATCCTGAAGATTGTCTTCTAAAAATAAAAACTGAATTGAACAAAAATGTAACTCTTGTTTCAGGGGGAAAGGGCACTCCAGAAGATTTACCCGGAATCACAAAAATTGAGGATTTTAATAACTTCAACAATTGGTTGGAAGATTTTGAAAAACAATTACTAACTGCAGTATAAATTAATATTTTCGAATACAGGTTTTCAACCTGGGAATGGATAAAAAAATGGAAACTCCCAAGCAAGCAGTGATTCTTATTGGCCATGGCGGATTGCCTAGCGATATCCCCAAAGAAGTTGTTGAAGATTTTATGAAAATTCACAAGCAAAGAATAAGAAGGGGCACTCCCATAACCTCAGAAGAAAAGGATCTGGAATCTATCATTAGAAACTGGGAAAGAACACCTGAATCAGATCCCTATAAATCTGGATTAGAGAAGTTAGCTTCCAACCTTGCTCCCCGATTGGACGGTTATATATTAAAAACTGCCTACAATGAGTTTTGCTTTCCATCGATAGAACAAGCGGCTGACGAATTGGCAGAAGAGAATGTTACAAAAATCATACTGATAACCACAATGATTACTCCAGGCGGATCGCATTCAGAGAAAGAAATACCCGACGAAGTAGAGGCTCTTCGCCTAAAGTATCCAGAAATGAACTTTCAGTATGCCTGGCCTTATGATCTGGATATTTTTTCAAATCTCTTATCAGAACACATTATTAATTTTTCAAAAAAGTCTTCTATTTAGACCCATCAATATAAAATGTCTAAGCAAAAATATTTTTATAAAGGTCGCAATCACATATTAAACCTGTTCATCACTCTTCTTTTCATATTTGCGGGTCTTTTGTCCTTCTTTATTTCTCCCAGCTATTCTCTTGGTTGGAACGATGAAGAATGGCTGCAATCGGGTTGTCCGAAAACAGCATCAGGAAAATGGGCTGCTGACAACCCTGAGACAACAAATTTAAGATTTATTTCAATTAATAATAGCGAAGTATCATATATTTCTCAAAATGATGAAACATACAAAATTGGAATTAGTAAATCTTCTTTTGTTTCCAAAAATAAATACGTAAAAATAAAACTAAAACCTCTTAATAATCAAAAGGAGGCTGTCTTAAAAATTCGCCCTCATCTCATCCAAATGGATTTTCAAAAAGAGACAAACAGTCCCAGTTGCCTGATTAAGGTATTTACTTATAAAAATGAGAGGCACGCAAAAACAGATCAATATTCCGGATGGAATATTTTCCGATTAATAAAACAATAAGAGGTTTTATATAGCCTTAGAAATGGCGGCCAGATTATGGCTTATGAATGTAAGGTTTATGATAAAAATGGAAAACTTAAAAAAACATTGAGGGGAAGCCAGGTAACCCAAGAGAGCAAAGATTTTTTCAATCAACCTTCAACTAAAAAAGTCCGTTCTTTGATAAATAGCTTTAAAGAACCTGCCATTGAAAAAAATAAAAATACAAAGTTCTACAATAAAATTTGCGTAGTTTGTAAGAGGGAATTTCATCCTCGGCATCCCAATTCAAAATACTGTTCGCATGAGTGCCAAAAGAAATTGTATCTGGCAAAGAAAAAAAAGGGAAATCCCGGTTAAAATTTCCGGGCTTGGGAGTTTCACCGGTTTTCAATGTTCCTCTTTGTGGAAATTTGAAAATCGGTGAGCCGGGGTTTCCTGTAATAATTTAAATCAAAAGAATCAACTGTTGGCTCGGTGACCAATGTCTTTTCTATAGTGGATACCATCCCACTCAATTTTTTCTATGGCATTGTAGGCACGGGAGATGGCAGTGGCAGTATCTTCTCCGATAGCAGTCACGCCTAAAACTCTGCCTCCTTGTGTTAACACCTCTCCGTCTTGTTCTTTAGTCCCTGCATGAAACACCACAACACCGGGAAGAGCGTTGGCATCTTTCAATCCTGATATAGACTTTCCTTTTTCATAAGAGTCAGGATAGCCCTTTGCAGCCATCACCACACAAACAGATGATTCGCTTTTCCATTGCAGTGGACATTCATCCAACGTTCCATCTATACATGCTTCAAATATCGGAATTATATCGCTATCCATTCGAACAAGGAGCGGTTGAGTTTCAGGATCACCAAAACGAGCGTTAAACTCAAGAATCTGTGGACCTGTTTTAGTCAACATCAATCCGGCATAGAGAATTCCCTTATAAGGTCGACCTTCTTGTTGCATGGCCCTAACCATAGGCAACATAATTTTATCGCGAACTTTTTGTCGCATTGTCTCAGTAAAAATCGGTGCCGGAGAATAGGCTCCCATTCCACCTGTATTAGGACCCTTATCACCATCATATGCAGCTTTATGATCCTGGGCTGAATCCATCAACAAAACCGTTTGCCCATCACTAAAAGCCAGAACAGAAACTTCTTCTCCTTCTAGAAATTCTTCGACGACAATTTGGTCGCCCGCTTCACCAAATGATCTCTTTCCCATTATCGAATCGACAGCAGCCAGAGCTTCATCTACAGTTTGGCATAACAACACTCCTTTACCTGCTGCAAGACCATCTGCTTTCACAACTAAGGGACAATTCTTATTTTCGATATACTTTGCTGCGCTATCTGCAGAGTTGAAGGTTTTATACTCTGCAGTTGGGAGTCCATATTTTTTCATAATATCTTTTGAAAAAGATTTGCTGCCTTCCAGCTCGGCCGCACGCGCATTGGGACCAAAAATGCGCAACCCTTTTTCTTCGAACTGATCAACAATCCCTTTCACTAAGGGTTGTTCAGGACCCACCACCGTCAACCCAATTCCTTTTTCTAATGCAAATTCCAAAAGACCTTTAATATCATCTGCCGCGATGGGAATGTTCTCAGCAATTTCTGCTGTTCCAGCATTTCCTGGCGCGCAGAATATTTTTTCGACCCTAGGGCTCTGTTTTATCTTCCAGACCAGTGCATGTTCGCGTCCGCCACCGCCAATAACCAAGACCTGCATATTCTCTTCCTCGAATGCTTGTATAATTCCTTAGAGAATTTATATAAAATGCATGCGTGTTGCAACTCTGTTTCCTTAAAAAGACCTGAAATGTTAAAGCTAGATTCGATTTCTAAATCATTTGGCGATAAACCCGTTCTCCATGATATTTCCATGGAAATTGACAAAGGCGAGAGGTTTATCCTTTTAGGCCAAAGCGGTTGCGGTAAATCCACTCTTTTGCGCATGATAGCGGGATTTGAGTCTCCCGATAAAGGAAAGATTTGGGTAGAGGGCGATGAAATAAGTTCTCTACCTATTGAAAAAAGACCTGTTGGGATGATCTTTCAAAACTATGCCCTATTTCCACATATGACGGTTTATGACAATATCGCTGTGGGACCGCGTGTGAAAAAACTTGCAGAATCGGAAATCGAAAAACGAATTGATGAACTTTTAGAAATCACACATTTGCGAGATTTGAAATATTCATATCCCCAAAATATCAGCGGCGGCGAAGCGCAACGTGTCGCTTTAGCAAGAGCGGTTATCAATCGTCCAAAAATATTGCTACTGGATGAACCCCTTTCTGCTCTCGACCCCAGCTTGAGAAAACATCTGCGGGAAGAACTAGTAGAAATGCAAAAAGCACTGGGAATCACTTTTCTTTTTGTCACTCACGATCAGGAAGAAGCCATGAGCATGGCGACTAAAATGTGCATCATGGAAAAAGGATCTATCAAACAATCAGGAACTCCTGCCGATTTATACGAGCGTCCAAAATCTTCCTTCATTGCCAACTTTCTTGGGGAAATTAATTGCCTTACTGGAAAGATCGAACATAAAACTGGAAACATGATTACACTTTCTTTGGGGAAAAGCGGGAAGATTCAATTTATTGCAGGAGCTGTGGAAAATAAAGATCAGCAATGCTATATCCGTCCTGAAAAAATATTTTTCGATTTTGCCCAAGAGCATAACGAACCGATGAACAGTCTAGAAGGAATTCTCGTCAGCATAGATTTTTTTGGGAGTCATACGCGATATCAGGTTGAGCTTGCCGACGGTTCAATATTTAAAGTTTCCCTGCACCACAGGAAAACAGTGCAGCATAAAATTTCAACAGGAGATCAAGTCCGTGTATTATTTGCGGTCACTGATGTATATCAAATCAATGAAAATTAATTATTTCAGTACTATCATCATTTTATTCTTTCTCGGCCTATTTATCAACTGTGAAAACAACGATGATCCTAAAGGCGATACCTATGTTGTTGCCACCGATGCAACGCTGCCACCCATGTCATTTATGAGCGTGGGAAATGACATGATCGGATTCGAGCCCGACTTAATCCGAGCCATAGCCGATAAGGCAGGATTCAATGTTCACCTTGTCAATGTAGAGTGGGCTGGGCTCTTTGGCGGCTTAATCACCAAAAAATTCGATATGGTCATAAGTTCTGTAACCGTTCTGGAAGAAAGAAAGCAACGAATGAGTTTCAGCATGCCCTACCTCAAAAGCGGACTTACTCTAGTTGTTCACAAAGATCAAAAGAACATAATGTCTTTTGAAGATGCTAAGAAAAGTAATGCTTTGATTGGAGCTCAGGTCGGAACTACCTCTTATTACTTTTTGGAAAAAGAATCTTCGGTAAGAACAAAAGGTTATCAAATGTATGGCCACGCCATAACCGATATGGTCAATGGAAAAGTCGACGCGGTATTAGGCGAAAGCTCTGGAACTCTGTTTTTTAAAAATAAGACCATTTTTCAAGAAATAAAAATGGTTGGAGAAATTCTATCCGATGAATTTTATTCAGTAGTTTTTCGAAAAGATGATACCAAACTTATCGCCCAGGTAAATTCTGCCTTAAAAGAGTTGATTGACGATGGAACCGTTGCCCAGCTTCATAAAAAATGGGACCTGGGTCAGGCGGCTCAAGTTCCTTAATATTAGTTGCCCATTACATATAGTCTCATGTCAGTAATATTGCCCAACTACAAAAAAATAAACACGCAAACCGGAGCGTGGAATATCGCTGTCTTGATCAGTGTCGTATTTTTGATTTACCTGCCGTCCAAGGAAGCACTTGCTACCAGCGAGCAATCCGGCGGATATCTTGAACTTTTATCGCTATTACCTGCCGGAATTTTTTACACATTACTGGTTACTTTTCTAGGAAGTGCTGCTGCCATTCTGGTTGGACTGCTAGTCGGACTGGGAAAGCTTTCTAAGAATCCAGCTATACGTCTTCCCGTATCCTTTTATACAGAGATACTTCGTGGTGTACCGCTGCTTGTTCTTTTATTTTATATCTACTATGCCTTGGGAGAGTTCATTCACATGCCCGCACTGGTGGCAGCGGTGGCGGGCTTTGGATTTAGTTACGGAGCCTATATGGCAGATGTTTTTCGTGCGGGCATCGAGGCAATACCCAAAGAGCAAGGAGAAGCGGCTCGCAGTTTGGGAATGAACGAGAAACAGGCTTTGGCACAAATCATTCTTCCACAGTCCATGCGAACCATCATTCCGGCTATTGGCAACCAGACTTTGGGAATGTTGAAAGACACCAGTTTGGTTTCTGTACTAGCGATTTCTGATATTTTGCGTGTAGGAAATGAATATGCCACCAAACATTTCAATTTTTTTGAAACCTATACCTATGTGGCATTGACCTACCTGCTACTCACCCTCTTACTTTCACGTTTGGTTCACAAATTGGAATCTCATTATCGTGTCGAGGGTAGTTAGATCTAAACAGCTACCATTGGCTTTCGATCACCATTAATATAACGAACAACATCCATCAAATCCAGAACAAGCGAGTGAGAGTTGAATACCATTATCGAAAGGACCCAGATTTCGAATGGCGTTTCAAAAGAGAATTCCGAAAACCGGGAACCTAGCCAAATAACAACCGGGACCCAGAAAATATGCCCTGTCCCTAACAAACGTACGAAACCATATTTATAAAATAGTAATATCATCAACCCAGCTCCAGCCAAAGTTGAAATCAGGACGACTTTTGCTTCCAGAGTTTCAATAAAAAAGATGGGTGCAATCATATTGAGAACCATCAACAAAGCAACCCATAGAGGCCAAGGAGTTTTCATTGAAAAAATGGCTTTCATAAATCTGATAACAAGTTCCATTTACTCTCCGTAAATATTTCCAGCAATGTGGAAAAATTATATTTCAAATATTCTCATGTAATTAAGTCGGATAACTGTAAGCAATCTTACAAAAAGTTTTAATCGACGGTGATAACGCCAAAAAAAAGCCGCAGTTGGAAAAAATATTTCCAGCTACGGCTAAATTTAAAATTGACAATTTCCTAGTCCATAGGTTTTAACTCACAAACCTCATTCAGAGTCACAACGCGGACGGGACCGGGGAAATAAGACCATTGCTCTCGACTCATCTGGTTGATTTCCTCCTCGATCGCATCAATACCTTCTTTATTTATCTGTTCACTATAAAAAAGTTTTGCTGCAACTGAGCAATCGGCGTTCCCTACCCGATCATAATGGTGGTATATATTTTCCACTGGCCTTACAAGGTGGCCCAATGTATGATTTGCGCAAACATGGCCAACCGCAAAGGCTCTAGCATTAGGCGATAAATCCTGCAATTGCTTCGGATTAATCCGAATTTGCGATACACCATAAGTACTAATATCTGCTTCGGCAATCAATCTTGCGGAAGAGTCTGGAATAATTTGGACTCGGTATCCATGATAATCAGTGCAGTTTAAATTTTCGATAGAATTTTGAGCCGCAGCCGGAATAGAAAATCCGATCAGGAAGAGAGCAGTTAATATCATTTTTTTCATCATAAAGCACCTGTTTTAAAATAACTTAGCTTCTAAAGTTAATAGGAATCAGAGACTTAACTCCCTGATTTACATAACTATCTATTCCTCAAGAGTGTGTATCGCTTTGGGTAAGTTGAGCCACTTTCTTAGATAGGCTATCCTCTATTATTGGACCTCAATTATAGTTATTTTATTCAGTATTTCGAGAAATAAATTTATCAAAATCGTGACTTTGGTTTGTGAAAATATTATATTAAAAGCGATTTAAAGATTTTGAATTCAGGAGGGTTGAAATGAACTTAGCAATTGATAACGAAAAAAACGTGGATGTCGATGATTATTTTTTTCTTGCCGGAAGAGTCTGGAATAGTAAAACAGAGGAGTACTCTGGCATCGAAGATTCTGTTACATCCCAAAAATATTTCAATAATTTCCCGGATGCTGAACAATCATTCCAGAATAGCAAAACATTTCCTGAACTGAAGGGAAAAGACATTAAACTCGATTTAATCCATGTCCGTTATGGTGTTAATCGATTTTTATTGAGTAGGATCGTCTTTTAAATCTGGCTCTCATTTTTTTGCAAGAGCTTTAACAGAAGAACGCACACTCCCACCATAAAAACATCCTCAGCTACAGTTATAAAAGTTAAAGGCCTGGCCCAAAAAACGCCGAAACATCCACAATTGGGCACCTCTATTCCACGGAAGAGTGTCAGAGTTGCTAAAAGGGTAAAGCTGATATGCAAAGCTATAGCTACCAATGCAGTTATTTTTAAATTTATTTTTCGAAATAAATTTTCTGCAATTTTAAGTTCAACCAATACCATTGATATCGCTATAGCGGGTTGTAAAAATACAGGAATTATTTTGTAGGTATCTATAACTTTGATAAAACCAGGTACATCCAGCAATTTTCCTATTCCTGTTAAAAGCAAAACTGAGGCAATAAAATATCTCAGGCCTAGCTCTAATTTTTTACTGGCTGTTAACGGTCCAATCATACTTGAAGAACCCTATGCTATAGGATGAAGAGATTTTTTCTTTCCTAAAACGATTTATATATTCCAGAAGAGATGCCGCCTGCTTTGGATTCACAAAATCTTCTTTATAAAATTTTAGAATTTCGGAAACAGTCACTTCTTTTTTGGAATGATCTACAAATACTTTTTTAGGATCATTTAAAAACTCTACAGATGCTTCATCCAATTGAGAATCAAGCATTTCCGCGATAAAGGGTTTATTAGGTAATCGAGGACAATCAACCACCATACAATTTAACGCAAAATGAACACGCGGGTCCCCTATAGGTCGGATAATTTTGTTTTCGTAATCATAAAGGGATATATGGTTACTGCCAATATTGTATTCGGTGAATTTGAAAAACCGTGCACGATCTATAAACCTATTAAAATCCTTTGGAATCTTATGATACACAACCCCATACATAGCCAGCGCATTATATGAGTTGATATAAAAAGCTAATTTATGTTTCCCCTCTGGAAAACTTTTTGGATTGAGTTGAGGGCTTGTTTTCGCTATATAGTCCAAATAAAAAAGTAGGTCTACATGATCTGATGCTAATTTTTTAAAGGCCGTTTTTCCCCTGACGTCTACATATTTTTCAAGAGTCTTTTTCCAGGAACGCAAACCATAAAACTCCCCCCTTTGGTTTTCCTTTGAAATAATAAATTCGGGGGATAACACCTTGGTAGCGCATCCTGAAAAAAATAAAAGTAGCGCAATAAAACAAGTAAAAGACTTGAGCATTTGATTCGACATTTTCAATTTACTACTGTTTTAGCTTCCATCATGACTGGTTCTGATTTTCTATCAGCTGGAAGTGGAAAAAATGTTTTATTCCCATCCTCAATCTGGATAGGTTGCAAAATATAATCATCGCGATTTGCATTATGTTTACACATCGAGACTGGCCCTTCTTTTGTCATTACCATAAAAGAACATGCATCTATCCGTTCTGAGTCCAAATTATTTTCATCCATGAAGTTTTGAATGAAAAAAGAAATTTTATTTGTTCTCCCCTTGCCTGCAATTATATCTTTTTTTATTTCCCATATTCTTGGTAAAAAATAGGTTAATGCGCGAAGTATCCATTGCGGATTCCTTATGCATTTCTTTAAATAGGTCCATGCAATTTTCATTGAGCCTTCTCGCCGATCATGTGTAACATCGCTAAAATCTTTAAGGAAGTCAGAGAATATAAGCGCATCATCAATAATACCAAAGGCCTTGCCGTTCACCGCCAGAGTAGGAACATACGTATGGCATTTTGGATGTCCTATCAAAATCGTATCCCAAGGCAAACGATTACCCGCTCCTTGGGAAATCTTATTCTGTACCGTTTCCAAATTAATAGGTTCTGGTCGTTGATGCAGGACTCCTCTACCGGTATCTGCTTGCAATTGAAAAGATGCCATACCAACTACATCTGAGTTTTTAATGAAGAATTCAACCACTGCCGGTATTTCTTTAAAGTTGGATTCGTGAACCGTTGTGTTAAAAATCACAAGAAGAGGAAGGCCGCGAGCCCTTTCAATTAACTCTGATCTCAGCTCATTAAGATCTACTTCTGTTTCGTAGCCCTTCAAGTTTTGTGTTAAATCAACATGAAAGGCAACATCGCTTAACCCAGCTTCAGAAAGCTCTACCAACAATTCCCTGGAGCATTTTTTCCCATTGGTAAACAACGCAGGGTGCAAACCTATTTTCCTTGCATAACTTACAATGGCCAGCAACTCATCCTTGTCTCGTAGCGTGGGATCACCTCCACTGATCTGAACATTTGTACCTGGACCATAAACATTAATAATTTCATCTAATCTTCGATATAACTCTTCAATCGGCATATCCGTTACTAATGCAGAAGATTCAGACAAATAGCATAATGAACAATCCAGGTTGCAGCGCTGAGTTATTTCGAGCGAAACACAACCAATTGTCCCTTTCCTTCCCAATATCTGATTCCCTTTAAAAAATTGGCCCATACGTTTTCGAGTATTTTCAAGAGCAGTACTGATATCGAATGACGAATTGAGCTCTGATGATTGGCTTTGCCCAGGTTTCCCTGTAGTAAACACTTTTCTCTCAATATTCATCATCTCTCCTAAAATTTTAATTTTAGTGCCATATGTTACCGATATTTATGGCAATTTTTTTTGACTCAATTATAAAATGAAACCAATAAGGGTTTATCGATTAGTACCCCTAAACTTCTAAACCTAACAAAAATATTTCTGTTAGATCTTTATTTTATTAAACAAATTTATGCGGGTTGCTTATTTTCCAGCGCTTCTATAAGGGACTTGAGTCGCGCGACACCTTGCTGGCCTGGGTTGAGGCGAAGAGCTTCTTTCAAATAACCGAGTGCTTTAGGAGCATTATCCATAAATTGGTAGTAAATCATACCCAAGCTTAAATGAATGGCAGGCAAACCAGGGTTGATCTTCAATGCCTTTTCGTAATTTTCGATGGCAGCAGAAATATTTTTAGTCTGCATCTGTATACTGGCTATATTCATATATGGAAGAGCAAAGGTAGGATCTAATTTCCCCGAAAGACGATATTCCAACATTGCCAGATCCAACTGGCCTTTCATCATCAATGCATTTCCAAATCCAAAGTGCGCTCTTGAATGGTTGGGTTGCATTTTAATAAACTTATTAAAGTTTTCTATTGCCTCGTCGAACCCACTCAGTTCCATAGACAAATAAGCTAGATTGTAAAATGCCTGCTCGAAATAAGGATTAAACCGAATTGCTTTTCGGTATGATTCTGCTGCTTCCTGCTTCTTACCAATGAGATGATAGGCTCGGGCAATATTATAATGCGCAGGACTATAATCAGATTTTTGATCCAGGGCTTTTTCAAAATAGTTTATCGCCTCTCCATACTTTCCTTGCTTTCCGTATACATTCCCAAGATTATTTAATCCAAAAAAATAATTTGGATTGATTTTAAGAGCCCCCTTAAATTCCCCAATCGCCTTATCAACGTTTCCTAGCTTGTCATGAGCCTCACCCAAATTATTGTAAGGTCTTACAAGACCCGGGGACTTTTGCCTGGCATCTGCCCACAATGTCAATTCATCTTTCCAGACTTTGTTTCTATCCACAATAATAAGAGAAAATAAAACTAAAATTAAAAACATTCCAGTTTGCAAGAGAGATATAGGAAGGTATTTTAAATTTTGATCCGCCACAGTTCTATATGCCCAACTAAAAATAGAGGTTGCCAGTAAAGCAAATCCGACCAACGGTAAATAGGTGCGATGTTCCATCACCGCATCTAATAGCGGAATAATACTTGAGGTTGGTAAAAGAGTTAAGAATATCCAAGCTAGAGAAAATCCAGCACATCGCTTTTCAATTTCCCAAGGTCCTTTTTTTTTAATGCCGATTGATACTCGAAGCCACAAAGTGATTAAAAGACCTAAAGAAAATATTCCCAACCAATTTTTTGGATCCAGCCAGTTGCTAAGAATAGGAAAATTAATATCTAAATTCAGATTAAATGGGAAAATAAATTTTCGAAAATATTCAAATGGGACAACAGAAGCTTGTGTCAAAAGCCAGGTAGATGAAGGTAGTTCTGCTGAAGAAGCGGCTAAAAACCCACCCCCTAAAAATTGTTTATATCCCACCACCGCCAGCAAAGGGATCAGTAGCAATAAAACCCATTTTAAATTTTTGGATACCCACTTCTCAGGACTCTCTCTCGAAATAAAATAGTAGTGGAAAAGAAATAATGCCGCTGGGAGTGTAACTATAATTTCTTTCGTTAAGCCTCCCAACAAGAGAAAAAAAGTAGCACCAAAAAAATAAATGCGGCCTGGTTTCTTATTAAATTTTCGCTCACCAAAACCTTTAAAAAATAAAATGAGACCTGAAAGATAAAAGATCGTTGCCAAAATTGATGAACGGCTCGATATATATGTTACAGATTGTGTGCTGAGAGGGTGAAGCGCGAAAACCAATGCCGCAATATAGGGCCATGAAAAAAGATGAGGATTCTTTTTAGTTAAAATATCTTGGAGAAAATACATTATCTGCTGGATAAGTTTAAAAACCAGCAAGCTGGCAATTATATGAAAACAGATATTAAAAACATGGTAACTCCATACCTCAAATTCGCTGATGGCATAATTCAGATTAAAAGAGAGAATGACCAGCGGTCGCTGAAATACACTGAAAATAAACTGAGGTATTTTATCCCATCCCCGGATCCAGGGTTTTTCCAATATGGAAGGGATGTCATCAAAGTGGAAAGAGTTTAAAATTGTATTGCCATATACCAATACAATTAATAATGACAGGAATAGTTTTGGAGATTTTAGGTTCATAAAGGTGTATTGCCAAAAATATTTTTTATAAATTCTTCTTCCGTTTGATCCGTCACCTTCTCCCAAGAATAGTTTCTTTCAGCTGTTTCCCTACATTTGAATTTTAATTGGGAATAGTATTCTGGGTTATTAAGAAAGTGTTCCATACCTTTTGCCAGAGACTCGGGTAACGTCCCTTCAAAGAGCAGGTCTTGATCAACCAGATCTAAAATTTCTTTCGTTGCTCCAACAGGTGTCCCCATTACAGGTAGGCCACTTGCTAAGGCTTCCACCGTTACCAGACCAAACCCTTCAATGGCTGTTGTGGGGAGAACAAATAAATCGGCTACTCTAAAATACAGAGGTAAAGTTTCTCGGGAGACCAAACCTGTAAGCCGAATGGTATCAGAAAGTTTTTTTTCTGCTATCAGGTCTTCCAGCCTTTGCTGCAAACTTCCTTTTCCCACGATGGCCAGTTGAAAAATTTTCTCCGGATTTTTTTTAAGAAGAATTTCGGCAGCTAATATTAAGTTTTCCAGTCCCATTCTTTCTTCTAACCTCCGCACTGTCAATATTAGCGGCAAATCTTTTTGTAAATTTAGCTTCTCACGAATCGCATTGTTATTTTCTTCAGGTTTTAAGGGATGAAAGTCATGCAAATCCACACCCCCAGGAATTATTTTCAGGTCGGGATTGGATAGAGAATAATAATCTTTAAAACGGTTTTTAGAATATTTACTCAGAAAAAGCAGAGTTCTAGAAAATCTGTAACACGTCCATTCCATAATTCTAATCATTTCCAGTCGAAATTTTAGCCCCAAGGATATACGAGCCGTACCAACAGCGTTGATCCGTTCTTCATCGAACCAGGAACTATGAAAATGATAAACCTTAGGAACCTTCCATAAGCTGGGTTGTAGCAAGACAAGAAATCCAATGAGCGGATTGTGAATATGGATAAGATGAATGGATTCAAGCTTTAATATGGCTTTTACTTTTTTTCTAACAGCATTCCAAAGGGGTAGTATGCCTTTACTTTCTCGGAGAGAAACTCGGTAATATTGAATCCCATCTATGACTTCCTGTGTCGGCTGGTTTTCGGAAGATTTACAGGTTATCTGATAAACTTTATGTCCCCTTGCCACAAGGCGCTTGTTGATTTCATAAGTCAGGCCCCAGGCCCCGCCAACTTCATCCGGATAACAGTGGTATTGCAGAGATAGAATTGTAAGTTTTTTTTGAGGTCTGTCCATAATGATAAAACAGGATTCGTTTCAGGAAAGGAAATTCAAGAGTTCTGCGTCATTATTCAGGCTAGATTTTAACAGAGGCTCCGTTTGGGTATCCATTGAAACCTTGTCATTATTACTATATATTAGATGCAGAGTATTATTCCAATATGTATTAGGGGGCGATCTGGTTTCGACGGGAGAGCAGAAGCAAGGGTTGCATGCACGGGGTGCCGTTGGCCCGTTAAAAAACGGCATTTACATAATCGCCAACGATTATGATGTAGCTGTAGCCGCTTAATTTAAACGGTTACCGTCCGCCGCGTCTATGTTCGCGGGATGTGGGTCGGACGTCACTCAGCGAACTGGTTCTGTTTACATGTTCCGAGTAAATGGAACGAGATTTTTAGGAACTGGTTTCGACTTAATCCTGCTTCTGGGAGTTCGTCGGAACAAGATTCAAATCAGAAGATAAGCACGTAGACGCCTTTGACGAAAACCTTTCGGACGGGGGTTCGATTCCCCCCGCCTCCACCAATTTTACATCCTCGGAATTCTAATAGCATCCATAACCCAGCAATTTTGCTGGGTTTTTTGGTTTTTAGCATCCGAAGTTGTCTCCATGCCCCTAACTAACACCACAATCCGAAACGCCAAACCCGGCGATAAAACTACCAAGCCATAGATGATCCGGGCCTGTATCTGGAGGTCTCCAATAACGGTGAAAAATGTTGGAGGTTGAAGTATAGATACATTAGAAAAGAGAAACGCCAATCCCTTGGCGTTTACCTTGAAGTGACTTTGAATATTGCAAGAGAATCTTGTGTCGAATCTCGCAAGATATTAGCAAAAGGTTTTGGCTCGCGTGATAATCGGAAAGCTAAAAAGTTAGCAAACGGTGGAGGAAACAGTTTTGAAGTTATTGCAAGGGAACGGTTCCCTAAATACTGTACAAACTGGACTACCTATCACGATGATAGAATCATCCCTTGTCTTTAACGAGATATTTTCCCCTAGCTCTGAGGGAAGAGATGTGTCAGTTAAATAGAGGCTTTAACTTTAGGGGGGAAACTAACAAATTTCAAATTCTATTAATTATTTAAAAATATGAAGTTACAGAGATAGTTAAGTAGTCCCCGTCCCATTCCTCCCCAGAGGATAAATTATTTCAAGACAGATTATTTTACCTGGTTTTTGTTTGAAATTTTTCGCCAAACCTCTACTTCTCTCCAGAGCGGAAAAATGCAAATGCTGACTTTGCTATATACATTCTCTTAACCTGTTCCCCCTGTTAAGGGGACAACTCAATCACATTTGTGGGTATCTTCAGCTTCAATTATTTTTCAGAATCCTCATTACTATCCATAAAGGAAAGTAATATCAGCGAGAGCCTATAATAGACCTGCTACTATGGGGTTAGAACATCATTGGATGGGAGATAAAAAAGCCCGCCCTCTGCGGGCGGGGTTTGGCAGGTAGACAAACTACATATTGGTTTTTCTTTCCTGAATTTCTGCTCTTCTGACTTTTGTCAGTTTTCCTAATTCGCCTAAAGCTTTTCTTGCCCGCGCTGCTGCGGCTTTAATATTTTTTGTTTCAAAACTTTCACTTTCTGTAAGATAAGTTTCGTAAGCAGTAACAATTTCATCGTGTGTCATCCTCTACTCCTTTACAAGGTTTATTTAATTTCTGGATAAAGAATTACCATACTATATAAGGTAAGATCAACTGAATACTAAAAATAAAAATTTTGGTATCTAATTTATCTGTGGAAAAACTTTTGCAGAAAAATATAATTTTAGCGGATAAATCTTCCCAGGCAGAGGGTGCCTTGAAATTCTTTGTCTATATCTTTTATAGAAGCCAGCTCTTCCGACACATTCCACAATCCATATGAATCAATTTGACCAGGAAGGAATGCCGTTTCAGACCATAGCGGGGAGCCATGTTTCACTTTAAACATGACATCAAAGTTAAATGTTGCACGTGTTCCTATCCGGTTTGTTGCAACTTGTGGCAAATGGTCATCCGTAATATCAAGAATTGTATTCAACGGTTTTCCAATTAATTCCTCTGGCTCAAAACCGAGTGAACGCGAGGATGAATTGATAAAAGATATATTTCTTGATGGATCCAATTGAAAAATAATTTCTGAAATTGTTTCTACAATTCTTTTATATTGTTTTTCAGTCTCTACCAATAAATATTCAGCTTGATTGGCTCTCAACTCCAGATCGTGAACCTTGATCACATTGTGGATACATTGCGATAAAAGCTCGGGCGATAATTTTTCTTTAGGAATATAATCCAAAGCCCCAGTTTTGAGAGCTTGCGCGGCAATCGTTTCGTCACCCTTTCCCGTAACAAAAATTATTGGGGTACTGGTTCCTCCAAAATGCAGAATTTCTTGTAATAAATGAATCCCATTCGCATCTGGCAACTGATAATCCAAAAGAGCACAGTCAAAAAGATTATTATTAAGCTTCTCCACCCCTTCGGCACAATTAATGGCTTCTGTAACTTCTACATTTAAACCAGCACGTCCCATCATTCGGGTTACAATCTTACGAAAAGATCGATCATCATCAATTATCAGAATTTTAAGAAGCTTATCCATAGATCCCGCGCCTTTGATCCATCTGATTTTCAACCAAAACAAACAAATTAATAAATACTCTGTAATAAAAATCAAGAGACTTAAAGCTATATTATCAATAAAATAGGCTAAATCAAGTCACGGCTTTGCAACTTTTTAGTTCTGAAACCCTATAAAAGTAATATAATAATTTCTTTAAATATTTGCTTTTAAATTGTTTACACACCAAATCGAGTCTAAATATAATGGCTGAAATAGGCAGGCGTTTTTCTCTTGATAAAGTTAAAGTTGATCCCATACTGAAGAATAAAATTTTTTCAGCGGATGGGGATGATCACATTGGTGATTGGAATGGGGAGTGCATAGATGACCTGGTAAAAGAAATTGACCGGATCGAAGAAAGAACCGACCCAAATTATTCTAGTTTGCCACACAGGGTAAATATACCTGAAGATTTAAGATTGGAAGTTGAAAAAGATTTTCCGATTTGGACATGTGACACAAAAGAACGATGTCTGGTTGGAGATGCCGGTGATGATATAAAAACCATTGATGAAATCCGAGAATTCTATAAAAAAGAATATGGGGGTATTGAAAAATTTAAAGAAAAATTGCGGCTGGATCGCGAAAAATTTATCCAAGAAGTAAAAAATCGATCAGAGCAATCAGATTTATAATTTATATAAATATTATAGTAACCAGCTTATTTGGATTTATATATGAAAAATAGTGATAACTTATTCAGCATCTTGATCGCAGAAGACGATGAAGATGACTATACCCTTATCACCGATGCGATAAAATCATCACAAAACAAGTGCCAAGTAAATTGGGTGAGAGATGGTGAAGAGCTTCTTGAATTCCTAAATTCTACCAATGACCCTGGAGTTGGCAACAAAAATAGGCCTGACATAATCCTTCTTGATCTGAATATGCCTAAAAAGGACGGGCGAGAGGCTCTCCAAGAACTAAAATCTCATTCGAAGTTTAAAAATATTCCAGTAATAGTTCTTACCACCTCACAAGCTAAAATGGACATCCAAAAAGTTTATGATTTAGGTGCCAACTCCTTTATCCAGAAACCATTTAAATATGCTGACTTTAGCTCAATGATGGAAAGTTTTTTTATGTACTGGATACACACTGTGAAACTTCCTTAGTAATAATTTTTTAATATGGAAAATAAATCTTTAAATATTCTGTTAATTGAAGATGATGAAGACGATGCATTTTATATTAAAGACATTTTAAATGAAGGCTTAGGTAGTCCTCCCCCTCATATTGAGCATTTCTCTTCCATAGAAAAAAATCTCAAACAGATAAACCCTTTCGATTATGACTTAGCCCTGTTTGATTACAGGCTTGGCAAAACGAATGGCATTGAATTGGTTCGTAATTTTAGATACCAAAATTGCAATATCCCAATAATACTATTGACCGGCCAAGGTGACCAAGAAGTGGCTGTTGAAGCCATGAAGGCTGGCACATCAGATTATCTTACCAAGGGAAAACTTTCCATTGAATCAGTTACCAAGTCTATCCATTATGTATTGGGGCTTCATAAAGAAGCTGAACTAAGGAAGCAGGCAGAAGATAAACTCTATAAATCGCATACCCAACTTGCCAAAGCCTATGAAGAGCTACAAACGTCCATTAGAAAACTCGAAACCGCCCAGAAGCAAATAATCATATCCGAGAAACTTGCAGGAATAGGCCGACTAGTTGCTGGGGTTTGTCATGAAATTTTAAACCCACTGAACATTATTTCGGGCCATACCCAATCTCTTTTAATGGAACGCAAAACTGATGGTCCATTAACGTTAGATTTAAATTCCGTTATGGAGGAAATTAGTCGTATCACAAAAATTATAACGGGATTATTAAAGTTCTCTCGTAAAGGGAGTATGGAGCTTAAAAAATCTAATATTGTGAAGGAGCTCGAATCCGTTCTGATTCTTATTGAAAAAGATATGCGACTCGAAGGAATTGAAATTATTCGAGACTTCGAATCTACATCCGCGATGGTTATGGTAGATACCGATGGCATGCGTCAGGTTTTTCTCAATCTTCTGAATAACGCTAAACATGCTATTAGTAAGGGAGGAACCTTGACCATATCCACGGAGACAAATAATAATGATGCAAACTTGCAACCTGTTCCTACCGAAGAAACCCCTTTCAAGAAGCATAAAAAAATCCTGCGGATCAAATTTGTTGATACCGGTGCAGGAATAGCGAAAGATGATTTAGAAAAAGTTTTTGAACCTTTTTTCACAACAAAACCTGAAGAAAAAGGAACAGGGCTGGGATTATCTATTTCTTATTCGATAATTGAAAGGCATGGAGGGATTCTGGAAATAGATAGTAAAGTCGATGTGGGAACCACCGTTGTCATCAACTTACCAATTCAAGCCTAATCAAGCCCAATAAGCTATTGAAACTCTAAGAGCACTGATCGAATTAGAAAATTTAACGAAGAAAATCCAATAAGGTAGGTTGTAAAATCTGTGCTGTAGAACTCAATGTTGCTTGCAAAGCGAATTGCAAATTAGCCAAGTCTGAGGCACTCTTTATAACATCTGCATCTTCGACTTTTGACAATTGCTCTGATCGGTCAACAATTTCCTGTTCATGAACAAAATTAGAATTATCCACACGTGACAAAGACGCTCCAATTAGCGCTCGCGAATTATTTATGGATGCCAAACTGGAATCAAGAGTGTCCAGGGAAGCTAAAATTGCGGAAGTATCATCCTTTTGAAACGCGTCCCTGAGCTTAAATAACGTAGTAAAAATATTTTTTCCTCCACCCAACCCCAAGCCTTCCGCTGTTTCATCTGTGCCAATATTTCTCACCACCGCAACTGTAGAGGAATCATTGGATGTGATTTGCAAAGAGTTTCCTGTGCTGTTTATCGAGGCTGTAACATTTAAACCAGCATTATTAATTAAATTTATTACATCACCCATGGTGGTTGCCGTACTCAATGTAACCGTACCCGATGCAGCACCATTTACAATATTAATATCATTTAAAGTCAAACCATTACCGCCCTCAAGATTTGAGATAAGAGTAGAGTTGGTCATAGCCGGATTCAAATCCGATCCGGAAAGAGTTCCATCTCTTTTTCCCAAAATACCCAGCTCCATTGCCGTACTACCTCCAGACACCTCCGAAACCGTCATGGACTGGGTTATAACAGCGTTATTGTCAACAAGCTGTAAACCTTTTCCACTTGAATTAATGGATGCCGTTACGTTCACACCCGCACTATTTATTCTGGAAATTAAATTCCCGATAGTATCCGTTGAGTTTACTGAAATGGATGCTGTATTTCCTGCCCTATCAGAAACCGATATGGAACCTGGAGTTATTCCAGCTCCGCCATTTAAAGAAGAAACTAATGAATTATTTGTTATTTGCGGATTGAGATCTGCGGCCAGAACTTGAGAGCCGGGGATACTAAAATCAATACTAATATTATTTGCCACCCCAACCTGAAAACTTTCAGAATTACCCATATAAACCGCACCAGATGCTTCTGAACTAAAAGGTGGCACCCTGAAGTTTGTTCCTGAAAAAATAAACTGATTTTTTACTTTTGTGTTTGCTGTTTCGAAGACCTGAGAAATAATCTGGTCCAATTCTGAGGCCGCGAAACCACGAGTTTCTGCGGTTGAAGCTCCACCCAATTCGCTCACTGCCAGTTCCTTTGCGCGGATCAAGTTTAAATTAATCGATTGGAGAGATGTATCACCCGCCTGTATAAAAATACGATTATTATCAATATTTCGAATGAATTGTTTTGCTTGACCAACACCGGTTCGCAAAAGGAGGGCATCTCTTATACCCGCTGGGTCATCTGATGGACGGTTAATCCGCTTTCCTGATGCAATTTCCTGTTGGGCTTTGAACAGATTTTCCGTTATTCGGAAAATATTCTGCAAAGAATTAGCTTGCTGTGCCTGGCTGGTAACACGAGTAACCATTTTGTTTTACCTGATAACTAAATAATATTATATTTATTAAACTTGCGATATCACAGTGTCAAGAAGTTCATCGACTATCCCTATTAAACGAGCAGAAGCATTGTATGCCTGTTGAAACTTAACCATGTTAATAAATTCTTCATCTATCGAAACCCCGGATACACTTTCTCTTCGAGTATTTAATTGCAAGAGAATTCCTTCCTGCTGTGCAAAGTTTGCCTGCGTAGAGAAGGACTCAATTCCCAAGTTACTTACTATTGAACTATAAAATTCATCGAATGTGAAAGCTCCTGAACCACCGGACACATGAGTAACACTGTTAAACGACAGTTTCGATTGCAAGCCTATTAACTTTAGAGCATTTGCACCATCCGAGCTTGAGTTTTGACCTGCCGCAATTTTACTGGAGTTGGATGCTATATCGCTTGATACAGAAAAAGTCTGAGCCGCATCCTCAGAAGCCGAAAGTTTAAATCTATCCCCAACGGCTGCTCCACCTGAAATCGTCACTGCAAATCCTCCGGCGAGATTAAATGTAGAACCTGGGGTAAAACTAAAAGATCCTTCGCTTAAACCCGTAGTGAGATTATTTAAAGAAAAAGTGTTCGAACCTGTAACTGTGATTTCAAATTTGTCGGTAGAAATAGATGATGGGTTGCCATTCGTCGCTGTTAAGGTTGCTGCGCCTGTATTATTGGTATTGATCTCGGTGATTACTGAAGGAGGAGCAAAAAAGTTATTTCCTGTAGTACCATCTACACCAAAACCCTGTTGATGAGTATTGTTGAACTCTTGAATAATACCTGCGGCGAGACGGTCCAGTTTATCTTTAATATCGGGGACTTCCGTATCTCGCATATCAATAAGTCCTTTTAGAGAACCCCCGGTCACAGATGAAGTCACATTGGTACTAGTTCCATTTAACCCGGAAACTACGATATCTTTAAAACCTTTGTTGTTTCCATTAATCTGGGTGCTCAAATCAAAAGAGGTAGACTGAAGAACAAGCGGAGTTCCATTATTCAATGTCAGACTAATCTGGCCATCCATCTCATCTACATAGTTAAGATCAATTAATCCTGATAATTCTTTGACCCTTTGGTCTCTTCTGTCTCTTAAATCATTTGCGCTGAAAGCAACAGGTTCATTAGCATGAATGGCTTGGTTAAGCTCTGCGATTTCGGAAGTAAGACTGTTAATCCTTCCTGTTTCTACCTGGATCGTTGCATCCAAATTTCTTCGAATCTGAAAAAGAGATTCGCCTAGATTGTTAAATGTAGAAGCAAGGTTTTGCGCTTCTGCAAGTACGCTTGATCTCTCAGGCAAGCCTACAGGATTTGAAGAAAGGTCTTGTAAACTTGAAAAGAAATTACTTAAACCTTTATTCAGGCTTTGACCATTTGATTCACTGAATAAAATTTCAAGTTGCTCAAAAACATCTTTGCGAACTCCATACTGACCAAAACCATCCCCTTCACTCAGAATTTGAGAAAACAAAAACTTGTCATGAGATCTTTCTACACCGACAACACGCACACCCGTTCCAAGCTGACCCAGGCTAAAGCTTCTAGGATTCAGTGCTTCAAAGTTTACCTCTTGGCGAGAGTAGCCTTCCGTCTGAACATTAGCAATATTCTGACCGGTTACTTCGATGGCTAATTGCTGCGCCAGCAAACCTACTTTAGCTGTATTTAGAATTCCAAAAACATTAGTAGTCATTAAACAAAGATCCTTTTATTTGCATAAGATCAAGCATCAACACTAACCATTCTGCTCTGCAATCTACCTTCCGCTACTTGGCCATTCGCCTCATAGGGGGAATTAGCTTTCTCACCTTCAGAATGAATGAAAGCTAGTGACTTCTTTAGAGAAAGTGCAGAATGATCCATCAACGCTTTTATTTTTGCACTGAGAATATTTATTTTTTGGATTTTCGAAAGTAACAATTTTCTGCACTTTGATAAATTTATGCGATAGGGGTTATCTCTGTACTGGATTAATTTTTTTAAGGTTAATCCGGACTGTCCCACTTTTAGGTTCGACGCAATTTTTTTCATCAAGCTGGATCGACTGTTTTCCAAAGCCTGCATTTGCATTACTTGATTATCTTTTTTAGCAATAATTTCCTGCAAACCATCATAGGAATACTCTGTCACACATTTCCACTCTTCATTCAACAGTTGGATAAATTTTTCATATAAGCCCGCTTTTTGTTCCAATAAGTCTTGGAGGTTCTTATATAGCTTATTCATGTATTACTCCTTCAATTTTATTCCGGAGATTGTTCGGTTCGGTAGTTCAATTCCTAAAGCTGCTGAATCAGGCAACTTTATTCCTGAAGCAACCGGATCTGTTTTTATATTCGTATAAGTTGATTGAACGGCTTGACCACGACGTACACGATCGACATTGCTAAGATCGTTGTAAATCATCTCTCCCATACCCATGCCTTTATTTTTTGCCATTTCCTTAGACATCTCTTCATCCATCATGGACTGAAACATATCTGTTGCGAAACTATCCAATAGACCTGATTTTGGTATCGTTTTTCTCATGGATGACAAAAGTTTATTCACAAATACAGATTCAAAATCACGAGATACTTTTTCAATGTCTTTTTCAGCATCCATCTTTCCAAAACCAGACTGATTCCGTAGACGCTCGAGATTCTTTTCAGACATCTGCGAAAATAGGTTTTTTTGTATCTGAGCTGGTTGAATCGGTCCCATTATTAAACCTCAACTGATAGTTGTTAAAGTAATTTGCAAACACCATACCAAACCACCTTGTTAGCCTGTTAATTCCAAATCAGCACATAAACCATTATAAATAAAGGAGTTAATTTTAGACTCTAATGGCAGTGATGAAATGAAGAAGGTGGGTAAAGCTACGGGTAGGAAAAAATTTCCCTTTTTACTCATTGGACTAGATAAGTTCCAGGCGAGCGTGAAGAGCACCGGAAGCTTTAATCGCTTGGAGGATGGCAATTAAATCTCTGGGGGTTACGCCAATGGAATTCAGCCCCTGAACCACATCCCCTAGCGATACACTTTGAGGAATTACCAAAAGTTTGTCCTCACCTTCACCAACAGAAATTCGAGTTCTAGGCAAAACAACTGTTTCGGCATTTTCCGGTGCTAAAGGCGGAGGCTGATTAACCACCGGTTCTTCCTTGATTTGAACGAACAACGCCCCATGAGCAACTGCAACAGAAGAGATTCTTACATTTTCTCCCATTACTACAGTACCTGTACGTTCATCAATTATTACTTTTGCTTCAGTATCGGGAGCCACTTCAATGGATTCAATTTTGGTAACAAGATCAGAGGCATTATTGATATAAAATTTTGGAATTTGAACTCGAACCGTCCGACCATCTACCATAGTTGCAACTTTATCCTTCATATCATTATTGATAGCTTTTGTGATTCTGCTGGCAGTCGTAAAATCGGTTTTTTTCAAAGCAAGAATGATTTCATCCTTAACATTAAAATTAGATTTTATTTCTTTTTCGACCAATCCCCCATTGGAAATTCGACCAACGGTTAGATGATTTTTCTGAACACCACGCGCAGCACCCTGCACACTAAAACCACCTATCGAAATAGGGCCCTGTGCCACAGCATAAGTATTATTGTCCGTTCCTTTTAACGGAGTCATCAATAGGGTTCCTCCTTGAAGGCTTTTGGCATCACCTAAAGAAGACACTGTCACATCAATACTATCTCCATGTTTGGCAAAAGCAGGAAGGTTTGCTGTTACGATTACGGTTGCGATATTCTTAAATTGCAACTGACCAATTCTGTCACTAGGAATTGTGACACCCAGTTTTTTCAACATACTGGAAATTGCTTGAATAGAGAAAAATACATTAACCGCACTATCACCTGTTTTTGTCAAACCAATAACCAGTCCAAATCCGATTAGCTGATTACTTCGAACTCCTTTTATACCCGACAGGTCCTTTATTCTTGCAGCTTCGACCGAGCCTGTGAGAAAAAATAGTAAAGCTAATCCTGCACAGAATTTTATAGTGAATTTATCTTTGAACATATCTTCCTCAATTCTATTTATTACGAAGCAATCAATGTAAGAACCACAGAACCCACATCCCCATTTACTGTATCTAAAATACTAATAGTTAAAGTCTGATTGCCCTCAGCAGTAGAAGGTACAGTAAAAGTGACCGTTACATCCGCGGCAGTAGCAACAAGAGTTGGTAAAGCAAAAGTACTCGATGTATTACTATTAGTGATAGTGGCTACTAGCGCGTTGGTACCCGCACCCGTTACCGTAAAAGCTTGTGTGCCAGCAGTATTTTGAGTCGAAGATCCAGGATTTATAGCAAGAGCATTTGGCAATACCTGAATTGTTGCTGTATCAGAATCGCCAACAGCATCTACCACCGTAACCGTAGAAGTCCCTGCTACCTGGGGAACCGCCTGATTAGATGTGAACAAACCTGTACCTGCATCAATGGCTCCAATCTGAGTATTCGATAGACTCCACGATAAAGGCAGAGTTCCACCAAAAGCTGCAAAGGTTAAAGTTCCTCCTTTATTTAACTGTGGCGTTGATGGGTTAATCACAATACCAGAGTTTGAGGGGCCAAAAGGGTTGCCATCTTCTAAGGCGCCTTCGCAAGCAACAAACAATCCTATAGCTAAAAGAAAACAAAGGAATCCCTCCATCCTCCACTTTCTATTGCTTCTAAAAATATTTTTATAATAATTTTTCATAAAATAATTTATTTATAATATTAAATTATTGGTACCGCTGTTGTAGCGCTAACATTATCAACAGTAGCTGTTACAAATGCGGCTCCTGTGACTAGTCCGGAAGTAAGGGTAGTGACCGCCGTTCCCGATGCATCTGTAGTCAACGATGCTGCCCCTAACGTTCCTAATGTAGTTGTTAGGGTCACGGTAGCCCCAACCGTTGGAATATTCTGAGTTGAATATACTTCAACTCGAATGGTGGCCTGACTTGCACCATCATTTTGGATCCCCGCTCCGCCAAATAAACCCTGAATGCCTAGTGTATTTCCTAAAGCACTTGGGCCTGTTATATCTTCGACAGCTGCCTGACAGCCAATGAAGATAATTACAGCGGATAAGATCGAGAGAGATAGTCCTTTTATAAATTTAATATTCTTCATAATTTTTTAGAAGGGCCAAACCTTGCTTAAAATTTTAGCCAACCAACCTTTACGTTGTTCATCTGCAACTACACCTTCGCCTGAATAACTTATCGCCGCGTCAGCAATTAATGTTGAGGGGATTGTATTATCAAAATTTATATCTTGAGGGCGAACAATCCCTCGCAATACCATGATTTGCTCTTCATGATTTACCGTTACTGATCTTCGACCTTCAATCCTAAGGTTTCCACCGGGCAAAATATCCGTAATGAGTGCCGAAATTGTTGCTGTTAAAGTTCCATTTCGAGTTACCGTTCCGGTTCCCTGCATAGAGTTTGCTATGGTTGCATTAACCGATGGATCAAACTGGGTTCCCATATTTAAAAAATTCTGAATTCCCAAATTGGATGGCAAACCCAGTACGTTGGGCGCTTGCATATTTATTGAAGAATCTTTGGCGGTATTGGTAGTTGCAGATTGAGTTGATGTTGCGTTTTCGTTTATGGTTACCGTAATGATATCTCCCACTTTTTCAGCCTTATCATCCCCAAATAAAAAATTATCACGTGTATTACCTGGCCAAAGTGCCCCTTCCTCGGGTTTTTGCTGTGTTGGTTTGGCATATAAATTTTTCGGAATTATTGTTGATCTGCTATCAACCGCCTTATGGGAAGGAGTTGAACACGCTGCTAAGGAAAACACCAAAAATAGTGAAATGGCTAAAATCAACTTATTAACTATAATTCGAATTCTCATTAGAAACTCACCTTCACAGTATTCGAATCAACAAGCCTGCCATAAATTATTTTTTTGGACTCCATATTTAAAACTCGGACCATGGCATCTTCATAACCATCTTCCTTTAAAATTCCTGGTGTGGTGATTGTCATTGCACCCCTTTGTGCCGTAATTAAAACTTTATCTCCTCTATTTCCTAATGCTGGTCTCTTTATAAAACTTGGGAGGAGTATTTCTCCAAAAGGCAATCTTCTAGCTGCCTCATATCCCAATGCATAATCAATATTTGTTATTGCATTTTTCGAGGGTCTGTCTGTTTGAATGGTTTCCACTCTGATCTCATCGTTTGATAAAATTTCCCCTCTTCTCACTGCGCGTATTGTTTTTATCACTTTTTGTGATACCAATACCTTTGTATTCAATCGAATTCTTTTTTGAAACTTATCATTAATTCTTATTTCCAAAATCATGGGTATTCTGCCTGCTCTTTTGCTACTTCCCATTATTTTGTAAATTAAATCTCTTTTCCCAAGAGGTAGGAAGATATCCTTACCTTGGTAATAAACATTGACTTCAAGTGATTTCTTGTCCCACGGCAATGCCTTTACCAAATGATCCATTGCGCTTTTTTCAATTTCGTCTGCTGTCAGTATCTGGGATTCTTCGGCATTAGCCAAGTTTCCCAAAGATGAGGACAGGTAACAACAAACGAAGAAAATATAAATTATTTTGAATTTGTTTTTAGGAATATTCATTTTTCTTTACCGTTTCATATTATTTGAGATTTGAAGCATTTCGTCTGCTGTCTGAACGGTTTTCGAGTTAACCTCGTAAGCACGTTGCGCTGCAATCAAGTTCACCATTTCTTCAACAACACTTACGTTGGACAGCTCCAGAAACCCTTGCTGGGTCGAACCAAGATCAATAGCTTGAGGGTTGCCTATTTGGGGTTGTCCTGATGCATCTGATTGCGTAAATAAGTTGAATCCGATGGATTGTAAACCTGCTGGATTCTGGAACGATGCTAACTGAATATTTCCAAGAACTGTTGGAGCCGGCGACCCCGGTTGAGTTACCGCAACGCTACCCTGAGGATCTATAGAAATTGTTAAGGCATTATTAGGAATAGTAATAGCTGGCTGTAACGCCAAACCATCTGCCGTTACCATACGTCCGGTATTATCAAGTTTGAAAGAGCCTGCCCGGGTAAATGCTGTCGTTCCATCCGGTTGCGTAATTTGAAAAAATCCTTTTCCCTGGATTGCTAAATCAAGTGGGTTTTGGGTTTGGGAAAAATCTCCCTGCAAAAATATTTTTTGTATTGCGGCAGTTTTTGTACCTAAACCCAGCTGCGCTCCGGTCGGTACCTGTTGACCATTTGGTGAAAGGGTTCCAACTAAACGTAAATTTTGGTAAAGCAGATCTTGAAATTCTGGCCTACTTCTTTTGAAACCAACAGTGTTTACATTGGCCAGGTTATTAGCAATGACGCTGACGTTTACATCCTGCGCATTCATCCCCGTCGCTGCTGTATATAAAGATCGAATCATTTTTTAATACCTTTCGTCTTTTTATTCATTTTTTATTAACCTACTCGACCTATCGTGTTAACGGATTGATCATTCATGCTGTCAATGGATTGGATTATTTTCTGATACGATTCGAAAATTCTTAGAGTCCCTACCATTTCGGTCATTTCTTCTACAGCTTTTACATTTGAACTTTCCAAGAATCCCTGACGGGTTTTTGTATCGCTCGCTTCCATTTCGTCTTCAGGTAAACCTGTGTGGCGGTAAAGACCGTCTCCCATTTTTTCTAATAATCTTTTGTTTTCAAAATTTACCAATTTAATATTTGTGATTGTGGTATTTGCCAGACCAGTACCTACTGAAACACTTCCTTCACCATCAATTGAGATTTCACCCGGAGCATCTATTACAACTGGTGTATCATTTCGATCCAGAACCTGATTTCCATTTTGGTTTACCAATTGCTTAGCCGTATTGAGTCGGAAGTTTCCATTTCGGGTATATCGAGGGCCGTCGGGAGTTTGAACCTTGAAAAAACCTTCTCCATCCAATGCTAAATCTAGAGATCCACCAGTTGTTTTTATTCCTCCTGTCGAGAAATCTGTGTAGTAATCTGTTATTCCCACATAGGATACATTTTTATTAGATTTATCAGGTGTTAGTAGTGTATTTTTTCCTTCTTCAAAACCTGAATCTGATTTAAAGGGAGCCATCATTTCTTTAAATACCAGAGCATCTTTTTTGTAACCTGTGTTATTCACATTTGCTAAATTTTGGGCAATTATTTCCATTTTTCTTGCCTGCTTTAATCCAGCAGATGCTGCAATGTAAATACTTTCGTGCATAAATTTACTTTCTATATAAAACTTAAATTGGATTTCTTTTACTAGGCTTTTGACGAAGCCCTTTATTATTTCTTTTCTTATTATTAAGCAATAGACGTACCAAAATCTTTATTGTCATTTTATTCCTTTTGTATATCCATTTATGCTTTTAAATATAAAGGGTTACTTAAATATCTAATTATTGATTATTTGGTTTTCTATTTTGATTTCGTCAAAAATTTATGGAAATTTATTCCGCAAGAGTCAAAAACTCTTAATATTTTTTTTTCTTAAGTTGTATATTATCGTATTTAATTAATTGTTTAATGACATGCTATAATTGTAATTTTTTTAATGAGTAATACTACAGTGA
This sequence comes from Nitrospinales bacterium, assembly GCA_047610985.1. Classification (GTDB taxonomy): domain Bacteria; phylum Nitrospinota; class Nitrospinia; order Nitrospinales; family VA-1; genus UBA8687. The sequence continues at coordinate 44,788 of JBLFWU010000006.1, read as the reverse complement.
GGAAATTATGGAAATTATTTCTATTGATGAGTTGCACGAAAAATTATCGGAGATGGTGGACAGTGATTTAATTCTGGATGTTCGATCAGCTGAGGAATTTTGTTCTGGCTTCATAAAGGGTGCTCGCAATGAAGGCCATGAGTCGGTTGCAGGAATTGCGGATGAATTAAAATCTTACGGAACAGTTTATGTCCATTGTAAAATGGGTGGTCGTGCAAAAATGGCTTCGGAGACTTTAGAAGCTGCGGGATTAACTAATATTGTTTGTGTTGGTAATGGCGGGATGGAGCGCTGGGGGCAAATGGGTTGGCCGATCGAAAAATAGATTAAATTTTTGCAAAAAAAAACCCAGGAAAAGAAGCCGTGTTATCGGCTTCTTACCTGGGTTTAATCGTAGGTCAGGCGGATCTCTCCGCGCTAAAGACTAGTACTCAAGTGTATTCCACTGAGTAACGCCCTTCTGTCCATTTCTTTCTTTATTCTGACCATTCCAAATCGCAATAGCCATAGGTGTTTTGCCACCAGAGAATTGCGTATCGTTAGCATCAGAGTTTGTCAACGAACGTTTGAAAACAACAGACCACCGGTTGTTAGACCAGTTGCCATTGCCCATTACATCCTGATGAGCCTGAGTGGTCAGGGTACTGAACCCCTCTGCATTCAGATCTTCAACTGGAGATACGCGCATTGAAGCATCAGAAAGCATGTTACCGGTAGCACGACCCGAGTTGAACACGCCTTCATTTTTACCCATACCAAAGTCAACATAAGTACCACGCTTGCTGATGTCGCCAGCGCCACCAGACTTGCTTCCGTCTTCTTTCGATCCAGAAGCATGAGCAGGCTCTTTACCATTCAGCTTGCCTTTAGGCTCATACATGTAGTAAGAACCTGAACCCATAGCCATGTACTTATACTGATCTTCCATGTCCTGCATGCCACTATTTGAAGTTGTTCCAGCGCCTTCTTTGTTCCAAGTCGCTTTCCACTGCCAAATGTTAACACGCTCGCCGTCTCCACCCATTGTGAATGGAGGCTCTTCGCCAGACTGATTTATCGGAAACATGATTGCTGCTTGATCTTTATACTGCTGAGATTGAATCATGATGTCATTCCGAGTTGAGTCGGTCCAACTTAAGCGAACTGCGATTTCCTTGCCGTTTGTAGCGGCACGGACATTTACCCATTTGGTAGCCGGAGCTGGCCACATGGGATTGGTGATCATCTGCGGATCCAAATCCACCATAGTGTGCTTGTGGAATGTTGGACCATAACGAGTCCAGAAAGGGTCATCCGCATTCATTGGAATAGCTCCCTGGATTTTAATAGCTTTGATGGTAGCTGCATTTGCACTTGATAATCCAAGTACGAAAGCAAACAACATCATAAAAACAATAGATTTTTTACTCACAAGTGTTCCCTCCTCGTTAACATACTGTTTACGGGATTTAAAGTTACGCCCGTCGCAACGAAATTCCGAAGGTGCAGCGGACCTTACGATCCGCCACACTCCCGTATTATTTACGCCGCTAAACTGCGGACATCATTTCGCCTCTTAAATTGCACCCGGATGTTCTTCAGGTCGAACATAAAAAGGCTCTTCAACCGTAACACGGATGATTTCTTTACCTTTTCTGTTGAACCCAATAACCGTGTCGTTATACATCTCAAACTTCTTACCGTGAATGTTGGTCTCGAAAATTTTCGGACCTGGCTCACGTTTCCATTTAAAGATGATACGTTGGGTAGTCCGGAACAGCTGCAATACTCCTAGCAGATCACGATCTGGAACCATGTATTGATCGATAGAATGATCAACACCAGGTCCAAACATTTGCTGAGAGTAAGAACGCGGAACGTGCCGTGACGGAATGTAGTAACCGTTAGGCTCCGTACCCAGCTGAGGATACAATGGTAGAGCAACTTTACGATCCCTAATCAGATAATACTGTGGATTATCAGGATCATGTGCCCATTCACCGTTACCACCGATTTTGACAAGACCCTGCAATCGGATCTTACCAACACAAGCAGCCATACAACGTGTTTCCATTTGATCGCCTTCCGTTAGAGGATCGAGACCCTCAATACGGGGATAACAAGCGATACATTTTTCGGAAATACGCGTTGTTCCTCGGAACATCGGCTTTTTGTAAGGACACTGCTCTACACACTTTTTATAACCACGACAACGACTCTGATCGATCAGAACGATGCCATCCTCTTGGCGTTTGTAGATTGCCTTTCGAGGACACGCCGCCAAACAACCGGGGTACGTGCAGTGATTACAGATTCGTTGTAGGTAGAAAAACCAGATTTTATGCTCTGGCAATACTGACTTCGTGCCGTTATCACCACCAAATGTTCCCTCACGAGACTGGGTGAATTCACGACCATGAGCGGTATCTTCACCGAAATTCGGGAAACGCCACTCTTCATCAGTCGGTACATAACCTATTGCTTGCTGGTTCAAACCGATCTTTGCAGGAGCTTCGAAGATGGTAACACCTTCGTAAACACCATGGATCGCTTTGTTAGAGGTCTTACGTACGTTCCAAACATTCTGGCCCGGATTAGACTGCTCCAACATTTTCAGGATCTTCCAATCCCAAAACTGTGGATATCCACCGTAAGGTTTTGTTTCTACATTATTCCACCACATATACTCCTGACCCTTCGAAAAGGTCCAGGTAGATTTATGGGCCATTGTGCAGGTCTGACAAGCAATACAACGATTCGTATTAAATACGAATGTGAACTGCTCTTTCGGATGCTTTTCGTCGTAGACGTAAGTTGCCATCCGACCCAGCTGCCAGTTATAAACTTCAGGCATTATAGTATCTCCTTGTTAACATTGGTTAAAAGTCAAAAAATCGATGAAGACCCTCCCACAATTGAGAGAGCCCCCCTATCACTTTAGATTTTCACACGTACATACTGTCCCGCGAGATACATCTCAGCAAAACGATCTTTCAACGGTGATTCTGGGGTGTAACCAGTACGAACTGGTTCCCAGAGTCCTTTACCATGCAATCCACCATCTTCAGCTTTGGAGAATTTAACCAGCGTTTCTTTCGGTACTGCATTAACCGCATGGTTATCAGCTTCATAGCCGTGTTTGAACTTCATCTTGGATTTTGCTTTATGGAACAGAGTATCAGTCTGATGCATAGGCATTAACCAAGATCGCGTAATAGATTGCTGACCGCCATACCGGAAGTTACTCTGGTAAGGAGTGGTCATTGACATCGCTCGTCCATCAGGCCGTTCTTCATGAGCCTTAACTGAACGCTCGGTGGCAATCCACGTAGCATGTTTCATCATGGTGGTGTGATACGGATATGCAGGGTTGTACTTAGCCCGCAACATTAGCCGTGCCACTTTGTATCTTGGATCTGAAGGTTTCCAACCCATGTATGGTCGATCAGCAGGATTCGCATCACAATACACATAGTCACCTTCGTTGATACCAAGATCTTTACACAAGAACGGATTCATGTGTACCTGCCACTCACCAACACCAGGAGATCGTTTATCCATACGATAAGGATCACCAAAGTTGTTGTTCCAGATCATGTTCCAGTCAGTGGTTGCCCAAGAACTATGCGCTGTATGACGTGATTTAGGAGTTACACAATAGAACCGATAACCCTTCTCCCACAAGAAGTTTTTGGTCGTACGTACTGCTGACCAAGGCTTCTTGATGTTTCGAACGTGACGAAGATCCGGATCTTGCTCGTCTTCCGGAATTCCGTAATCATCCGGTCGGATGTAAGGATTGGTTGAAATGATAACGTTTGGCAGGTAAGGCGTTGCTTCTGGACCTTCCCGCGAAACGATGAAGTTTTCACCATACTCAATAGCTTCCGGCTCATCATTGTAGAACTGGATGCGGCCATTAGGCGTATAGAATGGTTTAGACTCCGTATACATCTCCCAGAAGGGAGATCGAGGATATGTTCTGAAAAGTAACAGACAAGCGCCTGGCTCTCCATAACGACCATTGATGATATCATCAATGTTGTAACCCATACCCGTTGTTGATGTTGTAAACAACCGGCGAATCATAGCTTTGGTTCGGTTAGGAGCTTCACCTTCATAAACCTTCATGATGTCAGCGAAACGCTTGTCACCTGTAACCTCAGCCAACCGGCGTGAGAACTCACGATGAATCAAGTTATCATCGATAGTATCGAAGATAGGTTTGATTCCCGTGCCGCCCCAAATCTGATGGAACGGATTTGAACACGCACATGTGATTTCATAACTTTCGAACTCAGCCCAGCTGTTTGGAGCAAGTATGATATCACTATACTCACAAGAACCAGTGAACTCGATGTCCTGAGCTACGATCATGTCTACGTTGTTATTCGTGTTGAATACCAACTCGTAGAACCATTTAGCATTGTTGATAACGTTAACGTTAACAAACCATACCAATTTGGTCGGTGTAGGCATATGTGAACGCCCTGTAAATACCTTACGGCCGTAGCGTGGGGTATTAACAATCAACGCTTTATCACGATGCGCCCAGTAACTTACTTCTTCACCCTTCAGGTAACCCTTAACGTTCTTCCAGTCAACATTTTTGGAAGCATCAAGAATTGGATTGAAAGGATCTTCAGCAACCATAGCTGCGAAACCAGGTCCAGACCAATGAGAACCCTGGTAGTTGCCAGCCTTGTAGTTACCAGCCCATGTATGAGAGCCAGAACCTTTAGGACCAACATTACCTGTCAGCATCAGAGGTACATAAGACGCACGGTTATGCATCGTTGCGTGGAAGTAGTGACAAATTCCTTCACCATAATGGATTTCAACAGGCTTGATGGTACCAATGTCGCGAGCCAAACGAACAATTAAGTCCTTAGGCGCATGACAAATCTGGTTAACCGTCTCGACATCGTAATCCTTCAGATGAATTTTGTACATTTCGTAAAGAGGCATAACCGTAATGGTTTTACCGCTAACGAGTTTTATATCAAAAACACCGTCCAATGCAGGATCGATATTTTTCTTTCTCATCTTAGCGCCGATATCTTCACGCGTGATAGCTACTGGCTTATCCGTATTGGTATCCCAAACGGTGAAATCAGGCATCATGTCACGGTTGAAGTTCTTCATCCACTTAGTGGTGAAGCCGTCTTTCGGCAAAGCTTGTGCTTTATATCCTGGGATGAAATCATCAGGATGTAAGCGCACCAACGTATCTGTTCGAACCAACAGAGGCATATCTGTATAGTCCTTCACATATTCGATGTCTACAAGGCCTTCGTCCATGATGATCTTAGCAACACCCAAGAAAAGAGCGATGTCAGAAAGACCGGCACGAACAGGTACCCAGTAATCAGCTTTTGTTGCAGGCGGATTGTACTCAGGAGATACGGAAACGAGTGTACCACCACGCTCCATGATCTCTGTGTACCAATGCGCTTCAGGCATTTTGTTCTCAATCAGGTTTTTACCCCACTGAATCGTCATTTTCGCATAACGATGATCTGCGAAATCGATATCAGAGGCCTGCATTCCATGTGTCCATGAATGCCCAGGTGCTTGATCACCATGCCAAGTGTAGTTGGACCATGCTCGGCCACCCAACACTTTACCAGGACCACGACCACGAATGATCGAATCCAAGAGGCCCATGTTATTAGCTAGACGGTAGATACCGTATTTACCAACAACACCAAGAAGACCCATACCACCGCGATATTTCATAACACGTGATCCGGATCCACCCATTGCTTCGATCATTTCAGGCTGGTAGCCTTCATTTTTCAGACGCTGTGCACCACGAGCGCCACTGTATGCTTTACCTACAGCAACATGACCCTTAGCGAGGTACGTAAATGTCTGATCCCAGGTCATACGAACGAATTCGTCTGTTCCCCGGCTTGTCATCTTATATTTTTCACGATTCTCTTTATCCAAATAAGGGAAACCGTCATCTGCCCACTGCTTCCAACCAACACGGATCATAGGATACTTGTTCCGGTAAGGGCCATAAGCACGTCGTGGAAAGGTCATACCACGCAAACACATGCGAGGATTCCACGCAGCATCAGCTTGGTTACCATACAGATCGCGAATCTTGTGGTGATCGTAGTTCTGCTCGATACGCATCAAAATACCGTTACGTACGAAACCACGTACGCGACACTGATGGGTATCGTTCGGAGAACAACAATACGTAAAAGATCGCTCATACTTGTACTGATCACGGTAGACTTCTTCCCACCGTCGGTCAGGATAGGATTCCAGCGGATTCCCTACTTTTACTACGGGTTTCAGCTGTGCTCCAACCCTCTTGCTCGTCAATGCCATAGCTGTCGCTACACCAGCACTCACCTGCAAGAACTTACGTCTGTTTAACCTCATATTACAAACCTCCTTGTGAAACTTGAAATTTCGGACCCGACAAAATAACCGAGCCCATTTTCACAACTACTTTGCACTACAACTTCTTTACTTCTATAGGGGCATCTGAACCTAAATTCTCAACCCCAGCTCAACCTTAAAAAACTACTATTAAAACTTACTACTTTTAAACTAACCTTCTAACTATCAACAACACCTAAAAAACATCAAAAACTAAAAGCTTAACGCGGGAAACCCACGTCAAATAGCACTTAAACAGACCTTTAAAAAAAGAGGGTCATTAACGCTACCCTAGGAAAACTCGCTCCCGTCTCATCAAAATCATAAGATGCGAATACTCCTGAAAATTCCCATTTTTTAAGACCTGAATATCGAATAAAAATTATTACCTTTTCTCTATATGAGGCACTGTTATATGGAATTTCAAGTAAATTGTCAAGAAAATACCCGGGAAAAAATATATAAAATCTCCTACCTAAAATTAGCTCTTATTCCTACCCAAAATATAGATCCAAAATTGCAAAATTTCACCCAAAAAAAACAGGTTTTTTGCAAATAATAAAAGGGTTATAACTGCTTACAAATAAAAGATTTTCCATCAATTTATCGCCTAAACATAGATTTACACCTAAATACGCTTAATAAGGGAGCAATAAACACACGGAAAATCAATTGATTTTGGACGATTTTGTGAAATTTTAAATGGTTATTAAATATCGATTAAATATATGGAATAAAGTTATAACTACACCAGATAAATTTCTTTAAAACATCTTTACATAGCCTGCTGAAAAAAAACCGTCTCTAAAGATTTGCCAAAAATTAAATTGGAGCTATAATCTCCCAATTTATTGGGGAATTTATATGCAAAAAAAGCGCATCGCTCTCTATCCTGGAACTTTTGATCCTGTGACTTTTGGTCACATTGATATAATGCGTCGTGCTCTCAAACTGTTCGATCAAGTGATTGTCGCCGTGGCTTTGAATCCCAATAAGAGCCCCTTGTTCTCTTTGGAAGACCGCGTTCACTTTATAAAAGAGGCAACTAAAAATTTAAAAAATTTAAAAATCGTACCCTTTGATAATTTGCTTATCAATTTAGCTCATAGTAAAAAAGCATCGGTAGTCATAAAAGGGTTACGAGCCATTACTGATTTTGAATTCGAACTGCAAATGGGATTAATGAACCGCACACTCGATGAAAAAATTGAAACTTTATTTATGATTCCCAGTCAGGAGTTTTCTTTTTTAAGTTCCAATCTGGTAAAAGAAACTGCCCGGCACGATGGCGATGTTTCCAAACTTGTTCCCAAACTTGTTTTTAAAGAATTGAAGAAAAAGTTTAGCTGAAAATTTACAAGGTCAGTGAGAACCTGAAGAACAACTTTTTCTAAAATTTTCATTACAGGAATCGTTTAACAGAACTCGTAAAAATTATGAAATTTTCTAATCGTATACAGCAAGTCAATCCTTCAATGACTTTGGCTATTGATGCAAAAGCCAAAGAAATGAAAGCCAACGGGGAAGATGTAATTGGTTTTGGCGCAGGTGAACCTGACTTCGACACTCCCGAACGGATCAAGCAGGCTGGCATCCGTGCCATTGAAGCGAACGACACTCATTACACTCCGGTTGGTGGAAGCAATAATCTTAAAGATGCCATCATCACCAAATTAAAAAGAGATAATGGATTGGACTACGAAAGGAACCAGATACTGGTTTCATGTGGAGCCAAGCAGTCTTTCTATAATCTCGCTCAGGTTTTATGGGATGCAGGAGATGAGGTTATCATCCCCGCCCCTTATTGGGTTTCGTTTCCAGAGATGGTGGTTTTAGCAGGCGCCAAACCCGTTATCATTGAAACCAATGCGACAAGCAATTTCAAAGTTACTATCGACCAGATTAAAAAAGTTCTGACTCCTAATACCCGAGCCATTTTAATCAATTCGCCCAGCAACCCCACCGGCTCTGCCTACGAAAAATCAGAACTGGAATCCATCGCCGCATTCGCTTTGGAAAATAATTTGTTGGTTATCTCTGATGAAATTTACGAGTGGATTATTTTTGATGGATTCAAACACATCAGCATCGCCTCATTAAGTAAAGAGGCGCAGAAGAACTGCGTGGTGATAAATGGCGTTTCAAAATGCTATGCCATGACAGGTTGGAGAATTGGCTATATTGCTGCAGATGCAGAAATAGTCAAACAGGTTGGCAAGTTGCAAGGACAAAGTACTTCCGGTCCCTGCTCCATTTCCCAGGCAGCCAGCGTTGAAGCACTGATTGGACCTCATGATGATGTTCGATCAATGACACGTGAGTTTGAAAAACGCAGGGATATTATGGTCAGTCTATTGAGAGATATTCCGGGAGTGTCGTGCAACACTCCAAACGGTTCCTTTTATTCTTTTCCGGATTTTTCTGCGTTGTACGGTAAGAAAGATACGAATGGGAAGGTACTTCAAGGTTCTCTAGACTTCACTGAATATCTTTTAACAGCAAAGAAAATTGCAATCGTCCCAGGAATTGCTTTCGGAGCAGATGCGAATGCGCGCATGTCTTTTGCAACTTCCCTAGATAAAATTGAAGAGGGTGTTAAGCGAATCAAGGAAGCGGTAGAGCTATTAAGGTAATCAACCTGTTTTCAAATCACTTAAGTTGAAATTCTATCCGCAGGGGGAGTCGTCGGTTTCGGATTTTGTATTGAGGCTGTCTTTATAATCTTTAATTCTGTCTTCAATTTTTGTCCGGCAACGCTTGGCTTTGCAGTTTCCTGTGCCGACACCAATGTTTTTTCTCAGCGCCTCAAAAGTCAAAGAACCTTCCTCAATTGCAGTCGTTATAGTGCCTGCCTTGATACTGCGGCAAAGACATACCTTTTTAAAGCTGTCTATTAATAATTTATTTTTTGTTTCCAAAATATATGTAGTTCCCGCTATGATTCGCAGGCTATCAGTTTTTTAAATACGATACGGTAATCAACATTAAAATATTCAATAATGAATACTGTATTCCATCTAATAGTGTAAACCACACCCATTGAAATACCTAACACTTAAAGAAATTAAACCTTTACTCCTATCTGCATTGAGCGGAATGTTGCTGACGTTGACCTTCCCAGAATACAATCTGGAGGTTTTCGCATGGATAGCGTGGATTCCTTTATTTCTGGCTATAGAAAACGCAACTCCGCAGAAAGCCGCTCTTTTTGGGTTCGTCACAGGGATGGTTTTTTACAATTGGGGATTGAGCTGGATCAATAATACCCTCATTAACTATGGCAACCTGCCTTGGGTGTTGAGTTTCGCCGTTCTCGGGCTTTTATCGGCCTATCTTTCCTTATTTATCGCGCTGTTTTGCTATTTTCTGCGTAAAGTCTGTGGAGAAAATTGCATACGATTCTTTCTGTTTGCTCCCGTTTTTTGGGTTTCGCTGGAATATTTGCGATCTACCCACTCTGAATACGGATTCTCCTGGTTAGGACTCGGCTATTCGCAGTTCCTAACCCTGCCCGTCATCCAGGCTGCTGAATGGACCGGGGTTTACGGCATCTCCTGGCTTATTATTCTGGTCAACAGTGGGCTTTATTTATCTTGGAAATGCTGGCGCGAACAAAAACAAAGCGACCTCGAATTAAAAACCGGATGGAGAATTTTATCCGTAACGCTTTTTGTTTTTTCTTTATGGCTCGTTTACGGAACCCAGTTTTTGAAAGAGACTCTGTCATCAACTATTGAAAGGCCGCACATAAAAATTGGACTGGTTCAGGGAAATGTAGAACAGTTCATGAAATGGAATCCGATCTACCAGAATCAAGTAATAGAAAAATATAAGGATTTAACATTAAAAGCCGCCAAAGAAAATCCCGCTCTTATCATATGGCCGGAAACGGCAACTCCTTTTTATTTTGAAGAGAGCAGAACCGAAACTGAAATGATGAGAAACTTGGCTCGGGAAATAAAAATTCCTATTTTATTTGGTAGTCCGCATCGCGAAAAAATTAATAGTGAAATAATTTATTTCAACAGTGCTTATCTGCTTTCAGAGTCTGGAGAAACTTTGAACCGTTATGACAAAATGCATCTGGTACCGTTTGGGGAGTTTGTTCCCTTCCGAAAAATTTTATTCTTCATCGAAAAACTGGTGGTGATGATCGGTGATTTCGGTCGCGGCACTGAAGCTACGGTGATGCAAGTCGCTGACAATCGGATGGGAGTATCGATCTGTTATGAAATGATTTTTCCCGATCTAATCCGGCAGGCTGTAAAAAATGGCGCCAACTTTTTAGTGAACATCACCAACGATGCGTGGTTCGGTAAAAGTGCGGCATCTTACCAGCATATGAGCATGGGTGCATTACGCGCAGTGGAAAACCGCGTACCTATCATTCGTGCGGCCAACACAGGCATCTCCGTTACTATTGAAGCTACCGGAAAACTAAGAGATGAAACAGATTTGTTCGTAAAAGATTTTCGAATAACACTCATAGCCCCTGCATCAAATAAGAAAACTTTTTACAGTCTCAACGGCGATGTCTTCAGTTGGATCTGCCTACTGGCAACAGGGCTGATTGCTATTGCCGCACGAAGAGGAAAAAATGAATTATAAAGTCGCAGTCGTAACAGGTGCTTCTTCTGGTATTGGTAAAGCCATAGCGGAGTCTCTTGCAAAGCAGGGCGTTCGACTTATTTTAATCGCTCGCCGAAATGACAAGTTAGAACTTTTACAACGTGAATTAAAATCTTATACCGAAAGCCATGTCATTGCCTGCGACGTAACGGATAAGAAAAAAATATTAGAAGAGATAAAAGGGTTACCTTCTGAGTTCACAAAAATTGATGTTCTTATAAATTGTGCTGGACTGGCTTTGGGTCTTGAAGCAGCTCAAAAAACCGAATGGCAGGACTGGGAAACCATGCTGAATGTAAATTGTGTGGCTTTGGCCTACATCACCCATCTCTTACTCCCAGATATGGTGGAAAGAAATTTTGGACATATAATTAATATTGGATCTACGGCGGGAACCTATCCTTATAAAGGCGCAAATGTATACGGCGCCACGAAAGCATTTGTAGAACAGTTTACCCTGAATTTGAAAGCCGATTTATTGGGTACTTCAGTACGAGTGACCAACATTGAACCTGCTATGGTTGGGGATAGTGAATTTTCATTGGTGCGCTTCAAAGGCGATAAGGACAAAGCCGGTAAAGTTTATAAAGGGTTAAAACCTCTATGCCCCGCAGATATTTCAGAGTGCGCCATTTGGGTTTTATTGCAACCCGCACATGTAAACATCAACAGGATAGAAATGATGCCAACGAGCCAAGCTCCTTCCCATTTGGCTGTTAGCAAAGAAAGAGCTTAGCTTAAAACCATTATTCTCCTGTTAAATGATTTAGAAGCAGTTCTACGTTTTTGTCTCCCGGTTTTACTTTTACAAAACCTTCGATATCTCCAGCACCAACGCGGGCATCGCCATCGGAATCAATTCTTCCAGTCAGAACCATCGGTCCATCAAAGGGAGTACCGGGAATCATAATATCCTGTGGACCCAGTGAGAATTTAAAAGGCATCTTAATTTCGGCAAGTCTCTGTACCGCCAATGGCGGTCCGCGCTTCACATCGAGGTTCCTTACGAACAAAAATAGCGTGGCATTTTCAGGTATTTTGTTTTTGAGTCCTTCACTAACACTAACCATTCCCTGAATATTTAAAACTTCGCCTTCCACTACGGTATCAAGAACCAGTTTCACTCCCTTTTCTCCAGCCTTAACGACTAACTTACCTTCGATATCGCCTGGGCTTGATTTGCGATTACCATCTTGGTCAAGTCGGACTGTCAGAGTCAAGTTACCCTCAAAAATACTGCCCTCCAGCATCGTGTTGAGCTGTCCGATTTCAAATTTAAACGGAAAATCGAAGATTCCGTGCTTTCTTACAGCTAGAGGAGGGCCTGCATCAACTCCTTCCGGACGGGCAAAAATGAACAAACTGGCACTGGGGTGGATTGCAGCCTGAACTCCAGGAGCCATCGATATAGAGCCTGAAACATCGTTTTTATGGGCATTCGGATCGCTTTTACGCGCCAATTCCTTTTTCAGGCTCTCCGGCAGAGGATGTTCCTTCATTTCTCCTTCACAACCTGAAAAAGTGAAAAACAGGCTCAAATAAAAAAATAGTGCTAATTGTTTCAAAATGTTCCTCCGATAAGACGTCATAAGGCTTGGGAATAGTTCTGGATCAGTAGCTTGATATTCTAATGCAAAGATTCAATTAGTATTAGATGATCCAGAAAAAAAATTTCAATTGGCCCTGGCAGATCGAACCCGACTTACTCGGCGTTCTTAAAGAGACATTATAGAACGCGCAAGTTGGGGAGTCCGAACAGGCCTTCAAGTTTTGGAGCGTAAAATGTTTCACCAAGTAAAAATATTCGATAAAAAAGGAAAAGTGAAAAAAGTACTTTCCAGTAATAAGCTCAGTAAAGATTATTGGAATTCATTTTTTCAGATGGGTGAACCCATCAGAAATAAAGGAAAAAAGGATAATCAAAAATCGTCAAAAGTCGATTGCGATGACGAAAACCTTTCTTCCGGAACTTAAAACAAGAATAGCCGCAAGTTAATTGCGAAGCAACTTATAAAGGGACGTTTCAATTACTGGCTGACTCCTAATCCTCCACCAAGGTTGAGTTGACAAAAAATTGAAATATCCCATTACGTGGGAGGCAAATCCAGGAGGAGCCGCCTCCCACGTGCCCCATTTTTTCTTTCCCCAGCGTAGCACTGAACCCTACAAATCTATTCCCTAAAAACTAGATGAGATTGATGTGCCTTTTTTATAAAGGTTCGCAAGCATTGGCTAAACGCCGAGTCGTTGTGTCATTTTTTTCTGGGCTTCATAAATACTAATGCAACATTCCACCCATGGTATAACTATTGAATGTCTATTAAACATTTATAAATAAAACAAATGTCACAGGAAGAATCAAAAAAGAAAATATTAATTGTTGATGATGAACTTTCCATCACCAAGCTATTGTCAGCGATACTGAAAAACCATTATCAGCTGGCCGTTGCTCAAAACTGTCCAGATACCATTATAAAAACATTTGAACTTCAACCTGATCTAATTACATTAGACATTAATATGCCCGGTTTGCATGGGGATGAACTATTGCCCGTTCTTCGCGCCTGGAAACCTCAAATTCCCATTTTGGTAATTTCTGCAAGTCAGGAGCCAGGCATCCAGGGTCGGTGCCTTGAAAAAGGGGCTTCCAGCTTCCTTGCCAAGCCATTTGACAAAAATCAGCTACTGGAACAGATTGAAAAAATTTTAAAGGACAAGGTTCCTTCGCTTTCCGTCTCTGAAGATATTTTGCGCGAAGTTGAGATTGTATTAGGACTTTTAGAAAAAAAAGAACTCCTCACCAACGAACAAGTAAAAGAAGAAATAAATAAAATTAAATCTAAATAATAAAACGGGAAAAATATTTAATCGGAATGATTTATTGATCCGGCAGGCAGAGAAATTTTAAATTCGGCACCTTCACCCACCTTGCTTTGAACACTAACTTTACCATTATGGCCATCGACAATTTTTTTTACAATGGCCATACCTAATCCTGTACTTTTTTCCCCCGCCGTAGGTTTGTTGCTCAATTTTTGAAATTCGGCAAATAATTTTTCCACGTCCTCAGGCGGAATACCAGGCCCCTGATCTTTGACATAAAAGATCACCTCTTCATTATCCGACTCTAAAGATACTTTAATAGTTGTGCCAGGTTTTGAAAATTTAATGGCATTGCTCAGAAGGTTGTCAATAACCTGGGAAATCCGTTCTTTATCAAAATTGATTTCCGGCACATCATCCAATGCCGTTATAATTGCAATTTTCTTGGAATTGGCAGAAAGGCTGATCAGTTTGATTCGGTTTTCAATAATTACCTTCATGTTCGCAAGCTTTAAAGTAATATCAAATTTTCCACTTTCAATTGCCGAAACATCCAGCAAATCATTTATAAGGCTCAGCATTTGTTTGCTGGCCTGATTGATGGTCAGCAAATAATCTTTTCTTTCCTCCTCTTCTAAATCCTCCTCCTCCAGGATCAGCTCCGTAAAACCTTGAACGGCCCCAAGCGGACTGCGTAAGTCATGAGCTGCCATTCCTAAAAATTTATTTTTTAATTCATTTAACTCCTGCAGTTCAATATTTTGTTTATTGATTTTCTCGGTTCTTTTCTGCACTTGGCTTTTAAGAGAACGGTTCCAATACAAAATAAGTATGACTCCCAAAACCAAAAGAACAGAGGCAATTCCGATTAAAATATTTTTTATTCGCGCCCAAATATCATGGTCCAGAACCACCCATTTCCTGTAAATCGTTTTTCTTTCATCAGGTGTAATTTGTAGTAACGCCTTTTCAAGAATGCTGTTTAGTTCTGGCCAATCTTTCCTTGATGCCAGAGCCCAGCGATAAATAAAATCCGACTCTCCCGCAACTCGTAAATTGGTGAGTCCTTCCTTTTCAATATAAAACGATGCCATAGCAATATTGGCGACCAAAGCATCGAGCATTCCAAACGATACTTTTTTCAATCCTGCTTGGATGTCAACAACAGGATCCAGTTTTATGTCTGGATAATTATTAACAATATGGTCATGAACTCCATAACCTGAAATAACCCCCACTTTCATTCCTTTCAAGTCTTTCAAGGTCAAAGAAAGGTCCGCTTTTTTTCTTACAATGATGACAGCTGGCATTTCGATAAAAGGTTTCGTAAAAGACATATATTCGAGGCGCTGTGGAGTGGAGGTAGCGGCTCCCCACATGTCCGATTTCTTGTTCTTGGTTTTTTGTAGTACCTCCGTCCAGTTTTCAAATTTTACAATTTTAAATTTGATGCCCAGTTTTTTTTGCAACAAAACAATATAATCTGATGCGATGCCAATATGTCTTCCAGACTCATCAATCGATTCTATTGGGAGAAAATCCGGATCAGGAGACAATCGAATTTCAGGATGGGCATGAAGCCAGCTCTTTTCCTTTTGCGTCAGTTCTGTTGCAAATGCATACCCCTCCTGCATTATAAGAATGACAAGAATAAGAAATAACTTTAAGAAATTCATAAAAGATGCGAGTTTAACGAGTTAGGACTGTACGCGGCGATGGTCTTTGCCTTCGATATTTACTTTCTTGCACATTTCCATCAGGCGGGAGTGGATGCGGGCTCCAATTTTTTCTTCAAGTGTGAAACGCGAATAAGAATTGGACAAACCTTGCTTGTCATTGCGTTCGGCCGAAACAGTGTTCCCCAACTTATCGCTAAAATTAGTAGTCACCAGTGTGACCTTGTCGTCGTCGTTGTAACGAGCGGATATAAAATGATCGAGAATGGTTAATTCCCAATCTGTATTGCGGCCCTTAGCTAATTCATCGATCACCAATACTTGAACCCCCACATAAGGATCGATAAAATTCTTTTCAGAAATATCTTCGCCATATCCGTGACGTATATCTCTCAGCAGTTCAAAAAAATCGACAAACTTGCATTCCACCCCATACTGCATGACCATTTCTTTTATAACTGAAACCACAAGATGGGTTTTGCCTAGTCCGGGTGGGCCCATATAGATAAGTCCCTGACTGTACTGGCCTTTTCTATCGATATAATCTTTTATAAACTTTTGCGAATTGAGTAAGGCATTTTTCTGAGTCCTGTGCTGTGGCGGGTCAACGGAATAGGAACTAAAATCTTCGTGAACAAATTTACCCGGTACTGCCGCATGGTTAAAAAGTCCCATCCTTTTAAAAAGACCACTGCATTCGCATTCCCTGATTGTTGAATGACCTTCTAGAGTTTCTTCAAAAATTTTACGGCTGCCTTCACAAATCTTACATTCAAAACAGGAGCAGGCTTCGGCTTGCACTTTTCCTTTATCGTTTATAAAAACATATTTTTTATCGCGGCAGCGGCCGCAATTTATCGCTTGTTTAATTTTTTGTTTCATCCGCGTTCGATTTCTTCTTCAACAAAAACTTTAAGATAACTTAGGCTAACTCTCGTAGGCTGTCGGGGATTAGTCCGTTCAAACTCGATGAATCCAGTTTCAATTCCACGGCACACCACATGCGCTGATACGCCACGGTTCTCCCATTGTCCAATGAGATCGTAGTCCGTTGCAGAAAGGGAGAAGCCCGATTCCTTCAGCGATAGAACAAACCGCTCTATCGTCACAAAGTAATCTTCCATTTATAATAAGAATGTGAAATGTAAAAAATTTAGGTAAGGATACAACAGGTTTTACGCAAAGAGAATTTTTTTTATGACTTAATATCAAGCAGCGAGCCAATCATTTCATCGTTGGCTTTGATAACATTGATATTGGCTTTAAATGCTGCTTTGGCAACAATTTGGTCGACCATTTCTTCTGCAATATCAACATTGGAACCTTCAAGGAAGCCTGATAAAACGGAACCAAAAGCACCTTCGCCTGGTGCGCCCACAACTGGTGCGCCGGATGCGGCCGACTCGTTCAACAAGTTGCCACCCGAGGCACTCAGTCCCGCCGGATTATTAAAATTGGCAAGTTGAATCTGGCCTACTACTTCTAGTCCGGCTGCTGTCTGTGCAGAAACCTGACCGTTAGCTCCGACACTGATTCCGTTATTCCCTGCCGGAACATTGATTTCGGGAATCAAGGCGTTGCCGCTGGAATCCACCACTTGACCCGCATCGTTTAAATTGAAACTCCCCGAACGGGTAAAACTCGCGCCGCCGTTCGGATTGGTCACCTGGAAAAATCCATTTCCTTCGATGGCGAGGTCTAAAGGATTATTAGTCGGTATCAACCCGCCTTGCGTGTTGACCTTTGAAATGGAGTTTACTCGTGTGCCGCCTGTTTTACTTTCGACACTGTTTACTTCACCTTTTTTGAATCCGGCAGTCTGCACATTGGCGAGATTATTAGCGCTGTTCTGCAAGCGTTTAGATGCGTTGTTCAATCCAGTTAATGCACTAAAAGTAGGACCTAACATAACTCAATCCTCCGATTATTGGGGGATAAGAACTTCATCATTATTGGTGTCATTTACAACAGATGCTTTTCTAAGAGGCAACAGTGAAAAACTCATCGCTGTCTCATCGCAATTATCCTGATGCAGGCATTGCTGGCAATCGTTCCAGACTTTTTGCGGTAAGTTTATTTTATCTATGATTTGAAAGCCCAGCTTCTCGAATAAAGGAATCGCATAAGTGAGAACAAAAACCGTATCGCAATTCTTATTCAACAACGCCTGCTCGATGCCATCTTTTACCATCTTCGTTGCGAATCCCTGACGGTGAAAACGGGGGTCAACACCCAGTGACCGGATCTCGACTAGTTTATCCCAACCATACTTGAGGTTCACGATACCAACGACTTCACCCGATTTTTCATAAACCCGGAAGTCGGCAATATTCTGTTCAATATCTTCTAAAGAACGGAACAACATTTTACCGTCTTCAGAATAAAAACAAATCAGGTTCTGGATGGCCTGAGCATCTTCAAAATTTGCTTGGCGTAACATAATATAAAAATATCAATTTAATAAAAAAGTTTCTATGTAGTACTGGCTGGTGATTCTTTAGTATCAATGAGTTTCGTGGTTTAGTCAAGTCCCACTCGCCGGTGGGGCAGTTATAATAATTCCCCCTGACAAGGGGGGATTCACAGGGTTAATACTATTCAAACAAGCCCTAACCCTTTTGCCTTGAAAAACCGCTGTCTATAGTAAAATGTAAATAAATAAGCCTCACAATTATTACTATTTTACTCTGCAAAGTGTATTTTTATCGGTGTGGTGGAAAAGGTTGGGGTTGCCTTTTATCTGAACCTGAGTGTCCTGATCGTAGGTAAAACTATCATTGTTATGAATAGTAATTTTCATTTCAAAACGTATGGTTTTAAATTCTTCATCGAGAAATTTGTTGGAACAGATTCCATATGTTTCCGATCCCACATCGGCTGCCAGATCAAACTCTTTCGCATCGGGTTCTACTGTTCCACCTGCAATGAAGGATATCCCGCGTGGAACCGTGGCGCAACGCATCGCCTGTTTATTTTTCGCATCCCAAAGATAGTAACCGCGATCTTCGTGAAAAGCGGATTCAGAGCCAATTCGCCAGGCAGTTAAGGAATATCGTAATCCATATAGAGTTTGTTCGTGGTTATTCACCGGCCCCATCGGCTCGAAAATCATTTCTTCGCGAAATTTATTATTCTCTTCGCTTTTTTTATCATCATCGGGAGCAATGTCATCACCTTTTTCCCCTGCCCATTTGCCTGCCAAGGTTGCTAAAGGTCCAAAAATTTTTAAAATTTCTTCTGACATAATCTGCTCCTTCTATTAGCCAATCTGATTGGAAAATTTTTGTAATTAAGAAGTAAATGATAACGCAGCACAATCAAAGGTGCAAATGATGCATTAATTAAATCTGGATCGCCACATCAGCTACGGCTTTTCGCGATGACATGCGAAGGAACCGCGCCCAGTAAAAAATTAACGAGCCTATCATTAAAGGCGAAAGTCCACTACGTGGTCAAAAGATATTTTAAATTACGGTCAAAGGCGCAATGATCTCTATCAGCTTGACGGGCTCCGACCTATTGACCCCACGCCGAGTGGGACGGTTAGTGGACGAGTTGGTCTTTGAGTTGGTCGATGAGGAGGATATTGTTGATGGAGATGGCTACTTTGTCAGCCATTCGTTCGAGAAATTCGGTACCGAGTCCATCATGGAAATGAAAGGCATTGGGACTACCAAACGCAATAACGCCCACTAAAGTTTCCTGCGC
Organism: Nitrospinales bacterium; assembly: GCA_047610985.1. Classification (GTDB taxonomy): domain Bacteria; phylum Nitrospinota; class Nitrospinia; order Nitrospinales; family VA-1; genus UBA8687. Next base: position 25,574 of record JBLFWU010000006.1, on the reverse strand, counting down.
AACAATGGGGATGAGTGCTTCGGATTTAATTGGATCTTCGCTATTGTGAGGTCCAAATACTTCTGACTCTTCTATCTCGCCACGTAAAATAGGTTTGAGTCCACTGTCAAACCAGCCTGCAGCAGTTTCCTTGCAAATGAATTTCACAGTCTCGTCGAGTTCTCCCTGATATCGCTCGCGCAAACGGTCTTCCATAAAATGGTCGGAACCCTGAACAAGACAAACAACAACACTGGGGATACCAAACCGATCGGGAATTTCTTTTCTCAACTGATTGACCATCTGGTCAAGATTAGTACTGGTCAAAACCAGTTGTTCTATTTCGAATAAATGATCTTGAATTTTTTCGTTGGCGCGAGAAATTTCGAACAACCATTCCAGTTTGCTTTTAAGATGTTCCTTATCATCGTGTACACGTTTGATGATACGGTCGGCGAGACTCAAAGTGCTCATCGGTTCGATAGGAAGATCTTCTTCTTCTATTTCTTTTATCTTTCTTAAAAGCTCAGGATATTCATTAAAAAACTCCGGGTGTTCGTTCAGATAAATCGCGACTTGATCTTTATTCATTTCAATTCCCTTGGAAATTTATGGTCTTTTATAAAACGAAATAGACAAGCACTATAGCATAAATCTCACAGCGAAAAAAGCCATAAATACAACAAAAACAATGAGTTGTTGTTGAGTTGCCAGTGAGCCCACGGTTAAAGACAACCAAAATGGTAGCCTTGTTAGACTTTAACTTCTTCTGTGGGTGGTTTTGGGGGAGCTTTGTGACCGCAACCCAAAAGGCCTATGGTAAGTGAAAAAATAATAAGTAGAGCAAAAAATATACGGCGCATTATTTGCCTTTTTGTTTGAGCTTTTTGGTCAATCGAGTGATTTGCGCGCGCACCTGTTTTTTCGCTGTTCCGCCATAAACATTTTTTCTGTCGACGGAGTTGTTAAGTTCAATATGCTCGAAAACATCTTTATCGAATCGTTTCGATATTTTTCGCAGCTCGGGTAATGAAAGATCAGTCAGTGTTTTATCTTTTTCCAGACAGAAGGCAACGGTTTTGCCGGTGATTTCATGAGCATCACGAAACGGTACTCCCTTTAATACCAAATAGTCCGCCAAATCAGTTGCCGTGAGGAATCCATTTGCCTCTAATTCTTTTTTAGCGATTGGTATGAATTTTGCCGACTTCATCATTCCAGTAAAGACTCTCAGGCAAACCTTGATTGTCTCGGCGGTATCAAAAAGAGGCTCCTTGTCTTCCTGTAAATCTTTGTTATACGCAAGTGGCAAGCCTTTCATCAAAGTGAGCAAAGACACCAAGTTGCCAAAAACTCTGCCGGATTTACCACGGATGAGTTCCGCCGCATCCGGATTCTTTTTCTGCGGCATGATGCTACTGCCTGTTGTAAACGCATCGGAAAGTTCTAGAAACCCGAATTCGCTGGAGTTCCATATAACGATCTCTTCACAAAACCGACTAAGATGCATCATAACCAACGCTGAGGCACTGCAAAATTCTGCCGCGAAATCGCGATCCGCAACAGCATCCATACTGTTATGAGATATTTCCGGGAACCCCAAAAGTTTTGCCGTTATCTTTCGGTCGATAGGAAAGTTAGTTCCTGCCAACGCCGCCGAACCCAACGGCATAACATTGATCCGCTTATAAGCATCGAGAAAACGTTCTTTATCTCGAAGCATCATTTCTACATAAGCTAATAAATGATGCGACAGTAAAACCGGTTGTGCCCGTTGCATATGCGTGTAACCGGGTATGACATGATCTATATATTTTTGCGCTATCGCAACCAACGCTTTGCACAAACTGTTAATCTCGCCGACGATATCTTCGACTTCTTTTCGGAGATAAAGTCGGATATCCAGACAGACCTGATCGTTCCGACTTCGGGCTGTGTGCAGTTTACCGGCAACTGGACCAATAATTTCCCGAAGACGGCTTTCTATATTCATGTGGATGTCTTCAAGACGCACACTGAACTCGAACCGTCCTTCATCACATTCCCGCAAAATCCGCTGAAGACCTTTTATAATTTTTTTGGATTCCGCAGAGGTAATTATTTTACAGCGCGCCAGCATTTTGCAATGCGCAATACTGCCTTCAATATCACAATCATAAAGTCGTTTATCAAACGAAATGGAAGCTGAAAAAGTCTCCATCAGCGCATCGGTCGATTCTTTGAACCTGCCACCCCAGAGTTTTTTCGCGGAGGTAACGCCTATTTTATTTTTCATTTACTTTATCTTCCAAACTAAAATTCTTGATTGGGCTAGCCACCTTCCTCTTTATAGGATTAGGCGGCGGAGGGTGGGATGAAGTCCCTTTTCTTATTCCATTTATCTTTCTGTACTATATTAATCCGAGTGCCACGGGGAACCATTTTAGCCAAGAAGTCGAGGTACCAGTCTTGAATATTGGGACAACCAGCGCTTCCGTTTCTCCAATCAAAATTTTTCTTGAAGAATTCATTGACCTTACTAACATTGACCCCATGAATTCCATAACTCCCTGGAACGGGTTCTCCTAGTTTTTTCATTCCCATCCACCAGTGCCCAATTTCATGGTCTTTATGTCCAAAGGGAATAGCACGTACTCTTGTTTTTCCATCCAAAATTTCTTTTTTATACCAAGTTGGTTTATATGCTTTATTTTTTATTTCATATTCTCCCACAGGAGTTTCTTCCCCCGCGCGACCAAAAATAGATTCAATTTGTAAGATTTCTTCATCGTTATAATAAACCCTTAACTCTCCGCTTTCGATGACTCCTAAAAGGTACCATAGTTGCGGGTTTTTATAATTATAGGAAGCGACTTTTTTTCCGTTGTACTGCAAAGTCATTAATTTCCCCGACTTTTTATAGCTCGCTTCTTTTTTGTTGTACACCTGTTTAACAATGTATTTTAAATTTTCCGTCACCTTATTATTTAAAATCATTTGCTCGATCTGCTGACTAAGCTCGGCATTGAACTTTCTAGTTTCTTCAAGTTCCACGGAAGCTAAGGAAAGGTCATTGCGTATTTGTTCGATCTCTTCCTTAGAAACCAGGCCTACTTTATTTAATCCCTGATACCAAGCCACATCTACTTTTTGTCGGTACAAGTTATCCAAAACAAATTGATAAACCATAAAACCGGTAACGATTAATATACCGACTCCAGAAGCAACGAGCTTTAAAGTATGCTTAACATTACTCGACAACCGATAACGTGCGACTTCAAATTTTACTTTTTTGTCCTTTTCTTCCAGTGCTCCAAAGGTTGCCTCTCTAAATTTTTTCAATAGGCGGGACTCGAGTTTCGAGAGAGGAAGGGTGGTGGTTCGAAGTTTTTCAATGATCCAGTACAGGTTTTCCCTTGTCTTGCGGTCATAGCTACCGCTGGGGTCCTTGGTACCTATCAAATTATATTCTGTGACGGTCAAAACCGTAAGCTTTATATCCAAAACCGTTAAACCTCAAACGATAAAATCCTTGGAATTACTTCAGGGGATGTACGATTGTGTAGCACGAAAATATAAATCATCCCAATCCCCTATTAAAAGATAGTGTTCCTTTTCAACCCGTTTTTTTTGGTGTTTTTTTCATTAAAAAAAATGGCTGAGGTGTTCTATTTTTTGGCATGGAGCATCTACCTTCAAACAAAGCACCCTTTTCAATATTTAGATTTGGGGAGTATATATCTCCTGTAACTTCTGCTTCTTTTGTAATTTTTACTTTGTTAGTAGCGCGGATATCGCCACGTACTTTGCCTTTACACAAAACCTCTTCGGCAGCGATATTCGCCAAAACCGTTGCTGTTTTTTCAATAAAAACTGACTCTGCCGCTAGGTCGCCCGTAAAGTTTCCTAGCACCTGTACTGTTCCGGGGTGGTTGATTTTTCCTTTTGTTTCGGTATCTTTGCGCAATAGAATTCCAAAAATCACATCTTGAAATTTTTTAAGAAGTTGTTTTTCATCGCCGGTACAAAATTGTTTTCCTCGAATTAACCTTTTAATAATCCTATCTAAATCTTTTCTGGTTTCTTCGTCATAAATACCTTCTGGATTTTTTTTTGCGAGGAATAAAAAATCTTTCTCTGTAAGAATTTTGAGTTTGATATCGGTCATGGCATAGAGCTAACTGAGGCTACTGGCTATCCTTCCAAAACGGCTGGCCCAACTTCCTTGTCCCTTTTTTTGCAGGAACCGCAAAATTTCTCCGTTACTGTTAGACAAGGTAGGGCAATTTTGATTGTCCGTTAGAATATTTTCAGCAATAAGATTTATACATTTTGACAAAGAACTGTCTTTATCATAAAACAAAGTTCCACGATTATTGGTGATATTGATAATTTTGTGGTGCGGCACCATTCCTACCATATGAATACGATCTTTGTATTCATCATAACGATCCAGAGTTTCCAGATATTCGCGGAGCTGATCCAGACAGTTGGAAATTTCTTTTGGGGACTGGCTGCGATTGAAAATGATGCCAAATTTTTTATTGCTTAGAATTTCTGTTACTGCTTCCTGGCCTCGCATCGCAATCATCCTATTTACATAAGCCTTATCCAAACCTGTCAGTCGGCCCTGCTTATAATCCTCATAAAAATCTTCGTAGTAGTCGATGAAAGAGTGCAAGGCATCGATGCTGCCATTGACGGCAATACTATTGCTCATGTCGAAAATGAAAAGTACCTGATCGATGGAGTTCATCAAAGAAGATAAATGGTTTACGCCCCCAGCGGGAGTGTCGAGGACAATATATTTGAACCTCCCAATAAGCTCGTTCACAAACTCAAGGAACAACAACAGAAAAGCTGGTTCGTTGATGCGTTTTCGATGACTTCTTTTGCCAAGAATAGGAACTTCGCCTCCCAACAAAGAGAATTTATATTCCTCTATATAGTTTATAAATTCATCCGCTACCGGCCGCGAATTATTTTCACGCTCTTTAATAATTTTTTTAAAAGAGTCCATATCGATTTTTTCCAAAAGCGGCTGCAAAACTTTAATCTGTTTAACTGTATGAATCTGCCCACGCTCTAGAAAAAATTCCTGTAGCACATTGCCAAAGTCAAACTCTGAAAAATGGAATAATTCAATATTCATATTTTTATACAACGCCAGACTTTTTTGTAGTTGTGCATTGTTGCTATCAATTTCCTTGTCAAGATAAGCTTGGAACAGGGTCAGGATTCTATAAATGGATTGCAAAAAATCGACTTGATAAGTCTTATTGGCGAGCGTTTCAAACAGATCGTAGAAGGTTTTTCTCGGGTGGCTTTCCAAAATACTTGAGATAGTTGGCAAACGTAAATCCAAATCAAACAGACAAACACTGTCGTGATTTAGGGAATCGCCCAACATACGCGTCAAAGCCGCTGTCGTGTTTATCGACAACGTTGTTTTGCCAATTCCGCCTTTTGGACCGATAATAGAAATAACCGGCATTCAATCTTTCCTTTTTTTTACATTTAATCCCGCAATTACGAGAGTTAATTCTCCCCGCCATTTGCGTTCCTGATCTGCGAGGTCTTCCAAGTTACTGCGAATCACCTCTTCATGCATCTTTGTCAATTCTCTGGCAATAGCAATTTTTCGATTGCCAAACACTTTTAAAAGATCACGTAAAGTTTTTTGAATTCGATTCGGCGATTCAAATATGACCAAGGTTCTCTTTTCTAATGCTAAATTCGCAAGCATTGTGGTCCTTCCCTTTTTCCTGGGAAGAAAACCCTCAAAAACAAATTTATCCATGGGGAGACCGGACACGGTCAACGCGGCTAATAAAGCCGATGGCCCGGGAATGGCATTTATGGCAAAACCTTCTTCTAATGCTGATTGCACTAAATGGTAATGCGGGTCCGAAATACCCGGTGTGCCTGCATCAGAAACCAAGGCAATGCTTTCGCCTTTTTTAAGGCGATTCACAAATAATGCACCTTTTTTAAATTTGTTGTAGCTGTTGTAACTGGAAAGCGGGGTTTGGATTTCATAACGATTTAACAAAATCCGTGTGCGACGGGTATCTTCTGCGGCAATCAAGGACACGGCACTTAAAGTTTCAACCGCCCTTTTAGTAAAATCGCCTAAATTTCCTATCGGAGTACTTACAATATAAACAGTCCCTGGATCCAGGGCACCCTCATTTTCCATAATACGAATATATTCTAATCCCCTACCTAAAAAAACTCAATAAGTAATTTTAAAACAATAACTTTGAGTTTTTAAGGTTATCCATTTTTAGGCTGGTTGATGGATTTTTTTTCTTTTACATCCGTCTTGACCAGAGGAATAATTTTAGACTCTTTTCCGGTCATATCACAGGTTCCATCCAACACTCCGCCCAGCTCAATATATAGAGCCGGGGATTTTACATTACCCACAACCCTACTGGTCGAATGAATTTCTACTTTTTTGGAAGCCATAACGGTGCCTTCTACACGACCCATACAAATTACTGTGCCAGCAGAAATTTCAGCTATCAAATGTCCCGTCTCACCAACGATCAAAGTGTCCTCCGTTATTACCTGACCTTCAAACTTACCATCAATGCGAACGGTTCCATCAAAGGTGAGTGATCCGTTAAAAACTGTATCTTCGCCCATATAGGCTTTTATCTGCGCATCATCTTTTTTCATGTTTTCCTTGTCCTTCCACATGTGAAACCTTGCCTCAAAATTATTATTCTCTTTTGTTTCCTATCAGCCCCTGAATCCGGTCCAAGTCGTCTTCTGAGTAATATGTCACAACTAATTTTCCGCCATTTTTCTTAGGTGATATATCCACCTTTGTCCCTAATTTTCGCGCTAATTCTTTTTCGAGATCTTTAATAAAAATATCCTTTTTTGCCATTGAGGGCCCAGGTTTGTTTAAAAATCCCGCTTTTACTTTGTTAACTCTGTCTTCTGTTTGTCGAACAGTCAAATCTTGTTTTATGATTTCTTTTCTCAACGTTTCCATTTGTTTGGAATTTTCCAAACCAAGCAAAGCTCTCGCATGCCCCATGGATATTTTTTCGGAGATCAAATCTTCCTTTATATTCCGCGATAATTTTAGCAGTCGCAAAGTATTGGCAACTGCCGTACGGCTTTTTCCTACCTTTTTCGCAACCATTTCCTGCGTCAGCGCAAATTCGTTAGCCAGCCGGGCATAAGCTTCGGCCTCTTCTATGGGGTTCAAATCTTGCCGATGGATATTTTCAATGATCGCTATTTCGAGCGATTGCGCATCGGTGACTTCGCGAATAACAGCTGGAATTTTTTTGAGACCGAGTTTCTTCGAGGCTCGCCAACGTCTTTCTCCAACAATCAACTCATAACCCGATTCGGCCCTTTGCACCACCACTGGTTGCAACACACCATGTTCTTCAATGGAAGTTACCAGTTCTTCCAATTTTTTATCATCAAAATAACTTCTAGGTTGCAAACGGTTAGGAGATATTTCATCAACAAGTATGTCACTTGCCGCTGATGGCTCTGTCTCTGGGACACCCATTTCAAAATCTGGAATCAACGCATTGATGCCTTTGCCTAGTGCTTTTCTGTTCATGCTGCAGAACCTGTTAGTGAAGTTTTAGTCTCGGTTTTAGATCGGGAAATAATTTCTTTTGCTAGCTCAACATAAGCGTCTGCACCCCGCGAGCGGCCGGCATAAAGCATGATAGGCTTACCATGACTGGGTGCCTCGCTCAAACGTACATTCCTAGGGATAATACTTTTCAATAGAAAATCGCTGAAATATTTTTGCACCTGGTCTTTCACCTGTGTTGCCAGCAAGGTTCTACTATCAAACATAGTCAATAAAATACCCTCAACCTTTAGATCTGGGTTGATGGATTTTTTTACCAGTTTCAAAGTTTTCAACAAATGGCTAAGACCTTGTAATGCGTAATATTCACATTGCATAGGAATCAATACCGAGTTGGAAACAGCCAGCGCATTCAACGTTAACAACCCCAATGAAGGCGGGCAATCAATGACCACAAATTCATATTCGCTCATATGGGTCAACTCCCTCTTCAATACTTTCTCCCGCGACTCTCGGGTCACCAGTTCAATTTCAGCACCTGTCAGGTCGACTCGGGAAGGAATTATTTTGAGGGTTTCAATTTCAGTAGAACAAGTGACCTCTTCCATACTTGCCTCACCCATCATCAACTCATAAACGCCTTTGGCATCTTCGGCAATTCCCAATCCGCTAGATGCATTGCCCTGAGGATCAACATCTATAAGGAGAACTTTTTTACCTGAAAGGGCTATAGATGCGGCGAGATTAATGGCGGTGGTTGTTTTTCCCACACCACCCTTTTGATTTGCAATGCTAATAATTTTACTCATGGCACTCCAAAATCGAGAAATACTCCTTTAAAATTAGCATAATTTCTCTTTTCTACCAAACTAATTGCCCTTACCCCACACCGCCTATCATCGTGAAACCGGACCTTATGGGTATATATATTTGGGAAACAGATCACCATTGCCCTTCTTGAATCCTAATATTTCCTCTTCTTTAATTTCGTACGAAATTTTTGCACACAACCATATTCTTTTTCGTCAATTTACTCAATAGCTACAAACAAGCATTTATTGTCACACTATCAACCCTATAAAAGCTCCACATTTTCTCTCTTTTACTACTTATCCAAGAGTCCGATTGTTTCACGTGAAACAATGTCATCTGGCCCAAAACCATTTGTGAATGTTTCACGTGAAACATTTATCAAACGGAACATTTTTCGAATACCAACAGGCTGGATTTCTTACCATTAAAACCGGTGACCCCAACTTCTTCGTTGAGAGAAAAATTGCCATGAGGTGGGTCTGCTGCTATGTTTTCTTCGGGATCTTTTTTTAAAACAACCTTACCCCCTTTTTCCAAAAACCGAACTGCTAGATTGAGACAACTCCTAATATCGGAAACTGCCCGCAAAATAACCACACCAACCATCGGAACCGGTGATATTTTTTCGGCTCTTTCATTGATGACGCGCGTATCCTGAAGGACAAGATTGGAAACAGCAGCCTCAAGAAAACTACAACGTTTTCTCTGGCTTTCAACCAGAGTCAGTACTAAATGAGGATAAATGATCTTTAAAGGAATTCCAGGAAAACCCGCCCCACTGCCAATATCCATTACATGGTCTATGGGGGATATTACCTTGGCGTATTGCAAAGAATCAAAAATATGCCGGTGTAAAATTTCAGTGGGGGTTTTTTCTGAAGTGAGATTTATCTTCCGATTCCACTTAACCAGCAAATCAAGGTAGGATTTAAGCTGCGACTCAATTAATTCGGAGGGGCAATCAGCATTTAGGCCCAACCGGGGATCTTGTAATATTACATTCATACTTTAAAAGGAATCAACCTTCTATAATACGTTTGAATTCCTGGGTCAGCAAAGGTACAATTTCCAGCACATCACCGACAATGCCATAGTCTGCAACAGAAAATATGGCAGCATTTGGATCGGAATTAATCGCAACAATGCAACGCGAAGAAGACATACCTGCTAAATGTTGCACGGCACCGGATATACCACAGGCAATATATAAATCCGGAGAGACTGTTCTCCCTGTTTGACCTACCTGATGCGAATATTCCTGCCAGCCATTATCTACTACTGGTCTGGAAGCCGCTACCGCCGCACCCAAAACATCGGCCAGGTCTTCCAATAGTTTGAAATTTTCAGGTCCCTGCATACCAAGTCCACCAGAAACAATTATTCGGGCCTCGGTAATATCAAGGTCGGCTCCAACTTCCCGAGAAAGTCCGATATTTAAAAAATCTGGCAAGCTGATATTTTCCTTAACCGTTTCACCACTTCGGGTCTCATCTGCCCCATCGCCCCGAAAAATATTAGGCCGCAAAGTAATCAGATAAGGTTTGGGTCCACTTAATTTACAGAGTGAATAAGCTTTTCCTGCAAAAACAGGCCGTTTGATATTCACTTCACCCTCCTCAGAGAGTTTAAGGTCAATACAATCGGTTGCCAATGCTACCCCCATACGGGTGGCAACTGCGGCCGATAATTCCTTCCCGCTGTTAGAAGCAGCCATCAGGACAATATCCGGCTGGATTTTTTCTATTTCGACTAGAAGCCCGGCTTCATAAGTCTCATGGATGTATTGATGATAATCTGGATGAATGCAAATTCGAACTTCATCCGCTCCATAGTGGGTCAATGACAACCCCACCGCTTCTTCTAAATCGGTGAAATAAAGAGCGATTATTTTACCGGTACCAGCCAGTTTTCGAGCCGCATTGAGAAGCTCATAGGTGACCGGTTTGATTACGCTTTGGTCGTGTTCAACGACAACGATTATGGTAATTGCATTATCCAACGGATACTCCAAAAAAAATGGGTTCTGCTTGAAAAGAATGAAGGATAACCTAGCGACGGGAAAACTACAACGGAGAAAAAGGAAAGAGGAGGATAAACATGACTTAACTTAATAAGACTATTTAGGCTTAGCCTATTATGAATTAATTTATAATCAATACTTGCCAGGGGGGCGGAACAGCGGCAGATCCAGAATCCATTCGACCTCCCATATTTCTCCTATCGTACCCAGCCCAAGAAGAAGGACGTAAGCAACTAGAGCTCCCAATCCAAACTTTGATTTGTTTTTTTGGAAAAAGTTTTGCTCACCCGACGTTGACGTTTCATTCATTTTGGCAAAGCCTTATAAAATTAAATGATCTTTTCTTCTTCACGGATAATGGTAGCCAACTGTTTAGCGATATCTGAACCCTCAAGGATTATTCCTTTTTTTCTTTCAGGAGGCAAGGAGAGATTTATAGGATGCAATAGGTTATTTTTTGGGTCGAGAAACTGGGCATCTAGTTCCAGATCAGTGGCACAGAGAACCTGAATCACTTTTTTCTTTGCCGCCATTATCCCTTTTAAAGAGGGCAATCGCGGGTCATTCAATCCTTTTTGGCAAGTTACAAGAAAAGGCAAGGACATATTTTTACGAGTCTCACATCCTCCTTCAACCTGCCGCGTGATATCCGCTGTTTCATAATTTTCAGAAAATTGAATTTTAGTTACAACGGTTACGAATGGTATCTCCAGTAATACTGCTAATGCAGGACCCGTCTGCGCCATATCATCATCTACCGCCTGCCGACCACAGAGAACCAAATCAAAGGAATCTTTTTGGATCGCCTTTGCCAGAATTTTTGCAACTATAGAATGATCCAACCCTGAAAATAAGGGGTCAGAAATATGAATTGCCCGATCGGCACCCATAGCCAAAGCCCTCTTCAGCGTTTCTTTTGCACTATCTGGGCCCAACGAAATAACGGTAACTTCAGATTCAGGTAAAGCGGCTTTAATACAAACCGCTTCTTCTACAGCAAACTCATCGTAGGGGTTCATGATCAGCGGACTGCCAGGAGAAACAATTTTACCATCCTGAATTTGGATTTCAGCTGCAGTATCAAGAACCTGCTTGATGCAAACGACTATTTTCATAAAGGGATTTCCCATTTAATGGCATATAACATTGCACTATTATCGCATCGAATTTTAAATATAAAAAGTTTTAACCAAAACTAAAAAATAATTATTAGTCTAAGTTAATTCTGATTTTTTCTAAGATAAATAGTTTCCAAAATAAAGTAGTCTCTACGACACCCGTTCTGTTTAATCCAAAAAAACTACAATCCCTTGAATTTAATCTCCATTTTTAAGGAAATTTATTCCTATCTACACACCTTTAAAAAATACTTTCCTATTATTTTAATTTCAATTTTTTGCCATAGAAAGCATTCATGTATCGAAACTTAATTTAATTCCAATATCTATTATTGTGGCATAGAGTATTTTTAAACCAATAAAATTAAGCAACGGATTTAAACATCAAGGAACTGTAATTCGCATATCCCTTTGCATTTTTTAGTTTTACAACGAATCTAAGTGGGGCATAATATATATTATGGAAGAAAAGAAAAAAGACACTGGACCGCCACTTAAAATTTTACTAGCAGACGACACTGCGGTTAACGTGGCATTGGCTACTAAATTGATGAAAAAGAGAGGCCACGAAATCACAGCGGTCGTAAATGGACTTGAAGCATATGAAGCTTTTCAAAAGGATTCATTCGATGTAATTCTTATGGATATCCATATGCCCGTTATGGACGGGTTAGAATCAACCCAAAAAATAAGGGAGTACGAATCTTCAAATACCTCCCTCCGCCCGACGCCTATTATCGCAATGACCGCAAACAATGAACAAAGGGATCACGAAAACTATTTAAAAGGTGGAATGAACGGAATCATTACCAAACCTTTGGAAATAAAAAAGGTAGTTACACAAATTCGTGAAATCATTGAAAAATTTTTGTCTTCACCTTAATACACCAAAATTTTTTTAGTCAAGCCCCAGTAATAACCCCCCCCCATTAAAAGTAAATTCTAACCACAAGTTTATTCCCAGATTTGACAGACCTCACCTAAATAAACTCCAGTCTTAATCGATCACAATCGGAAACCATGAATATTGTTCCAAGGGGACTTTTTTCAAACTGGCTCCTATCTGTCAAAACCCATTCATTACTTTGTACCTTTCAACTTTTCATACAACCGACCACCAGGTCTTGTCTGGCTGAAGAAATAAGTGCAAAAAAACACATAGCCCTATCCCTTAGAATAGCCCTTATATAATAATGAAGCTTTCCATTATATTTTTAGCTAAACGAAGGAAACTATTTATATTTAGTAGATTATGCTTCTTTTACAACACTCTAAATGAGGAAAGTTAACCTTTTCAAGGCTTCATGTCGTCATTTTACGTCATCCCTTGAGTCAGAGAGTCCCACAGTTTCCAGTCAAAGTGTCAGAGAATCGCTGGATATAAAATTGTTAAGGGAAACGTTCCCCGTTGTTAATTAAGTGATGTCAGGAAAACCATTAAAACCAAAACAATGTAAGTTCTTTTTCAGTTTGACCAGCTTATAAAATTCTTAGTAAAAATATTTTTAAAACGGCGGGCAGGATTCAAACCTTAACGTAAAGGAATGGAGGGGTAATTTGTAAAAATGGGCATCTTTTTTATTGGGTACAGAAACCACTCTGGAAGTTGAAATTTTCTTTACCAAAAGAAACTAACCCTTGCTATATCTAATTTTGAAGGACGTAATAAACTTCTAAATCCGTGGATAAATATGAGTTTTTTTTCTTAAAAATGGAAGTATTCAGGAGGAAAAATTTTCCCCTGTTAGGATCGAGGATAATTTTTAAAAATTTTTGCCCAAAATCTTTTGTTAATACACGGGTTGAGTGATTTGAATTTTATTAGGAGTTTTTGATGTTGCTTTTATAACTCCTATTTAATATATTGTTGCCTCATATCCCCCCCATTAACGTTAAATTTACTCCGATTATTTATGGAAGCCAAAGAAGCTATTTGGAAAAGATGTTTGGAAAAAATTGAAGAAAGCATTCTTCCTGATAGCTATGCAACCTGGTTCTCACCCACCTATCCTCGCAATTTAGACAACGGTCTAATAACTATTGCAGTTCCCAACCAGTTTTATAGAAAGTGTTTAATCGAGAACTATAGAGAGTTGATTGAAAACACGTTAAAAACCGTTTCCAATGAGCCCATTCTTGTAGATTTTTGTATAGATTCTAAAAAAACCGCCCGAATGGATCAACAAAATAAAAACTCTGTTGTTGTAGAAGAGTCTCAATCTGTTGAGGGGGGTTTAGAGCCTGAGCCTTGCACTAAAACATTAAGCCCAAAATATAACTTCTCTAATTTTATTGTCGGTTCCAGCAACCAATTTGCCCATGCTGCTGCTTTAGCTGTAGCGAATAACCCGGCTATAGCTTACAACCCTTTATTTATTTATGGGGCGGTGGGGCTTGGAAAGACACACCTTTTACACGCAATTGGTAATAATATTTGCCAGAACAACCCAACTTCCAGAGTTCGTTATATTTCAGCAGAGAGCTTTACCGTCGACCTTATTGAGTCGATTAAAAAAGATAAAATGCCCTATTTTCGAAAACGATATAGGCCTCTTGATGTTTTATTGATTGATGATATCCAGTTTATTGCTGGAAAAGAAAGAACCCAGGAAGAGTTTTTCTATACTTTTAATACCCTTTATGAGTCACATAAACAGGTTGTTATATCAAGTGATAGGTATCCAAAAGATATTCACAATATGGAAGAACGTTTGAGGTCTAGGTTTGAGTCAGGGTTAATAGCTGATATTAATACTCCCGACCTTGAGACCAAGGTTGCCATCTTATATAAAAAAGCCGAACTCCATAAAAAAATTATTCCACAAGATGTAGCTATATTTATTGCCAGCAACATCAAATCAAATATTCGTGAGCTTGAAGGTTTTCTATTAAGAATTATTGCTTATTCCTCATTCACTCATAGAGAGCTCAACCTTGAGCTCACTAAGGAAGTTCTAAAGGACTTTACGTTTGATAAAACAAGGAACTTCACGATTCAAAATATTCTCAAAACGGTGGCCTCTTATTACGATATAAAGGTATCAGATGTTAAATCAAAAAGACGTACCCGAGAGATTTCAACAACTCGCCAAATTGCCATGTATTTATGCCGAGAACATACAAAAGCATCACTTCCTGAAATAGGAAGACAGTTTGGGGGTAAGGATCATACAACTGTTATTTTCTCTCACAAAAAGATATCTAACAGTATTAAAGAAAACAATGATTTGAAAGCTTCCATCCGTGAAATTTTAAGCCTTATAGAAGAGGGAAAACTTGTTTAAAACATGTCAAAAACAGGTTATAAAAACAGTTAAAATAAGGTATAATCCAAGTAGAAAAAGTTTTCCCCACCTTTGCTAATAACGCAGCATTTTTAATAACAACTTCTTCTATAAAATCTACCTTTAAAGTTGGTAACTTAGGCTGTTTTTCCACATACTTTCAGGCCCTACTACTACTACTGTTTAGTAACAGGGTTCTTTTTTTTATTAGTTAAAGTAATAACCAGGTAACTATGGAATCATCAGAGAAAAAAGTATACGACTCTTCAAATATTAAAATCCTCGAAGGTTTGGAAGCTGTAAGGAAAAGACCGGCAATGTATATTGGTGGGACAGGTATTGATGGTTTGCATCATTTGATATTTGAATTGGTTGATAACAGCGTAGATGAGGCTATTTCTGGGTTTTGTAAAGAAGTAGAGGTCATTCTTCATATTGATGGAACAGTCACCGTATCGGATGATGGTAGAGGAATACCTGTTGGTATGCATTCTGATAGGAATGTTTCTGCCGCCGAAGTTGTAATGACCGTTCTTCATGCTGGAGGAAAATTTGATAAAGATACTTATAAGGTTTCAGCGGGGTTGCATGGAGTGGGTGTGTCTGTTGTAAATGCTTTGTCAGAAACGTTAAAGCTTGAAATAAAGACAGAAGGAAAAATTCATACTCAGGAATATGCAAAAGGAAAACCACTTTCCCCCCTTGAAGCTATAGGAGAAACAAACTCTACGGGCACCCGAATTAGATTCAAAGCTGATTCTGAAATTTTTGAAGACTTGAATTTTAGGTTTGAAATTTTATCTAATCGATTGAGGGAGCTAGCTTTTCTTAATAAAGGCTTAAAAATACATATTCATGATGAAAGAGATGGTAAAGACAATGAATTTGTTTTTGAGGGAGGAATTGTATCTTTTATAGAACATTTGGGGAAAAACAAAAAAGTTCTTCACCCAGAACCTATTTATATTGAACGAGATAAAGATGATTGTGATCTTCAGGTAGCAATACAATATAACGACAGCTATGCAGAAGAAATGTTCACCTTTGTTAATAATGTGAATACAAGAGATGGGGGCACCCATCTAAGTGGGTTTAGATCAGCATTGACTAGAACTATAAATAGTTATGCGACCCAGAATAATATGTTGAAAAATACTAACGTAAGTTTGACAGGTGATGATGTTAGAGAAGGTCTCATACTTGTCTTGAGCATAAAAATTCCAGAACCCCAATTTGAAGGTCAAACAAAGGGAAAACTTGGGAACACAGATGTTAAGGGAATAGTTGAGCAAATAGTAAATGAAAAACTGGGACAATTTTTTGAAGAACAACCTGCTGTTGCTAAAAAAATTGTTACGAAAGTAATTGGTGCTGCGCAAGCAAGAGAAGCTGCAAAAAAAGCTAAAGACCTGGTAAGAAGAAAGAGCGCGTTGGAAGTAAGTTCTCTCCCTGGAAAACTAGCCGATTGCTCCGAAAAAGACCCCGCCCTTTCCGAGCTTTATATTGTAGAGGGAGATTCTGCTGGAGGTTCAGCAAAACAAGGTAGGAATCGCAAAAACCAAGCAATTTTACCAATGCGCGGGAAAATTTTGAATGTAGAAAAAGCCAGAACAGAAAAAATGATTGGGAATCAAGAAATTAGAACCTTAATTACTGCGCTTGGAACGGGAATTGGAGGCGATTTTAAGGTTGAGAAGCTCCGCTATCACAAAGTAATAATAATGACAGATGCTGATGTAGATGGTTCTCATATTAGGACACTACTTTTAACATTTTTTTTCCGTCAAATGCCTCAACTAATCGAAAACGGTTATTTGTATATTGCACAACCACCGCTTTATAAAATTAAAAAAGGCAAAAAAGAAAAGTATTTAAAAGATGAAAAGCTTTTATTTCAATATTTAATGGATCAGGGAACAGAAAAGCTGGAAATCTCTACTAACAAAAGCGACGAAAAAATCTCTGGTCCCGATTTAAAGATTTTGATTAATAATCTTTTTAAGTTCGAGGAATGTTTTAGTCGCGTTATTAAAAATAATATTCCAAAAGCCTTTTTAAATGTTTTGATTAATCTCAGTATTGAACGAGCCGATTTTGAAAAGCTAGAGCATGTTCTCGCGGCGGCTATTCAGATTCTTGATGGGTTAATAGATGAAGAATATAAAAATAAATTTGAATATAAAAAGGAGTATTTAAATATTCCGATCAAATTTAAAAATAGTATTAATCTAGATGCTGATAAGAAAAGCAGATTGAAAGAATTTCTTATTGAGATAGGTGAAGTAGAAGATGATTACTCTACAGTAAAGACCACCCATGAATTTGAGAAAGTAGATTTAAATAAAGAGCTAAAGGATGTTGCTATTTCGATAGGTTACGATGAAGACAGCAAAACCTATAATGTTATATTTTTCGGTTCTAATAATGGTCGCGATTTTGAAATCAAATTGAATCCAGAGTTTATTGAATCTGTAATCATTCAAAATATTATAGAAATCTATAAACCAATTAAAGATAAAGACAATCCCCCTTTTGTATTACACAATGGTGGAGAAACGACCTCTGTAGACTCAAAACATGGTTTATTACAGGCGGTTTTGGAGATGGCAAAAAAGGGTATATATATCCAACGTTATAAGGGTTTGGGAGAAATGAACCCTGAACAATTATGGGAAACAACAATGGACCCCGAAGTAAGGGTGCTTTTACAGGTCCGTGCAGATGATCTGGTTGCTTCCGAGGACCTGTTTACGACCTTAATGGGTGAAGAGGTAGAGCCCCGTCGAGAATTTATCCAGAAAAACGCGTTGCAAGCAAGAAACTTGGATGTTTAATAATTAACTTTTAAAGTTATTGTTCTCTTAATTTTTAAAATTTTTTCTTTGAAAGGCAAATTGATGCCGGAAACGATTAACCCGATAAACATTGATGATGAAATGAAAAGTGCATACCTTGATTACGCGATGAGCGTAATCGTTGGACGTGCTCTCCCAGATATCAGAGATGGTTTAAAACCGGTACATCGCCGTGTTTTGTTTGCCATGCATGAAACAGGAAATATTTTTAATAAGCCTTATAAAAAGTCAGCGCGAATCGTTGGTGATGTTATTGGTAAATATCATCCCCATGGTGATCAGGCTGTTTATGACACAATTGTTCGCCTAGCTCAGGAGTTCTCTCTAAGAAACCCGTTAATAGATGGTCAGGGCAACTTCGGTTCCATTGATGGAGACTCGGCCGCCGCGATGCGTTATACCGAAATCCGTATGCAAGAAATTACGGGAGAGTTATTGCGTGACCTAGAAAAAGAAACCGTACAATTCGTTCCGAACTACGATGAGTCAACGAAAGAACCTTCTGTTCTTCCAGCCAGCTTTCCTAATCTTTTAGTCAATGGTTCATCGGGAATTGCAGTTGGTATGGCTACTAATATTCCGCCGCATAATTTGGTTGAGGTTGTGGATGCGGCCATCTTTGTTATTGATGAACCTGAATGCTCGATCGATGATCTTTTGCAAATTGTGAAAGGTCCAGATTTCCCCACCCATGGAATCATTCAGGGGAGAAATGGAATCGTTTCTGCCTATAAAACGGGACGCGGAATAATTCGCGTAAGAGGCCGTGCAGAAATTGAAACAATGGAAAAAGGAGATCGGGAGAGGATTATAATTAGAGAGTTGCCTTTCCAGGTTAACAAGGCTCGATTGGTTGAAAAAATAGCAGAGCTAGTAAGAGATAAAAAACTGGAAGGAATCTCAGATTTAAGAGATGAGTCAGACCGTGATGGGATTCGGGTTGTTGTTGAATTAAAGAAGGGCACGATGGGGCAGGTTGTTTTGAATACCCTTTATAAAAACACCCAACTTCAGGATACATTTGGGGTAATTCTCCTTGCTTTGGTTAACCAACAGCCTAGAGTTTTAAACCTGAAAGAGTTTTTACGTTATTTTGTTTTGTTCCGAAAAGAAGTTGTAACTCTTCGAACAGAATATGATCTTAAAAAGGCCAGGGAAAAGGAGCATGTTCTGGAGGGTTTAAAAATCGCTCTGGATAATCTTGATGAAGTGGTGAAGCTTATCCGTAATGCAGAGGACCCAATCTCTGCGCGGGAAGGCCTTATGTCTACATTTGCCTTGTCGGAAGTTCAAGCGAAAGCAATTCTGGAAATGAGGTTGCAGCGCTTGACGGGTTTAGAGCGGCAGAAAATTGTTGATGAATTAGAGGAGATTCGCGAAAAAATTGAAGAATACCTTTATATCCTGGCAAATGAAGAAGTTAAGTTAAAAATCATTCGGGAAGAGTTGATTGAAATAAAAACAAAATATAACGAGGGACGACGAACAGAAATTGCGGAAACTGATGAAGGGGATCTTCTTATGGAAGACCTCATTGCCGATGAAGATACTGTGGTTGTTTATACGCGTAGCGGATATATCAAACGCCATTCAGTAGATAATTATAGGGCTCAAAGGCGTGGTGGTAAGGGGATACGTGGAATGGATCTTAAGGAAGAAGATGTTGTTGAAAAACTTTTTATAGCTTCTACGTTGAGCCATCTTCTCGTGTTTACAAGTTTGGGCAAGGTTCATTGGTTACGTGTTTTTGCAATTCCAGATGCGAGTCGGATTGCGAAAGGAAAATCTATTGCCAATCTGTTGAACTTACAGCCAGGTGAAACGATAGCAAGTATTTTGTCTGTTCGAAAGTTTGAAGAGGATAAATTTGTAATGGTCGCCACGGAGCGTGGTATCGTAAAGAAAACCTCATTGATGGCATACAGCAAACCCAGGCAGGGAGGGGTAATTGGGTTGACCATAGATGAGGGAGATCGACTGATTGGTGCTGAATTATGTGATGGAGAAAGCGATATTTTATTGGCAACTGCAAAAGGATTTTCAATTCGCTTTTCTGAAAAAGAAGCTCGCCCCATTGGTCGAACGGGAAGAGGGGTGAGGGGGATTCGTTTGAAGGCAGATGACCTTGTTGTTGGAGCTGAAATTGTGCATCCAGGTAATATGCTTCTTACTGTAACCTCCAATGGTTACGGAAAAAGAACTCAGTTAGAAGAGTACCCTGTTCAAGGACGCGGTGGGCTTGGAGTTATGACTATTCGATGCAATGAAAAAATTGGTACAGTTGTGGGTATCCAGCAAGTAACCGAAACGGATGAACTCTTGGTTATCACCTCTGATGGAAATATTGTTAGAATGAAGGTCAATGAGATTTCTGTTATTGGTCGTAATACCCAGGGAGTTAGACTAGTTGGGACTGGCGAATCAAATCAGGTTGTGAGCGTCGAAAAACTGGTTGAGTAAAACAAACTGAAGTTTTGTTTTTTAAAATATGTATAAAAAAGATTTCCCCGCCCTAATATCATCGATTCTTTTTTCTGCCCTGTTTATTCTGGTTTCCTGCGGCGAACAAAATGATCCGTTAATTGACAAAGCTAATGAAGAATGGATTCGGGGACACAATCATAGTGCCCTCGAATTATTAAACGAAGTATTGAAAAAATACCCTTCGGGGCCGAAAGCCGAAGAAGCCCTTTTTAGAATGGGTGAAATCCATCATTTCAGTTTAGATAACAGTACCCGGGCTCTCAATTATTTTCAGGAAGTTCAGGAAATGAACCGGCAAGGACCGTTCAGTTATGATGCTCAGAAATATATTGCAGAAATAGCCGAATTTGGTTTAAAGGATTACGATCAGGCTATCATTGAATATCAGAACCTGATTAACTTTTACGAAAAAGAATATTCTGATGGTGACCACCAATATAGAATTGCTTCGATTTATTATAAAAAACAAAACTATGAACAAGCCTTGGTGGAACTACAGATCCTTCTTGAAAATTACCCGAAAAGTAATTGGGCTGAAGAAACAAAATTTAAGATCATAGAAATTCTTTATGCTCTTAACCGTTGCCCAGAAGCCAGAGAGCAATACCGGCATTTCAACCTGGAATATTCCAATAGCCGATTCAAATCAGAAATGGACTTTGTGGTGGCATCTTGTTTGGAAGAAGAAGGTCATCTTCAAGATGCCTATAACCGTTTCAAGGCTTTAGAGGGGCAATATACGTTTCCGTCAATATTGAAAATGAAATTAGTCGGTATAGAAAAAAGGATTGAAAAGAAAAGATAATGTTAGATATAAAATTTATCCGCGAAAATATTCAGTTTGTAAAAACGGGTCTCGAACGCCGCAATGGAAAATTTTCTGATTTAGACGACTTGTTAAGGCAGGAGGAAGAAAGGCGAGAAGGTCTTCAGGAATCCGAACAACTTAAAAATAAAAAAAAGAAACTTTCTGCAGAAGTTGGAAAACTGAAACAGCAAGGACAAGATGCATCCAAACAAATGGATGAAGTAAAAAATCTAAATGTTTTCATAAAAGAATTAGATGAAAAAGTCGAAGGATTAGAAACTATTATCTATGAAAAACTACTGGGCATTCCCAATTTGCCCGATAAAAATATTCCTGATGGAATTGATGAATCGAGCAATAGGCTTATTCGAGAATGGGGAACCAAGCCTAGTTTAAAAGGAGAACCTCTTAACCATGTTGAGCTAGGTGAAAAACTTGGACTGATAGATCTAAAACGAGCTGCTAAAATTTCCGGAGCAAGGTTTGCTGTTTACCGAGGTGTTGGTGCCGCTTTGCTAAGGGGTTTGATTAATTTTATGGTGGATATGCAGACTCAGGAAAATGGCTATGAAGAGCTCTATCCGCCTTTTCTGGTGAACAGGGAAAGCCTGTTGGGAACGGGTCAATTACCTAAGTTTGAAGAAGAGTTGTTTGCTATGCGAGATGATTCGCTTTTTCTTATCCCTACGGCGGAGGTTCCCGTTACAAATTTTCATAGAGATGAGATTCTTGAAGAAGAATCTTTGCCTGTTTGTTATGCGGCTTATACTCCTTGTTTTAGACGGGAAGCCGGCTCTTATGGAAAAGATACCCAGGGCTTGATTCGGCAACACCAGTTTGACAAAGTAGAACTTGTAAAATTTTCCAAGGCAGATGAATCGGAACAGGAACTGGAGAAACTAGTACAGGATGCGGAATCAATTTTAAAGAAATTGAATTTACATTATCGAGTTATGGAGTTATGTGTGGGGGATCTGGGATTTTCGGCAACGAAAACTTATGATCTAGAAGTTTGGTTACCCAGCCAAAATATGTATCGGGAAATTTCATCCTGTAGTAATTTCGCCGACTATCAAGCGCGCCGTGCCAAAATAAGATGTAAAAAGAAAACGGGAGGAAAACCAGAATTTGTTCATACATTGAACGGATCAGGTCTAGCGGCGGGTAGATTGTTTGTGGCGATATTGGAAAACTATCAAAATGCTGATGGAACGGTCACCGTTCCAGAAGCCATAAGACCTTATTTACAGGGGCGCGAGGTTTTATCTCCTTGATATAGAGTTCTACTTGATTTATAAAGCTTAATCCTTGAAAATAGTGCGCTTGACTTTTTTCTACAAGTAGATAAATATAAGCGCAGTCCAATTATTCAGGAGGGATGGCCGAGTGGTTTAAGGCGGCGGTCTTGAAAACCGTTGAACGAAAGTTCCGTGGGTTCGAATCCTACTCCCTCCGCCATCCTTTTCGAGAGATGTTGGTTTTATAAAAAGTTTTGAAATTAGATATTGAATAATTATTGTGGAGAGGTGGCTGAGTTGGCTGAAGGCGCGCGCCTGCTAAGTGTGTGTAGGTTTACCCCTACCGAGGGTTCGAATCCCTCCCTCTCCGCCATCACTCGTCGTGGGGGAACAGCGGAGGCACTCCGCTAAGGAAGGTTGTTTTGAAGTTTAAAAAAATTCCAAAAATAGGATTAACTTTCGTGATCGCAGTTGCATTGCTTATTGGTGGTTGTGGTGGAAGTGGCGATAACGAAACACCGTTGCCGCAGGCTAAAAAAATCAGTGATGTTGATGTGCCTCAATTTGAAGGATCTCAATCTAAGTCTGACTATTCGAAAAAACAGGCGGTAGCAACCCCAGATGAGACTCATCCCGGGGTAAAAGAAGGGGTCAAAATTGATCGCGGAGTAATTGTTCCTAAAGAAGTGGAAGGCCAATGGAAAGCTGTCAAAATCAGGGTTCTTAATAAAATCGATGAATCAAAAAACTCGATGAAAACGGTTTCATTGGGAGATAGTTTTGAACTGGCTGGATCTGCTATTAAAGTTACGGTAGGGCCTTTCATGCCAAATTTTGTTATGACCCAAAAAAGCTATTCCTCGAAGGGAAATGAATTGACGAATCCGGCAGTACGATTGGTAGTTGAAGAGAACGGAAAAATCTTGTACGAAGGCTGGGCTTTTGCTAAATACCCGACAATGTACGCGTTCGAGCACGATGAATTTGCATTACAGTTAATAGATTATATCCCTTCTGATGTTTCCTGATATAATACATTTTTAAAAAATTAGGCGCCCATGGCTCAGCTGGATAGAGCGACGGTTTGCGGAACCGTAGGTCGCAGGTTCGAGTCCTGCTGGGCGCACTCTTTTAAAACAAGCACTTAACTATTAATGAGCTAGGTGCTTGATTATCACTCAAACCTACCTGTACCACTCCTGTACCACCAAAACGCAAAATAAGAGGTATAGCAGGGTAAACGAGGGGGGCTGATTCTAGAGCATCTGAGGGGCTTTCCGGTAGTGATTACTTAGGGGAATCTCTGGGCAATGAAATTAATTGCAAGGTTGGTGATCCTGCGATAAGGTTATTCTTTTAATCTCCCCAACTCCATTTTATAAAATATCTCCGCTTCTTTAATCATCTTGCTCAGGGTCACATCATCTAAATCATCAGGCGGTATCAACTTCGGCTATCGGCCCAGACTGTGTGAAAACTCTGAAAGCAAGACTCCTTAGAGAAAACCGACTTCACCAGAAGTTCGTGGGGCTACTATCAGCATGTTAGGAAGGGGGCAGGCACCCTCTCTTTAGAGGTAGTTTTGAGTTTTCACACAGTCTGGGAAGTGGCTGTCATAGAGCATGACAAGGGAGAGCTTATGAAGGAGTACAAGGTTCGCTCTGACAATTTCAAAGCTGCTACTGACCTTCTAGACGCATTGATGGGACAGTGGGAGTGGAACCTAGAGCATAAGAAGGACTGGTTGGAAAGTTTAAAGCCTAAAGATATTGTTTGTATGGTGGACACACTCCTCAAAATCAGGAAGGATTCAGCAGGTCTCCCCGGTTTGTTTAAGATGGAGGAGAAGACTCCTGTGAAATTAAAGCCGGGACATTCAACTTTACAGGAAAGCATAGAGAACCAGAAAGTATTCAAGGCCATGGGGGAAGATTTATTGGATTACATTGCAGAACGTAAAGCTAAAGAAGCAGCTATGAATGGGACAACTGATCTGTCCCTCAAAAACTGACCTAATTTGTACTTAGAGGGCACCTCTAAAAATAGGGTAAAAAGTGGATGGATGAATTAAAATAAGAGAGTAGTTAGTTTTTTTGATTTCCTCCGCCCTGAAAGGAATGCAGCCATGACCCAGCCCGGATTTTTTGATCTCGATAACCGTTATGAATCAATCAGCAAGCTGGGAGATCCGTTGGAAGTTCTTGATCATGCGATTCCGTGGGAAACGTTTCGACCTGTGCTGAGTAAAGCTCTGCGCAAATTTAAAAAAAGTAATGCGGGTCGTAAACCTTACGATAGCGTCTTCATGTTCAAAATCCTTGTATTGCAAAGCCTATATAATTTAAGTGACGACCAAACGGAATTTCAGATCAAAGATCGTTTATCGTTCATGCGTTTTCTGGGTCTCGATTTCGAAGACACGGTGCCAGATGCAAAAACCCTTTGGTTATTTCGAGATACGCTCTCAAGCAAAAATGCTATCGATAAGCTGTTCCGTAGGTTCAATCGGTACCTCGACAGCGAAGGTTTGTTTGCACGTCAAGGGCAACTCATTGATGCCAGCATTGTGCCAGTTCCTGTACAACGCAACACTCGCGAAGAAAATACCAATATCAAGCAAGGCGAAGTTCCGGAAGAGTGGCAAGAGCAACCGCACAAGCTTCAACAGAAGGATACTGATGCTCGCTGGGTGAAGAAAAATGGACGTAGCCATTATGGCTATAAGAATCATGTCAATGCCGACGGGAAACACAAAATCATACGCACCTACACGGTCACTGATGCTTCGGTACACGATAGTCAAGTGTTTGACCCTCTGCTCGATTCGAGTAACACGGGCAAACAAGTCTTTGCTGATAGTGCCTATCGCTCCAACAAAATCAATAGCACCTTAAAAGAACGTGGCCTGAAAAACGAGATTCATCACAAAGGCTATAGAGGGATACCACTAACCCAAGCCCAGCAACGGGTTAACCATAAACGTTCAAAAGTCCGAGCTACGGTTGAACACATTTTCGGGTTTCAACAAAACTCGCTTGGTGGCAAATTTATACGAACGATTGGGATCTTAAGAGCACGCACAAAGATCGGCCTGATGAATCTGGCCTACAACATGAAACGCTACGTTTACCTGACAAAAAATAAACCAGCTCATGCCACAGGATAAATGCTAGTAGGACGAAAACCTGTGTCCTCACTGAGGAAAACGGGCTGAAAAAAACTCAAAATATCTAAGACCAACACCCTGCTCCGGTGAAATATGCAGGTCAAAACGAACAAAGGCTCAAAATACCTCTCAAACCATTATTTTTAGAGGTGCCCATAACTCAAAGGAAAGGATTTTGCCTATTGGCTTGTGGAAAACTGCTTCGCAGTTTACACACAGGGCCAACAGGCTCTACTGCTACAAAGATAATGATCTAA
>JBLFWU010000005.1:0-84272 GCA_047610985.1 Nitrospinales bacterium | reverse complement strand
ACTCATGGTGGTGCCTCCTTTGCTTTTATTGTTTTTCTCGAAGAAAACAATTTTACAACAAAGGGTGCGCCGCTTTTTCAAAACACCTCATACACCAGAAATCACCATAACTCTAACTAGATATGAATTATTTAAAGCGGTTTTTGGATTGACCAGTTCTGACAAGGATAAAGTTATGTATTCGTTAATATCTTCTTCATAATTAAGGTCATTATCTTTAATTTCTTTCCAATGCGCTCCTTTCCATTCAAGATCGCGCTGATCTTCTAAAATAAAATCGTATTCAGCATTTGAGGGTTGGTTACTATCAATTCGGGCGTTTAGAAAATGGTTGGAAAAATAAGACTCTGTGGTATCGGTTTCTAGGGAATCAGAAGAAATAAAATTTATCGGCATAAAACCTCCAACTAAAAATTATTCAATACTCTAAACCTCCCATCTATCTTCACACGGTCTTATTAAATTTCAATAGTTTTTAGTCGCTTTCGAGAACTTTGGCAGCATACCAAGAAGAGTACTAACCATCGGCATGAGGGAGGGAGGAAGTTGGATACATGCCTATGCCAACCACTTTCTTTGAGCTAGTGCAAGAACATCATCATATACTTTTTTTACAGGTATCTTTTTCTTGCGAGCTGCATTTCTGCAATCTTCAAATTCTGGGGACGCTTGAACAGTTTCTCCATCCAGAATTCCAACTTTGATTTTAATGACACCATAAGAAGTTTTTAATTTCTGTATCTCTCGCTCCAGAGTCAATCTACCTACTTCATAAAATCGAACCCCAAATGAAGTTGTTTCTCTCAGCAGTATTTTTGACAATATTTCTCTTTCTTGTTTCTCAGCAATAACAGAAATTTTAGTAGCAGGTCGATTCTTTTTCATGATGATAGATGAAAAATAAACGTCTAGCGCTCCTGCGTTGAAAAGCGATTCCATCACTGCATCAAATATTTCCGGATTCATATCGTCGATATTGGTTTCAATCATTACCAGACTGTCAGGTTCTTTCAATGGCATCTCGCCAACCACCACTCTTAATAAATTCGGAATAGAAGGAATAATATGACTGCCTGCACCGTAACCATCGCCAGAAATAGTCATCGCTGGCATGGATTGAAATTTCTCGGCATAAAATCCGATCACGGCAGCACCTGTTGGGGTGGTCAGTTCAGTTTTTACACCCGTTGAAAATATGGGTATCCCCTTTAACAACTTAAGAGTCGCTGGAGCGGGAACAGGTAATCGACCATGAGCACAATCTATAAACCCTTCTCCTACATTCAAAGGTGAGGAAAAAACCTTATCCAGCTTTAAAGATTCTATAGCCCAAACTCCGCCGACAATATCGACGATAGAATCAATGCCCCCTACTTCGTGAAAATGTATTTTTTCAATAGTCGTATTATGAATTTGAGCTTCGACTTGGGCGATTCTTTTGAAAATTTCTATGGAATTATTTTTCACTTTTGAAGGCAGGCCTGACTGTTCAATCAATTTCCTGATATTAGTGAAACTTCGATGCGGGTGGGAATGCTGTGGTTTGGGTTTTTCTATTGCTACAGTAATTTGAGTGGAAGCCAAACCATTTCTTTGAATCTTTTTGGCTTGGAGTTTATACCCTTTTAGATCAATATTTTTTAGGGCTTTGCGAATATCATTTATATTAACTCCCAAATCTACAAGAGCCCCGAGGATCATGTCACCGCTAATCCCAGAATAACAATCGAAATACGCGGTTCGAAGAGTTTTCATGCGTTTTATTTCTTGAAGGTTAAAGGTCTATCGTTAGAATTCAAACTTACAGAATCATTATATTCTGAAAAGGGTAATAACCGGAAAAGTTAAGTTTCACTATTACGAAGAGATTTAGGAGGGATTTGGACTAATCATATTGAAGAAGCGACTTAATATTCCTCGTTTTTTAACCTTTTGCGCATGGTCGTGAACCAGGTTTTCCATGGTCGTGACTTTTCCCTGATGTTCATCAATAAAAAGTTGCAACAATATATGGCAGGAATGGCAGCCGCCTCCGGCTTCACAACTTTCTGTAACCTGATCAATTTCTGTCAGGTTGCCCTTCTCGATGGCGGCACGAATTGTGGTTTCATTTACCTGATAACATTGGCAAATAACCTCTTCCGTTTGGGCTTTATGCGGTAGATTCATAGATCAAAAATCACGGCAATTTAATGATGAGAACGATTGTCATTATTCTACCGAAAAGGAAATATCTTGTCTAGAGCTATATTAACAACCATTATCTCTTATAATCTAGCATCCCCATTAGATTATAGATTTAAATCACCCCCGTAGGGTGTTTCTCCTTCGTCATCGGTGCCAATATGACCCCAAAGTTCTTCTAGTGATTCTTTTTGTTCTACAGTCCCATCAAAAGCATTGGCATTTTCACGGGGTGGATTTAACCCACATGCTCGCAAGTGTTTTCGCATTTCGGAGTACTGGCGGTTGAACAATGAAGATTTCTCTGGGTCTGAAAACTTATGCAAAAATGGGTTCCCTTTATAGTTCCACTGAATAATAAGATTTCTTGTTTGTCTTTCTTCAAAAGTTCCCTTATCACAAATACATTCGCCTAATTCCCTACAAAGCTTAATAAGTGTATTAATATTTTTTATACTCATACATTCCCCATAAAAAAAGGTCTACGGGAAAACCCGTAAACCTTTATTATATATGGTAGCGGTGGACGGAGTTGAACCGCCGACACTACGGATATGAGCCGTATGCTCTAACCACCTGAGCTACACCGCCAAACATTTTGTAACTTCTTGTTATTCAAAATTTTAGAAAGTTTACTCACTCACCCTAAAACTGTCAATGGCAATCTTAGACTATCCAATAAGCGTGGGCCCAACAGGTCGATCTACTTAGGTAAAACAGCCATTTTCCTATTTATTTGCGCGTCGAGGAACTCGACTTCCAGCGTTTGACATCACGCATGAATTTAGCTCGATCCATTTCAGCACCCGCGGGAAATAGTTCTGTCAAAGGTTGTGGGAACTTTTCCTTCCCCTCCCCTTCCCATTTCTCAAACTCACCTAAACGGATTCGATAAATATCCTTGAAGGTCCTATATTGACCATTAATACCAACATAATCCCAACTGGTATCATTATGGATCAGGCGATAAAGCTCCGAGCAGGCAATTCCTTCATAAATATTAATTTTCCCAACACGTCCTTTAATTATTGAAGCATCTTCCCCGGCAAAATCGAGACACCAGATTTCAGAACCATCCTGTCCGAAAACTTCAATCTGGTAGACCACTTGCCATTCTACCCAGGATTGCACCGCTTTTTTCGCAACCACTTTCTCTACAAACTGCTTCTCAATAAATTCGACAACATCATTCCATTGTTTTTCGTGTTCTGCCTTATCACTTGTTTGCGTTCGTATCGGAGGAACTTCGAGTACAGGCTTAAACTCGACTTTATGTCCATCGTCTTCTTTGACTTTAACAAAATCAGAACCCCCACGCGCGATCTGCACACCCTCCTTGGTAATTGTTGCCACATCTCCTGGATAAAAAGAACTGCCGTTGATCTCCGGGCAGAAACTATTAAGATCGCGCAAAAACTGCTCTTGTGTCGTAGGAAAGGAAAATTGATTTAAGAATTCAAACTCATCTCGATAACGAAACCCCGCTGAGCCTGGCACCACAAATTTTGGTCTGCAAGCTCCTGCAACTTTTAAGAAAGAACTGTATTCTTCCATTGGCAATTCAATGTGATTATGAAATGAGAAACTTCCTTCTAACAGTGGGAGGTAACGCATATGTGCCATATCCGGTCGACCGTACAAACGGTGGATATACTTGATAATATCGGGTGAGACAATGGTATCGACTTGGTTCCATATTGTCACTGAACCGTCGTGCACTAACAACCCATGCTCGGGGAAATAGTCCTGTTTATTTAATGAGGGGGTAGGTGTCAAAATAAAATCTTTAAAGTCGATGGCCTTAAAATCTTCAACAACGGTGACGTTCTTAAATTCCAGCTCCTTTAACACTTCAAGTAATATTTCGTCTCGCGGAGCAAGCACTAGAGCATCTGGCGCGAGAATCGAATCACTTGCTGCAATATGTGCAAGAGTGCGGATATCAAAATGGTCCTGATGCCTATGTGAAATATTTAATACATCGATAGGTGGCAGTTTTCCAAGGTCCAGATCAATACTTGGACAAGGCACATTGCACTCTTCCCATAAATAATCAAAAAAGACAGGGTCGGAAAGCAAGGTAGTATTGCCAGATTGAACCAGCAAGCAGGCATGTGAAATAAGGGTCGTCTTCATATTTCTAACATAATATTATTGGCCGATAAGAGTAACCGAAGGTTGTCTTAAACTCAACTGGTTATACTGATAAGATTTTGTGAACCGGATTTATTCCTCAAGCATCAAAACACTGTGTCACACACAAGAAGGGTTGACAATTCAGTCAACCTTTCACAAAATACCGCAATATTCCTTAGATATGAGTTAGATTATGAATGAAATGGATCAATCAATAAGTTTCGAGGAAGGACAAACCTGCCCTCTACCAATAGCTGGACACGGAGGTGGCCTCTCATTTTCACCTAGTGGCGACATGCTACTTCTTGCTGCCCTGCCCAGTCCATCCGAGGCTCAGGTCAAAGCATGGACAGGAAAATGGCAAGCCAAGCTAATTATTGAGTCGGAATTCCCTTCAATTCCGATTTTTGCTATTGGAAGTGAAGATTGGCTGTTAGAAACACCCTGTAATCCTATTCAGCAGGAAATCGAGTCGCCGGGATTTTGTGAAGCCTTGTACAACAAGGAAGACTACAATATGGTCGCTATCCTCACGGATCTGGACACAAACATTATAAAAAAGATCACCCACGTTGAGCTCGATGAAATGTTCATCGAACGCATGGTTCTTTCATGGAATCCTTACAAAACTAAAGGAGATGAGTACACCAAATCCTACAGCGATGAAAATTTCGTAACAAAGATCAACGAAATCTTTAAAATGAAAAGCTCCCAGGAACTCTGGCGCACCTCCTGGTAGCGGCGAACCGCCGCTGGCTGTTTGTCCCATAAGGCCAAGGCTATATTGTATATCGTTTAAGCTAACCAGATACCTTCTGTTGTTACCAGCTGGCCCCACGCCGAGTGGCTATTGGGATTCGTATTCGGTTTCGCCGAGGTCTTCTTCTTCCTCGATTTCTTCGATGTCTTCGACATCTTCGAACTCTTCCTCTTCCTCTTCTTCTTCTTCGATCTCTTCTTCGCGGTCGAACTCGGGATACTCTAATGTCATCAAATGTTCAGCTTCGCCTAACAACTCGAATCCTTCTTCGGTGTATTTATTTTCTTCGATATAGAGACGTATAAGGTTAGACAAGTTTTCACATTCGCAGATCGCCTCGATGCCCTCATCCGTGATGCCGTTATTTTCGACCATCAGTACTTGCAAGTTTTTAAGGTTTTCTGATCTCACAATATGGATAAAACCCGCGTCCCCAATATTATTTCTATCCAATGATAGAGAAATAAGGTTTTTCATGTACTCGGAAGCAGTAATAAGCTCAATACCTTTATCTGTAATACTATTGAGCTCTAGGTAAAGGTGGGTGAGGTCTTTCAAATCTTCGTATTCTGCGATGCACTTGCATTCAACATCCCCAAGCCTAAGACTGCTGAGATCGAGCTTTGTGCCATCTTCACTGAGTCTGGCACGGATGAGGTTCAATATTTTCATTTGAGCGAGAGCATCGAACCCTTCTTTAGTTAAGTCATTGTCGCTCAGGTCTATTGATTGCAATTTTGGAAAGTTTTTGCTTTTAGAGAGTGCTATTGCTCCTTCATCTGTAAGCTGGTTTCTTCTCAGGTCGAGGCTTTCAAGGCTGGATAAAGATTTGGCGTCGGCAAGATATTTAAGCCCTTCATCACCAATCTGATTTTCTGACAAAACCAGTGAAGTCAATTTTGTCATATTCGTTGAATCGGCAATATGTTTAGCACCCAGAGGTCCAATGCTGTTCCAGGACAGTCGTAGCGACCTGAGGCTAATTAGTTTATGCGAATCGGCAAAAAATTTAATGCCTTCATCACCTATCTTATTTTTATATAACTTTAAAGACTCCAGCCTACCCATTGTATCTGAGTCACCGAAGGCCTTTGCTGCTACGGCAGTTAATTTTTTCCCCGAAATTGTAATTCGCCTGACCTGTCTGATCGAGCGCGATTTGGCAAGGGATTCAGCAGCCGCATCACTAAATGTTGCATAACTAAAATCGAGAGTTTCATAGTCACGGCTCAATTTGAATCCGTTTCGAATCATTCCCTCAATATTGTAAAACTTTTTCACATTTGTCTCCGACCACTCAAGCTTATTATTAAATGGATGCCAGAAATAACACCAAAATCATAAAGAATCAAAAAACCGTTTTAAAATGCTGAAATAGGATGCGTTCATCATCATATCGTTATGACCGACTCCTTCCAGGATTTCCAGTATTTTTATTTTTGCCCCCGCCTTGTCGTAATTCAATTTAGCCTCTTGCGGGGAGATTAGAAAGTCATCAGCACCGTGCATGATAAGAGTTGGACATTTTACCGTAGAAATTTTCAGACTATTGTTGAATACAGCATCTTCCTCTGGGGTTGTTTTATCAATTTTCAACCCTCGCCTTTCAACAAGAGGTATGGGGTCTGCATAAGAACTTTCCAAAACACAAGCCTGGATATCGGAATGTTTACTGCATAATTCAATGGTAGGGGCACCACCTAAAGACCGCCCCATTACACATACTATACTTTTTAAAATCACTTCTTTTTTTAGATAATCAAAGATTATATGCGCATCTTCTAACGTTGAACGTAATGTTGGGTTGCCAGTGCTCTTTCCATAACCACGGAAATCGGCGATGATTAGTTCAACACCTAACCTTGAAAAATGTTCTGCCAAATTATCGTAATCAGATACGATTTCCCCATTACCGTGGAAAAATAGCAGGCTAAGTTTTGCATCTGGATTTGGGTGACAGCGAACATGAATCCTGACACCTTTTTCTGCATCTATATAATATTCGTGGGTGTCCGCCAAAGCCGGGGAAGAATCGGCCCTTGGAAAAAACAAGTTTGCGTTAAATACCTGTGAATCAAAAATCGAATTCATAATAAATTTCTTAACAAAACTATCTTAAATTAACAAATAGAAGGATTATTCCACACGCCACGCAATATGAAAAACTTTTTAAAAATATTGAACTCCATGCTGTTTCGTGTCAAAATGCGCCGTTCAAAAAATTGCTGTTTCAAATTTGAATCCTGGGCACTTCTTATATAATGTGCTCTTTTACTATAACTCTATAAATAAATAAGGTGAAGTCAATGTTAATGGAACTTGGACCCATTGAAAAGCTATATCAATCATACGCAAAAATCCTGGACGCGGCTCGAAAAAATTTGGGACGCGATCTTACTGTTGTAGAAAAAAATATATTTGCGCATCTTCCAGCAGATACCGATTACTCAAAACTGGAACGTGGAGTATCCGACATATATCTTAGTCCAGACCGTGTTGCTATGCAGGATGCCACAGCACAAATGGCCATTCTCCAGTTTATGTCCGCAAAAATGCCTAAGGTTGCTGTTCCTACCACAGTACATTGTGACCATTTGATTCAGGCTTCTAACGGGGCTACTGCAGATCTTAAAGCTGCTGAGGAAACAAATAAAGAAGTTTATGATTTCCTGCGTTCGGCTGCCATGAAATACGGCATGGGATTTTGGAAACCCGGTTCCGGTATCATTCATCAGGTTGTTTATGAGAATTATGCGGTCCCTGGAACCATGATCATTGGAACAGATTCCCACACACCTAATGCAGGCGGCATGGGTACCATCGCTATTGGTGTAGGTGGTGCAGATGCGGTTGATGTAATGACCGGTCAGCCTTTTATGACCAAGATGCCGAAGTTGGTAGGTATCCGCCTCAAAGGCGAGTTGAGCGGATGGACTGCCTCCAAGGATATTATCCTTAAAGTAGCCACTATGCTGACAGTTAAAGGTGGAACAGGAAAAATTGTGGAGTATTTTGGTGAAGGTGCTCGTAGCTTGAGCGCAACGGGTAAGGGCACCGTCACAAATATGGG
This sequence comes from Nitrospinales bacterium, assembly GCA_047610985.1. Classification (GTDB taxonomy): domain Bacteria; phylum Nitrospinota; class Nitrospinia; order Nitrospinales; family VA-1; genus UBA8687. Next base: position 76,122 of record JBLFWU010000005.1, on the reverse strand, counting down.
TGCAGAAATTGGTGCTACCACATCCACATTCGGTTATGACGAAAATATGCTCCCCTATCTCCGAGCGACTGATCGTGGTGCAATTGCTGATCTTTGCGAACAGTATGCAGAGCATTTGCAGTCTGATCCTTCTGTGCAGAACGATCCTGAGAAATATTACGATGAATACTATGAAATCGATCTTTCTACTTTGGAGCCTCATATCGTAGGCCCACATACACCTGACTTGGGTCGCCCCGTTTCTGCTATGAGTTCTGAAGTAGATGAAAAGGGATATGCAGAACCCATCTCTGCGGCTTTGATTGGATCATGCACCAACTCCAGTTATGAAGACATGACGCGTTCCATCAGTCTAGTGCGTCAGGCTAAAAAGGCAGGTGTCTCCATGAAAACGAGTTTACTCGTGACCCCAGGTTCAGAAACTATCTATCAAACCATTATTCGCGATGGAATTTTGAAAGAATTTGAAGACGCTGGCGCAACGGTATTAGCCAATGCATGTGGACCCTGTATCGGTCAATGGAAACGGGATGACATTAAAAAAGGCGACAAGAACAGCATTCTGACTTCTTATAACCGTAACTTTGCCAAGAGAAACGATGGTAACCCAGAGACTTTAGGTTTCATCAGTAGCCCGGAGCTGGTTGTAGCTATGGCTTACGGCGGGTCTATGAAATTTAATCCTATGACCGATGCTTTGAAGGATAAGGATGGTAACGACTTCAAATTCGAGCCTCCTGCAGGTGAAGTATTGCCTTCCAATGGCTATACCCCTCAAGATGCTGGATTTGAATTACCCACGAACACGGGTGAAGTTGTTATTAGCCCCACCAGCGAACGCTTGGCTTTTCTTGAGCCTTTTCCCGAAATGGACCCTGTGAAAGACTATCAGGATTTACCCGTCTTATTTAAGGCTAAAGGGAAATGTACCACAGACCATATTTCTCAGGCGGGACCGTGGTTGAAGTTCCGCGGCCATCTGGATAACATCAGTAACAATATGTTCCTCGGTGCAAACAATGCTTTTCATCCTGACACCGGTGTGGGAAATAATCCGGTAACCGGAGAAGAAAATCAGGAACTCAACAAAATCGCCCGCAACCTGAAAGATTCAGGATTAGGTTGGGTGGCTTTTGGTGAAGAAAATATTGGTGAAGGATCAAGTCGGGAACATGCAGCAATGGAACCCAGGCATATGGGTTGTCGCGCTTTTGTTGCGACCTCTTATGCAAGGATTTTTGAAGCGAACTTGAAGAAGCAAGCTGTATTGGCCTTCACTTTTGCAGATAAAGCTGATTACGATAAGATCCAGGCAAAAGATAAAATCAGCTTCGCAGGTCTGGATAGCATCGCACCTGGAACATCAGTAACCATGACCGTCAAACATGAGGATGGATCGAGCGACAGTGTTCAGCTCAATCACACCCTCAATGCCGACCAGGTCAAATGGTTCAAATTCGGTTCTGCCTTAAACTATGTAGGTTCACAAAAGTAGTTTTTAAGTAGAAGTAACGAAACCCGGACGGCTTCAACCGTCCGGGTTTTTTATTATCCACACTCAATTTCCCTGTTCGGGGAAACAAATCCAGCCCTTCTTTTTTCCACTACGCCAGTTGATATGTGCCCAATCACCTTTTCTTCTAACGATATTAACTTTAGTGCCCAATTTGAGTCGGTTGCAAATTTCGCCATCCGGTTTCAGATGAACGGTGTGGTTTTTTTTCAGGCTAACGGTCATAGCCTTTATTTAATCGTAGGAGTTTCGAGCAGGCTGTAGGATTTGAGCTTTAGAGTTTTATTCTTTTTGAACTTGCCTGAACGAATAATTTTGATCAATTCGCCGGGCTTGGGTTGGCTAGACTCTCTTCTTCCGTTTAAAACAGTTAATCCAAGATCCTGCCTTTTATCACCCAATTCCTTTTCCGAAATACTTTGGAAGGTATCGCCTTCTTTCACTTCATAGATATCGACATACTTCGATTCATATCTTTTGGGGTCTTTGGGGTGTTTCTTACCATCATAAACAAGTCCGCGAATTTGATTCAAATATCTACTTTGAAAAAAGTTTGCCTCTGTAGAATCTGTCTTCATACGACCTGCCAGCAGACCCGCTTTAACAATACGATCTTTTGTTTCGGGATGGGAAGCTTGAAAGGAATGATAAGACTGCCCTGACATGATTTCCTTTCGTCTTAAGCTTTTAAGGAATTTAGACATGCCATAGGAGTTGTAACCGGCTTCTGAACCGCTCAAAATTCCATGTTCATCGGATTCAATTTCTGCTTCACGTCCATAGCCAAGATTTATCTGCTGAAATAGAGCCGTGCTGACGGCGAGCCATCCACCCGCATTTTCAGGGCTGGCAATAGCACCACCAAGAGCCAAAATCTGCGCTCCAATACTTCGCACCATTTGTTTTGCTCCATGATGAAAAATAATATGGCCTATCTCATGACCCATCACTCCAGCCAATTCCGCTTCACTATTAACTAATGCCAAGAGACCTCGTGTTACATAAACGTAGCCACCGGGTAAAGCAAATGCGTTGATTTGGGGACTATCCATAACCCGAAAATAGTATCTTGGAAAAATCTTGTCAGAAAGTTGAGAAACCAGTTTCTGCCCAATTTTATTGACATAAAGCTGTAATGATTTGTCCTGGTAAATGCCAAACTGCCCAATGATAGATGCATCAGCTTCTTTCCCCATTGCAATTTCTGTTTCCAGAGTAACAAAAGGCACCGCTTGGACTGGCAGTGGGAAAGTAGTAATAAAAAGAAAAAAAACTAAAAAGGCAGGTTTGAATGGATTCGGCATATAAGGGGCCGCCGGTTATTAGCTAAGCGGAAAGTTGTTTGATCTGGTTATTGATTTTTTCTGATTCAGCTCTACCTGAAAATTTGATTTGCATTTCCCTTAAGATTAATAAGGCATTCGATGTATCCTTATTATTCTCATGGCATCGGGCCAGGCTCCAATAAACCTGAAATAATGGAAAGTTATCATTTGTATCGATAGCCAGTTTAAATAGGTCAATGGCTTTTTTAAATTCTCCCATGGCTTCATAGGTATATCCCAGGCCTACATTTGCCATCTGGTGATTTAAACCCCGAGAATTATTTCTAACTTCCTGATACGTAGATTTGGCCTTGTCAAAATTTTCATATTGATAATAGATATCTGCAAGTAATAGTGAAGCACGATTTCGATGCGATTCATCACCGATTTGATCACGAATTTTTACCAACTGAATTTCTGGGTTACTACCTTTTGCATCTTCAATTCTAACAATCTCTTCCATATTAAAATACATGGCTTCAAACTTCATCGTTTGCGACTGTTGATACTTCTGATAACCAACAAAGGAAAGCCCAACAACCAAAACCGCAACAATACTACCAATTACAGTAGAACGATTATTTGTAAAAAACAGCATTGCCTTATCAGTGGAAGATAGAAACTGATCAGGTTGTTTTAATAACTCTTTACGACTAATTTTCTTTGCCATGTATGAACTCTTTTTTTAAATTACAGGATATATAAACATTTAATCATAAAGAATAATTAGAGACAAGCCAATTTTAACAAGAGAAAATGCGATATAATGCATCCTCATAAATTTTTGAACTGACATTAATGAACACTAAAAAAATAGCAATTATTGGTGCTGGTAGTTGGGGCACGGCTTTATCTCTTCATCTTGCTGAAAAATTTGAACAAGTTTCTCTTTGGGTCTATGAGAAGGAGTTATGCGACCTTGTTCTAAAGGAGCGGGAAAACAAATGGTTTTTGCCTGGTTTTCAGCTTCCTAAAAATATCATTCCTAACAATTCCATCGAAGCGGTGATGCGAGATCAATCCGTCATTCTAATGGTGACCCCGACACCCACCCTTAGAAATATTATGGGCCAGTTAAAACCTTTCATCCAGCCTGAGAGCCTGATAATTAATGCAAGTAAGGGCATCGAAAATGATTCTTTATCTACTTGTCACAAAATTATCAAGGACAGCTTAAATATTCCCTGCGATGTTGCCACGATATCAGGCCCTACTTTTGCTAAAGAAGTTGCCGCTAAAGTGCCTTCGGCTTTGCTTGCAGCCTCCGAATCTGAAGATGCCGCAAAAAGGGTCCAGGAAATTTTTTCATCCAAATATGTAAAAGTATTCACAAGTACCGATATTTTGGGTGTGGAAATTGGCGGAGCTTTAAAAAATGTAATTGCCATTGCTACCGGTATTTGCGATGGTTTGAAGCTAGGGTTCAACACCAGAGCAGCTTTGATAACGCGCGGACTGGTAGAGATTACCCGAATAGGTACCGAATTGGGTGCTAAACCTGAAACCTTTTATGGGTTATCAGGGTTAGGAGATCTAGTCCTTACCTGCACAGGTGATCTAAGTCGAAACAGACAATTGGGAATCCAGTTAGGAGAGGGTAAGACTCTCGAGGAAATAACTAAAGACATGAGAATGGTAGCAGAAGGTGTTTCTACGGTGAAATCGGCATACAAACTAATTCAAAAATTGAATATCCAAGCATCGGTCATGCAGGAAACCTATAAAGTTTTACATGAGAATAAGGCCCCGGAAAAAGCTCTTGAAGATTTAATGAGAGTTGAAATTTCGACAGAATTTTCAGGAATAAAGGGCCTTGCATGAACCAGAATGAGCTGAAAAAACTATTAACCGATTTAAGTAAAAACAAGTTATCTCCCAGTGATGCGATGAAACAATTGCAAAATCTGCCTTACGAAAATATCGACTTCGCAAAAATTGATCACCACAGGGAGTTACGCAATGGATCACCGGAAGTAATTTTTTGCCCCGGGAAATCTGTTCCACAAATAAAAAAAATCATTCAAAGTCTTCGAAAGGCAGGCAGTAATATACTCGCCACAAAACTAACTGCGGATGCCTATAAAAAACTCAAGACATCCCTACCCAAAAATGCGGAATATAATGAACAGGGACAAACTCTGGCTATTAGAAATAAAAAGCCCGTTCAAAGTAAAGGCTTGATCACGATAATTACGGCAGGCACTTCAGACATACCCATCGCCGAAGAAGCAGCTGCGACAGCACAATTAATGGGAAGCCGGGTAGAAACAATTTTTGACGTAGGCGTGGCAGGATTACATAGGCTCTTGGATAATTTGGAGCAAATAAACAAAGCTCGGGTTTTGATTGTTGTAGCAGGAATGGAAGGAGCGTTAGCAAGCGTTGTGGGTGGGTTAGTAGCTCAACCCATCATAGCCGTGCCCACCAGTATCGGCTACGGGGCTTCGTTTGGTGGCATCTCTGCTTTATTGACAATGCTGAACAGTTGCGCGACAGGTATTGCGGTTGTCAATATTGATAATGGTTTTGGGGCTGGGTGCATGGCGCATCGGATCAATCTATTGGGTGAGATAACGAGTGAATGAGCCTTCTCATTCCTTCCTCATGCGACACAACCGGCTCGTAATTAAAATCTTTTTTTGCTCTGGAAATATCAAAATAATGTGACGTTGCCAGTTGTGAGGCTAAAAATCGGGTCATTGGTGGTTCGCTTTTAATTCCAAATAAACCGTACACCCCTTCTAGAAAGGCTCCCAGCCTCATCGCATTTTTATACGAAATTTTTCGCGAGACATTTGGTCTGCCCATCTTGCCCAGCAACTGATTGATCCAGTCCCAAAGAACCACGGGTTTCCCATCACTGACGAAATAAGCTTTTCCTGAAATATTAGCATCGCCCTCTAAAGCTTCACAAGCTCGCAAGTGAGCCGACACAGCGTTATCAATATATAGGATGTCTACCTTGTTATATCCATCACCCACCTGCACAAGTTTATTTTTACGTGCTTTTTCCAGAAGACGTGGAACCAGATGCGGATCGCCTGGCCCCCATATCAAGTGCGGACGAATCGCTACAGTGGATAAATTAGTGTTGTTTGCATGTAAAACCATTTTTTCGGCAAGGGCTTTAGTGCGGGGATAATCACATAAATATTCTTCTGGATAGGGTATCGATTCGTCAACGCCTTCCAAGCTTGAATTGCCAAACACTACACTTGGAGAACTGGTGAAAATAAGTCTTCGAACCGAATTATTTTGGCAGGCGCTTATTATATTTTCTGTACCATGCACATTGACGCTGAAAAAATCCTTCCCCCATATACCCGGAATAGCGGCCGTGTGAAAAACAGTATCTATATTTTCCAACGATGAATTTACAAAATCGGAGTCTCGGATATCCCCCTGCAATATCTTGACGGAAACAGGTAAGTGAGGATACCACCCTCTTCCCATTACTGAGACTTCATTACCTTCTTTGAGAAGCGCTTTAGTGATACCGCTTCCTAAAAAACCACCGCCACCTGTTACCAGTACTCGCATAGAAATTTATTAAGGTTATTACAAAAGCAAACTCGCCGTCGCATCCATATTTAACAAATCTGCTTTGGAATCTGGAAAGTTTTTAAATTTTTGATAACCTGCACATGCGATCATTGCCGCATTATCCGTACAAAAAACCGGATCAGGGAACCAGGATTCATAACCAGAATCAGTACACACTGATGCAACAACTTTTCTTAGTGTGCCATTGGATGCAACCCCACCCGTTACCACAACTCGCGATAATCCTTCTTGCTCGCACGCCATTATTATTTTTTTTGAGAGCACTTCAATAACCGCTTCCTGAAAACCAGCTGCGATGTCACCATCAGAAAGTCCATTGCTACTTTGCAGCTTATCGATATAATTTTTGACCGATGTTTTTAGTCCACTAAAACTGAAATCAAGGGATCCCTTTTCCAGATAGGCTCTTGGAAATTTATGCGCTTTAGGGTTGCCATCTACCGCCATCTTTTCGATTTTAGGCCCACCGGGATATTTGTGCCCCAGCATTTTAGCAACCTTGTCAAAAGATTCACCTGCTGCATCATCACGTGTTCGACCCAACAGTCTGTATTGTCCAAAGTTGTTTACGCGGTATAAATCGGTGTGTCCCCCTGAAACAACTAGGGCAATAAAGGGAAATTCAATTTGTTTTTGCAGGAAGATTGCCAGAAGGTGGCCTTCGAGATGGTTTACTCCTACCAAAGGTGTGCCTAATCCATAGGATATACCCTTCGCAGTATTCAAACCTACAAGCAGTGAACCAATCAGCCCGGGTCCTACAGTGACTGCCAGCAAATCGATATCACTTAACTTGACCTGCGCCGTTTCCAGTGCACACCGGATTACTTTGTGGACCTGATCGATATGTGAACGACCCGCAAGCTCAGGAACAATCCCTCCGTATTTCGAGTGAATGTTTGACTGGTCATTTATGATATTCGATAAAAGCTTATTTCCATCTTGCAGAACCGCTGCCGCAGTATCATCACACGATGTTTCTAATCCAAGGACAAGCATATTAATTCATGCTTACTCTGCTATCAGAATCAGGTGCTTGAATTTTCAAATTTTTGAACATCTTCTTCATAACTTCCCAGCCGGACAATAATGATACTGCCTGCTGAAGCTGGTTGTCCTTTTTCAAATCTTCGTGCACCCCTTTAACTTTTGAATCCTCCACCTTTTTAGTAGTTTCTTCATCAGTTGTTTTTCCTTCATCCATCCCTTCTATACTGCTTTTTCCTTTAAGATGTTTTTTCAAATCCTTTTCTCGAAGAAACCGGCGAAGTCGTGTCTTTTCCTCAGGCTCTTCCTTTTTACCGTCTTTTTTATCAAGTTCATTCCGAGGCTTCATTTCGACAATAATATCTGGCTCAATACCATTCTCCTGTATTACACGTCCACTGGGTGTGTAGTACCTCGCAGTTGTTAACCTTAAGGCGGAGCCATCGCTTAAAGGAATTATAGTCTGTACTGACCCTTTTCCGAAGGTTTGTGTCCCCAGAATGATAGCACGGCCAAGGTCTTGCAAAGCCCCGGCAACAATCTCTGAAGCACTCGCGCTACCGCCATTTACAAGAACGATCAAGGGATATGAAACTCCAGCAACCTTATCATGACTGGTAAAACGCATGTTCTGCTCATCGGAACGACCCTTGGTGTAGACAATCAGATTCTCCTTGTTCAAGAAACGATCGGTAACCTCAACAGCTTGATTTAATAACCCACCAGGGTTATTTCTAACATCAAGAATCAATTTAGTAATACCTTTTTCTCGCAACTCCTCCAAAGCTTTGTCTAGGTCACTGCTGGTATTTTTAGAAAAATTTCTTATTTTTATATAACCAATATCATCTTGATAAAGTTTGCTTACAACACTACGCACCTTAATAATATCACGGACGATTGTAAATTCCTTGGGTGCTTTAAAGGTCTTTCTAAAGATAGTAATGGTTACTGGTGAACCCGTTTCTCCGCGCAAGCGAGACACAGCATCTTGAAGTGTCATATCGAGGGTGGATTCATCCTCAATTTTAATAATTTTATCTCCAGGCTTGATCCCTACTTTAAAAGCAGGTGTATCTTCAATCGGCGAAACCACGGTGAGGACTCCATCTCGAACACTGATTTCGATTCCTAATCCGCCAAATTTTCCGGTAGTTTCCACCTGCATTTCTTTATAAGAAACCGGAGGCATATAACTCGTGTGTGGGTCCAAAGATTTGACCATCCCCTTAATCGCGCCTTCGATCATGGAATTATTTTCAACAGGCTCCACATAGTTTGATTCAATCAGGGAGAGAACTTCAGAAAATACCTTGAGCTTGTTATAAGCGTCTTGTTTAGTTTTTTCCTCTTCTGCAAACAAGTTTACAGCCGAAAAAAGACTACAAATAAATACGGCGCTACATATAGCGGTTTTAATATAGGTACTTAACAAATTCAAAATAGGATCTCCCAAAATTGTTTCAGATTATTTAAAATATAGGGGTTAAGAAAATATTATTTCTTAGCTGTCCTGAACCAACGAACAGGTTCAATAGGCTTTCCATTTTTTCTCAATTCAAAATAAAGGGTTTCCCCTTCAAGCGACCCTGAGTCCCCGCTAAGAGCAATCACCTCACCCGTTCTAACAACTTTATTTGCGGCGACCTTTATACTGTCCAAATGCCCATACAATGAGTGGTATTCCTTACCATGACCGACAATGACAAGGTTTCCATAACCTTCGAGCTCTCCGGTATACAACACCTTCCCATTAAAAACAGCCTTAACGGGGGTACCCTTTTGCGCTTTAACATTGATACCATTATAAACAATATAAGACTCATATTCCTTAACTCTTTTTCGGCCAAATTTATTAAGGATTCGCCCTTTCAAGGGTAAAATAAGCCGCCCTTGTTTATCAGAAATATCAAGACCTTCACCTGAAACAAGTTTTATAAGTAATTTATCTATCAGCTTATTCAAGTTGTTTGAGGCCGCCAGCAATTCCTTCCTAACTTTGACACTTAGGTTCTTCTTTCTTTTTATTTTTTTTAAATATACAGATTTTTCCTTTTTTGTCTTTTCAATTTCCCTCTTCTTGGATACCGTATTTTTCTTCAGATTTACCAGTTTTGCACGAACCTTATATAAAGAGGATTTATCCTGTTTAATTTGCTCCAGTTTCGATAAATACTCCTGAAGCAATTGGGAGTCTCGTTGGGCAATCAAATCCATATATTTGAGCCGTTGCATCAAATCAGTAATATTATTAGAGGAAAATGCGACTCTCAAAGGAAACATGGGGCCCTCTTTATATATAGACCGAAGACGAAGTCCTAAAATATTTTTATGCGACTTAATTTTTTGTTCCGCTTTTTTGAGGCGCGGCTCTAAACTGGAAATTTTCTTTTGATTATTCTTAAAGTTCCACTTATAAATTTCCAGCTCTCTTTTCTTAAGCTTTAATTGACTACCAATTTTCTGAAGATTCTTTAATACGGCAGACTCCTTTTCCCCTACCTTAGAAATCGCATTTTCCTGCTGTGCAATTTTTTTACGCAAAGCCTTCAATTCAGCTTGCTCATCTTTTAGAAGCGTATCAATTTTTCTAGCAACTTTTTTATCAGCCAATGCAGGTGAAGCAACGCTTACCAAACTCAAAATAGCAAAAAATACAATTACTGCTGCAAAATCGTTTTTCATTTTTTATTTAAAAAATATAGAAATTGAACTGTCGATATATAACTGGCCATTAAACCAACCAAGACACTCAATCCAACCAGTCCAAACAAAAATGGCTCCGCAATAAATTGAAAATCCATGCCCATGGAATCTATTGAAGATTGAAATTCACTCTTCAGATAAAAATGAACACCCCAAATCAGAAAAAGGGCCAGAACAGAACCTGCCAAACCTTGGATCATACCTTCCAACAGAAAAGGAATCTTTACAAACCTTGGCGTTGCACCAATTAAAAGCATCAATTCAATTTCATCTTGCCGTGAATAAATCGACAATCGAATGGTGTTAGAAATAATTAAAATAAGACCCAAAGATAAAAGTCCACCTATCGCAAAAAGAAAGATTTTGGAGAAAACCATAAACTTTTCGAACCGCGAAATCCATTCCTCACCGTATTCAATGGATTCAACACCTTGTTGAGCTTCAAGTATTTTTGAAAGTTCGCGTATATGAGATAACTGGTTGTCGGTACTACGAAAACGAATTTTATAAGATCCCGGTAATGGATTAAATTCTAAGCTCAACAATGGCTTTAAATTATCGGAAATATTTGATTGAAATTCTGCCCATGCTGTTTCTCGAGAAACTTCTGTGGACGATTCTACTTGTTGATTTTTAGAAATAATACCTTCAAGAATCTCTTGTTGTGAAACTGTGATGTCATCATCTAGATAGACAATGAGTTGCACCTGTCTATTCCAATTTGACAAAAGCCCATTGAGATTAAAAAACAATAACAAGAATAAACCCAATATCGAAATAGCTATGGTTATGGTAGCGACGGACAACAGAAAGGTTTGCTTGTTATTCAGGATATTTGAAAGTGTTGTCCTAAACCCACTTATTAATGTCTGCATATAAATCTCAAGATGCGACCACTTTGCCACGGTTGAGGCTGATGACCCGGTGATTACCAGCCTTCATGATTTCTTGGCTATGAGTTGCGAATATTATTGTCGATCCTTTTTGATTTAATTCTTCGAATAATTTTAATATCTCAATAGATATATCAGGATCCAGATTGCCTGTGGGTTCATCGGCAAGGATTATTGCTGGAGAATTCACCATGGCGCGGGCAATGGCGATTCTTTGCTGCTCACCACCAGACAAGTATGCCGGGTAAGCATCCTTCTTAGGCGTCAGCCCCACATTCTTCAATGCTTCCCATGTTTTAAATCGGATTGTTTTTCGGTCGTGCCCAATTACTTCTTGTGCAAACGAAACATTCTCAAAAACTGTTTTATTTGGTAACAACTTATAATCCTGAAAAACGACACCCATTGATCTTCTAAGGGTATAAACATTTCGGTGGGTCAGTTTCCCTACATTTATACCTTGCACCAATACCTGCCCTTTTTCAAAACTCTCCCACCCAAACAGTATTTTCAAAATAGTTGTCTTGCCTGCACCGCTGGGTCCTGTCAGAAAAACGAATTCTCCTTTAGGAATTTCGAGAGAGATATCATCCAAAACTGGATTGGACCCGTCATACATTTTTACTACATTAAAAATCTGGATCATTTAATGGAATTAATTTCAAGATGGTAAATAGAATTCACCGAGGTATTCTTATAACTGTTCCTGCGGTTTTTCGTGAAGGAGTGATTGTTCATCTTCGATTATAAAATCTGCACCAGAAATATTTTCGGCGGTGTATTCAACTGGGAGCATAGAGATCATACCTGATCCATAAAATTGTTTGACCTGGTCATCACTCAGTAATTCAAAATTTAAAAAAGTCTTTATGACTAGCCTGCCATTATCAAATTCATAGGCAAAAATCCCTTCCGAGCATGCTAAAAACCCCTCATTCTCTCCGAAAGACAATATTGCCTCATTCAGATAAACGTCCAATTGAATAATACAGTTATCGTGAGTATTCATTCTCTCGCTAAAACGGTCGATGCAGTGCGAGGTATATAAAACTTGTGGATGGGAAAAAGACTGATTCAATTTCCCTTTATCTGTGGACTCAGTGTGAACTGGAGACATTACAGCAGAAAATCCCCCTTTTGAAAAATCGATCAAAAACAGAATATCTTTTCCGAACCGCTTGCTCACTTTTTGAGTCATTTCAGCAATGAATTTCTGCCGTTTTCTAATAGAAATTTTTGCTGATGACCGAAATTTTTTCTTAAATTCCGATTTCAAAAAATTTTCAATCTGGGATTTTTTATAACTAAAATATCGATCTTCAGGCATGGTATATTTGAGGTATTTTAAGCTAGCGTGTATAAATTATACAATAAAGCAGGGCCAGCACCATTAAAATTATTATGCTGTGATAAACTGAATCCTATGAACCCAACTCCAAAAATTTTCCTGATGCTTTTAGCAGCAACTCTGATATTCCATACGACATTGGACTATATGCTTGATAGCATTGAGGAGTTTGAAACCATACCCCTCCCCCCAAAGAAAATTAAGATCATAAGCACTCACAACCCAATAATCCAAGTCAATGCCAAAGGCAAGGAGTCCTGGATGCTAGTCAATTTTTCATCGGGTAAAACCTACGAGGTTCCGGAAGCCGACGTTGAAAAAAGCACCCTGAATAATTACGAGTGGGATCTAGGTTTCAGCCGAACCAAAATTATCACCAATGGAGGGGCTACGAATCCTCTAGGCAAAACGGGAGTTATTAACCTCGGCCCGGTGGACTTCGAAGAAATCAGCACGGCTCCGAACAAAGGATATGTTGAAGACAAAGTTTCTTTCGGAAACCTTATTAACCAGGAGTTTTCAGGTTGGTATAACTATCGCACTCGAACCCACAACATTGAATCTAAGAACAATGTTTATTTAGTCAAACTTGCCAATAACGGCTTCATGAAAATGAGGATTTTAAACTATTACTGTGGCAAAAAAGATCAGGACTGCCGATCCATGATGTGCTCAAGGCAAGAAGCGGCCTGCTTAACACTGGAGTATGTTCTCGCAGAAAATGGACAGTTTCTATCGAATATTCCCGAACCTGCTAAAAAAATGCCCCAAAATATTAATTGATTAAACTTCTCATACTATCCATTGCTTTTCTTTTGTCCGCTTGCGATGAAAACAGGCACCCTGAAATGGTAGAAATCCCGGCGGGAGAGTTTACCCTGGGCTTTGATCCTGCATCAGAGCTTATTCCCTTCATGTCAGATAAAACAGCCGGTCTCAATGCCCAACCCAGGCAAACCCTCTATCTTAAAACTTTTCTCATCGATCGTTATGAAACTACTTATGATGATTTTATAAAGTTTAAACCGTTAGCCAAATATTCAACGCGTATGCCCAATGAGCCTGTACGAGGGGTTAGTTGGTTTGAGGCTGACTCTTACTGTTCTTCAAAAGAGAAAAGATTACCAACGGAATTTGAATGGGAAAAAGCCGCCAGAGGGTCGGATAATCGTTTGTTTGTTTGGGGTAACGATTTTAATAAAGAAAATGCCAACTTCTCAAAAAAAGTTACCTCAATTAAAATGCAGAGTAAAGACCAGAGCCCCTATGGCGTGTGGGGAATGAATGGTAATGTTTCTGAATGGACCAGTAGTTGGTACCAACCCTACCCCAACTCCACTTATACTGATGAGAACTTTGGGGAAAAACTTAAGGTGACTCGTGGCGGATCATTCTCCAAAAGAGACCATGGGTTCATGAAAGAATTCGTCATGATACCTTACAGGAACATTTCCCCTGTGGACGCACGATTCTGGGATACCGGGTTCCGTTGTGCCCTTTCCAAATAAACCTTATCCCTCGCTTACATTTCCATCAGCATCAGAGTCTCTTTCAGGCCTTACGAAGGGTAATGGCAAAGGAACAATAGGAGCCTCCACTGCACTCGGTAATCGATTGAATTGCTCTCCATCTGTTTTGACAGATTCAGCTGTAACGGGTTGACCTTCCCCTGAAGTAGTAGGAGTTTCCCCATCTGGTTTCTTTCGTGGGTTATAAGGTCTTCTTCCTCTTCCGCGTGTCTGCCCGCTTCTTTGGTTCGGCTTTCTTTTCGAATACCTGCGCTTCGTCTGCGTTGGGCTTTCTTCAGATTCTGTTTTTTCAGCATCTGTTTTTTCTATATCTATTTTTTCTACATCTGTTATTTCTGCGTCACCCGTTTTCGGTTCAATTTTCGTTGCTGGCTGAGCGCGCTGAGTACGCTGAGTGCGCTGAGTGCGCTGTATTTTTGCAGGTTCTTTGTCTCTTTTTTCATCTGGAGCCTTAGAATCTAATTCAGGTTCCTCTTCTTTAGTTTTTTCGACATCGAATTTGAAAGCATCATACGCCAGACCGGGTTTACTGGTGAAGTTGAAATCCAAATGGTACTTACTTTTCAGATCAGATAAAACCCCCATTTTATGACTCAATAGGTAGGTGGCAACCTCTGAAGAAATTTCCAACGAAATCACCTTTACTCTTCCGATGGATATAAGCTCCTGAATTTTCCTTAAAACTAGCAGAGCTATTGAATTTGTCGACCGCACAAAACCAGAACCTGAGCAAAGCTGACATTCTTCAAAAATCCCATCCTTCACGGGTGGTGAGATTCTCTGCCGTGACATTTCAAGCAAACCAAACTTTGAAATCCGTGAAAGATTGATTCTCGCTTTATCAGATTTACAAGCAAGCTTGAGTTGCTTTTCCACTGCTGCTTTGTTCTTTTTTTGATACATGTCAATAAAATCTATGACAACCAACCCACCCAAATCCCTCAATCGAAGTTGTCTGGCAACCTCTTTTGCCGCTTCCAGATTTGTAGTCACCGCAGTTTCTTCTAAATCCAGTCCTCCTTTTGTCTTACCCGAATTGACATCAATAGCTGCCATGGCCTCGCCAATATCAATGACAATAGATCCTCCTGAAGGCAAATTAACTTTTCTATCATAAAAAGACTCAATTTGTTCTTCAACCTTATACTCAGAAAAAAGAGGCTTGGTTTCTTTGTATAGCTTTACCAGGTTTCGACTTCGCGGCATCACCATTCGCGCAAAATCCTTTATGGCTTTGTATGCCTCGGTACTGTCCACGATAATCTGCGATGTATCACTGGAATAGTGATCACGCACGGTTCTAACCACTAAATCCGGTTCCTCATAAATCAGGTAGGGAGCAGCAGAAGAGTCATCCCCTAGAGAACTTTGGATTTTTTCCCAGATTTTAAGGAGCATTTGCAGATCTTTCTGCAATTCAATCTTATTTCTTCCAACTCCTGCCGTCCGAATGATTAAACCGAGGTTATCAGGTAGGTCGAAGTCAGCAACAATCTCTTTTAGCTTTTTTCTTTCAGATTCATCCTCGATCTTTCTCGATACAGCACTCCCTTGCCCTTGCATCAATACCAAAAATCGCCCGGGGATACTGAGAGCATTATTCAATGACGGCCCCTTGGCATCCCGACTCTCTTTTGTAACTTGAACCAGGATTTTCTGCCCATTCATTAAAACGTCTTGTATCCTAACCTTCGCCTTCTTTTCACCTGTATGAACGTAAGACTCTCTCAAAACATCTTTAAAGGGCAGAAAACCAAACTTTTTACCGCCAAAATCAACAAAAGCAGCCTCAATAGATGGCTCTACCCTATTGATCACGGCTAAATAAACATTACCTTTAATTTGTTCTCTAGAGGAATGTTCAACAATATAGTCGTCGATAACATTGTTGTTCAAAATGACAGCACGACACTCTTCATCGTTCTGCGCATTTATCAGCATTACTTTCTTACCACTTTTAGTCTTAGTCACATCACTTTTAGTCTTAGTCACATCATTTTTAGTCTTAATCATAGATGTCTTCCTGTTTCTCTTTTTCGCATCCTCACAGAAATTATTTTTGGGGTCAACAAAGGGCAGGAATTTCAAAAGCTTGCTAAAATAGCAATAAAGCCTTACAACTCAATAATTTGTGTATATTTTTGAATTGCCTTGTTGGCCGGAACCATAATTGATGGTCTGAGGAAAGGAAAGAAGAGTGTTTTAGTTAAGTTAACTTTCAGTTTGAAAGCCTTAAAAATATTGATAAAAAATGTACTCTCTCAAATTTCTTTTAGTTAGTTTAAATAACTTTTTATATAGAAAGCTGTAAAGCTTAATAACCTTTTATTTAGGGAATTTTACTAATTCCGATTGCATCATAGCACCGTAAACAATTATAGTGAAATTTTATTCGAGCCATTAAAAGGCCACGTTTTAAAAATAAAACCAAAGCGGGGTTTTAATGGTACACTCTATCTATCTCATTGTTTCTATTGTGAATAAAAGGAATTGAATATGGAAAGCACTGAAACATCGAATTTGATCGGCATGGCTCAATTAGCGCAACTAAAACCTGCTGACCTGCGTGGAAAAACCATATTCATTCGATGCGATTTTAATGTCCCATTACGTAGCACTGCTAAAGGATTGTATCGAGTCGCAGACGACACCCGAATTCGTCGTTTTCTCGATCTTACATTCAAAAAAATTCATGAACTTACCGAAGGCGACTGTCGAATTGTAATTGGCTCGCATTTGGGTCGCCCACATAAGAAAAAAGATCATTCTGGTTGGGATGGGGTTTTTAATATTCAATTCGTATGCTCACATTTCGACACGCTGATTCGAAGAGTATATGGAGACACCTACACGATATTTCCACCAGAAACTATTGATTCACACATGAAACACTCTCTGGAAATCGTGTCTCACAAAAGATTACCACCAGGAGGAATCAAATTTCTCCCCAATTTGCGATACCTTCTTGACCCAAAAAATACGGACCTCTATCGCAAAGAATTCATTGATAAATTAGCAGAAATCGCTGATGTCTACATAAATTGTGCATTTGGTTGCAGCCATCGAGTAACGAGAAGCATAAAGCTTTTACCGCAAATAATGCGGGCTAATGGCAAGAAGGTAGTCGCCGGTGTCTTACTCTACGAGGAGGTAAACCGATTGGGCACATTTGCTGGAAAAGTTTTGGCAAACCCGAAAAAAACCATGGTTATTGCAGGTGGCTCAAAAGTTTCAGACAAAATGAAAGTACTTAAACAGTTTGTCAAAACGGGTGTAAACAGTATTTTCATTGGCGGGAAAATGGCCAACTCTTTTCTCATGGCCCAACAACAAAAAGAATTACTTAAGCCCTTCAGCATTGAAACCCTCCCGAGTAAACTAACAACACAGGATAAGAACGAGAACCAAGAGCTTTTAAATGAGGTCATGCTCGCAGAAGAAGTCATCGACCTCGCTGAAGAAAAAAAGGTTTCCATACTCTTGCCTGATGATTTCAAAGTTGTTTCAGAGTTTAAGAGCACTTCATTTGAAAACAAAACAGCCCCCGACTTTTCCAAAGAACTTCAACTTGACCTTGGCGAAAAAACCATCGCCCAATTTGAAGAAAAGTTTAAAGGCATTGAAAATGTTTTTTGGAATGGCCCCTTGGGAGCTTACGATCATCCACTATGTACCAGTTATGCAGAAGGCTCTTTGGAGCTCGCAAAAATTTTATTCAAAAAGACTTTGCTCAACCCAAACTTCTCCGTTGTTATTGGGGGTGGTGATTCAGCAGCGATACTAGATAAAATTGGCGGAAACGAATTGAAGAAAATGATTAAAAGCCAAATCGAAAAAATCATACCGTCCACAGTCAACCGAAACCAGATATCTATCGATTTCCTAGAAAATGACTCGTATCAATTGTGGAATTATTTTGCCAGCAACTTTTTTGTATCCACTGGCGGCGGAGCATCACTAGAGTTTATGCAAGGCTATCTTGCAGGAGAAGCACAAGGTGACATGGCGTCCTATCTACCAGGAACAGCAACTCTTATGGATTTGTGTGTGCTGTAAAGGACACCACCATCTTCGGTCGTAAGAATCTCTATCATCCGATGCGATTCATTTCTTAGCAACGTATAACATTTTCGACTTTCAATCCCCAGTCGGCTTATATCACTTCCCATCAAATTTTCTTTTCTTTTAGTAAACATGTCTGTAATTGGTTTCAATTCTGGATGAGCCATGCCGGTCAGCTCAATTTTTTCATCAATCTTTTGAATTTCTTCTCCAAACCTGACTAGCTTGACAGGTAAAGCATGTGAGGCGCTTTTTACAATATCTTCACATAACCGCGCCCCTTCCTTCCCTAACGCTTCAACCGTTTTCAACAATTCAGTTTTATTTTTAAGCAATTCTCCAATGGTTATCGAATCTGACTTCTTATAATCTTTAAGCAATTCCTGCAAGTCTTTTAAACTTGCACTCGCTCCTTCGACCAAAGTTTCTCGCCATAAAATAGAATATGCTAAACGAAATACATCCTCTAATTCCAAGTCATGCCTTATCACAGGTTTTAAACGAATTAGGCCTTGGGCTGAAGTTACGGTTTCATATACATTTAATTCTGATGCATTAATTAGATCAGATGACAATTGCCATGTCTTGTGTTCAATATGATTCTCAACAAATGTCAGAATGTGTTCAGGCAAAACTTTTTCGACACATACAATATTGCTACAATGAACTCCATAGCTGCATGGAGCACAAGAAATTCGCGCCTGAAAAATAAGATGTCCAGAAGAAAAGGGGGCTGTCTCGAAAGGATGAGCATGGGCAAAAAACAATCCAATTATTTTCGTATTCAATGCTGCAGCTAAATGCATCGTCCCGGTATCATTGGTAACTAGATAATCACACCCCTTTAATAAACCCGTTAACTGTTTTAAGTCAGTCTTTCCCGTTAAGTCAGTAACCCGAGCCTTATTGTTTGTTAGTTCCATCATATCAGCGGCCGATTTACTTTCCGATGCAACACCAAAAAGTAAAATTTGCGCATTCAACTTTTCAACCAATAAATCTGCCAATTTCGCAAAAGATGCTGTTGACCATCTTCTATTTTCCAGACTAGAACCAATTTGAAATCCAACAATCAGATCATCGTCAGATTTAGAAAGATTAAATATTCCCCCTTCATCACTACAAAAATCAGTGCCGTTTTCAATAACTTGAATCTCTCTCCCAGCCATGTTGATACCGGCACTTCTGGAAAAAATCTCCACAAGATTAAATTCATTAAATTTTCGATTAAAAGGTTCTGTACCAAAATACTGCATCCACGGATGACCCGTCATTCGGTCCCCAGTAGCACTACAATGAAACCCAATAACATTTTGCACCTTAAGATAATGGACCATTAATGCACTGAAACGCGAATGACTTAAATTTACTAACAAATCATAATCTTTATTACGAATACTATTTAATTCAGATTCAATATATCGGTATATTTTTACCCAGGACTCATCCTCCCATTCATTTGAATCCTTAAATTGTCTAAGATTGAAAACAATGGAATCATCGACCTCCGGTATTAATGAAACAGCATCTTTAAAGTCACTTGACACCATCAAAGTTATCCTGGCATTGGGATGCTTATCTTTAAGTCCCTGAATCAAGGGAGTCGTCTGAATCAAATCTCCCATTCGAGTTAAACTAAGAATCAATATATTTTGTGCCACGGCTAAACTTTCTCCTGCATCAATTGGTCCAGCATCATTAGCAATGTCTCGTTATCATCCAAATCGCCTTTACCGTTGTGAATGTGGGTGGCCAAGGTTTTAAGCGTAAAACTCTTTACACCCTCAAATTCTTTCAGATATTTACCCAAGGTTGTATCCACTCCCGCTTTTTCAATACAGTATGACAATGGATCTAGCCTACTCGCTTCGATTTTTTTAAGAGAATCAAATCGGTTGATAAATACATGGATCAATAACTCCTGCATACGATGCTCGATGGTATGCTCCGCCATAACCCTATGATAAGAACGATTAGCGATCTCACTTCTCTTGTCTGGATTAACAATATAGAAATTGATTTGATCTTTTAGCTCATCAAGAGAATTAAAAACCACTAGTTCTTCATTCACCTTAAATAGATTTGTTAAATCAGAGCGGTTATCCAACAATTGAAATCCCCTACAGGATGCGATCTCAAAGGTTCTTGGATTAACAAAATCCCCATCCGGGTTTATCCCGTAATGGTATAAAGAAGAGTGAAGGTTTAAATTTATTTTTGCAGCATTATAAATATTAACTGTTTCGTCTGTAGTTACCCTCTTATTATTATTTTGAACTCGCTTCCCTAGAGGTGAGTCCAATTCCCAACCCGTCCCCCATATTCTAAAATCAAGATCTAGTAGACGTGGAAAAGATTGGACTCTGTTGTGATAGGCCGCTCCCATAAACGAAAGGTCTGCTTTATATAATTTCTTCTGATCAAAAGATAATTCCAAAGGTCGGTGAACAGCAGGGTGTGCAGCTTGTGGCAGGTAGTAACAATCTCTTACTCCAGCAGAAATTAACTCTGGGTGAAAGTCATCTTTTTGTATTGTAAAAAAGTGATCGTACGCCGATGCCACTTCCTTCCAATATGGCAGAGTACGAAAATCCTCGACAAACCAAAAAGCTACAGGAATTCCCAGTTCTTTCAAACGATGGATAGCTTCTGGAGATAAGGGAGCCTGCGCCAATGCGAGGATCATATCCGGCCTAAATTCTGCTGCCTTTGCAGCTGTGATCTCCCCCATTAAGTTTAGAAACTTCTGCGACAAAACTTCTGCATTGGATTTTATTTTTGTGGTTTCTTTAAGAGAGAAAAATCCATCCGCAAACTTATCGCAATCCACTGTCTCCACTTCATGCCCTAGATTTTTCAAAGCATCTACACAATAGTTTGCAGTAGGAAGAGATCCACCATAAATAGGTTTTACAACCAGAACCTTTAAGGTTTTGTTAGAAATAAATTCCCGCGTTTCTAGCCCTTTCTCCAACTGTTGGTAATAGGCTTCGCCAATTCGGATGGAGGGAATATGCTTGAAGATGTTCCAATATTTAGGCTCGTACCGAGCTAACAGACTAGCCGGGGTTTCTGCAATTCTAAACTTCACTCCAGGTAAAAATGGCGTAAGATCAACCGAGGACATAAAAGCCCTGAAAATCGTCATCAAGGGTTCTATAACCGTTACCTCACCCCTCTGCAGTAAAGATAGAACGTGATATCCAAATCCTAAACCAAATACGATAGTTCGGGAATTCTGATCAGATTTAAACCCACGAGTCAGTTGCTCCGCTTCTTTTACAGGGTAATATTGGCTGTGGAGACTGGTACCCGCGATTTGCGGAACCGGCAAGCCCTCTTTTGACAAACTGACCCTTACATTTTCGGCAGGTCCATGACGCATAACCCTACTTGCAAGTGCGGGGTCATGCTTTTGAAGAAGTTTTAAATTTTTTTCAAATAAATCCATCAGTATTCCTATTCGGCAGAAACCATCCGCACACTGTTCTGGAAATCTAATGCATACTGGTGTTTTGGGTCAAGAATCAAAACCGCATCCAGAGTCTGCAGCGATTCTTCAATCTCACCTTTTTTGAATTCAATGCCTGCCATAGCGAATAGCATATTTATATTCGCAGGATAAAATTCTAGAAAACGTTTTAAATAACTATACGCTTTATCAAATTTTTCCGTTTTGTACGAAATCTCAATTATTGATTTAATTGCCAAAAGGTTATCAATATTCGCATCCAATGCCCGGCAAAAGTATTCTTCGGCTGCTTTAAGATCGTTAGTATTCGTTTTTAGAATACCCAAAGCACAAAACGCCTTATCATTTTCAGGATTTAGTTCTATAGATTTTCTCAAATAGATTTCGGACTGCTTTGTATTCTCTTTATAAAGCTCCAGCAGTCCCAGGCCCAACCAAGCCTTGTGACACCCTGCATCATAAGTTTTTGCTTTAATAAAATTAGATTCCGCTTTTTTTGGGTTTTGCAATCTCATACAACAATTCCCAATACCTACCAAAGCTTCAGGCGAATTCGAATCTACTACCAAAGCCTCCTCATATTTACCGATTGCCGCTTCATACTCCGCTTTATCAAAATGATTTAATGCTTCGGTTAGCAGATTTTTCATAACCATATTTCCATCCGTGGTTTCATTATGAATATCAACCATTGCCTTCCCAGCAACAATTTTGTATTGAAAAACAAAAAACCTACGAATCTCTTCGGGTGTCAAACCATCTATCGAAAGTCGCCCAAACTTAAGAGCCGTATGATTATCATTTGAAAACTTCTCGTATTGTGGGTCGAGAGTTTCCTCAACTTGTTGAATAGAAAGTCCAGCTTCTTTAACAAGTTTTTCAATTTCCTTAAAAGTAAAGAACCGGAGATGGGTTTCATCAAGAATTCCTTCCTTCTGATAAGTCCAGTTTCCTTCAATCAATTGGTTCACCACCCCATAGAATTGCACATTGGGGATACTCATTATGATCGTTCCATCCTTTTTTAAAAGTTTGCTCACCTTCTTTAAAACATCAAGTGGATTCACCAGATGCTCCAGAACATCAGCAAAAATGATGCAATCGAATGCGGAAGGACTATAGGGAATATCCATGCATTCAATATCCCCGGCAATAACATCATCGAGAACCTTTCGCGCCATCTCCGCAGCGATTTCATTATTCTCAATCCCAGCCACAAAAACGCCCGGTCGCTTTTTAAGTTCATTGCCTGTCATACCTTCTGCACAACCTACTTCGAGAATGCAACTTGCATCTTCTGGAACCAGAGGGATTAAGTCGTGGCGAATATTTTTGTAATAGTTCTCCGGTTTATCGATATCATTGGATTCCTTATTGTGTCCACCAATTTCACGGTTGAGAACATTCAACAGATCGTCAGCGCGATGCGCATAGGTATGATTTTTTAAAACCTCTTGCCTACCCTTCTCAGCAATGAGTTCTCTATCTTTATCATTGACCAAATAGTCGGCGATTAAGCTCTCGATGTTTTCATCATTATATATAATCAAGTGTTTTCTGTTTTCAAACATTTCTTCAAGTCCACTTCCACTAGCACAGTCTGTAACTAATAAGCTGCCTGAACACAAAGCTTCAAAAACTCTCATATTTAGATCATTATTAATCGCATTATTGAAAACTATTTTTGATCTGGAATAATGTTCAGCCATTTCATCCATAAACTTACGTTCACAGCTTAAATTGAAGCGCGAGCCGATTCTTTCCAGAAGAATTTTTCTTCGATTCTGAGCTTCCGGTATGGTACCCACAAACCCTACATCCCATTTCTTTTCTTGCTCAACTTTTCCATGGATATCAGGATCACAAGCAAGCGGTAGCCAGAAAACGTTTTTTATCCCCGCATTCGTCATTTTTTCTACATAAGCTTTTTGAGCTAGGAAAATAAAATCGAAATTGCTCGCTATATCCACATGTTTCTCATAATTGATATGGCTATCTATGAGGTAGCAAACTTTAGGCAGGTCATATTCATGCAAATCTATTGGTATTCCACTTAGGCCTGTTTCCAGCCAGAAATAGAAGTCAGGCTTCCAACCTTGTGGTAGCTGATCCAGAACTTGCTTTAACGGAGTGGCGTTTCCTCGAGGAATATCCTGCGGAGTGACTTCCCAATTTAAAGCTTCCAGGTCCCAACACTTTTTTATTTCATCATTGATTTGCGCACCACAAGTCATAACATTATGGTTTTGGCGTAATGCTCTTTCTAGGTAATGAGCTGTTGTCGCGGGATAGGAGACAAAATCCATCAGGATATTTTTTCTCGATTTCCCACCGAAAGGAACCGTATCCCCCTGCAAATCAATTCCGGTTCGTTTGAGAAAATCATTGATGGCTAATTCAACACCCTTACTCCAGGATTGAATGAATCTATTTATCGGAAATTTTTCTGCAACCGTCTCCCTAGCATTATCACCCATCTCTTTTGCCAACACAGGATCTTTCATAAGGTTTCCAATGCAGCTATTTAAATATTCAGGGTCGTTGGAGCTGAAACCGTTTATTCCATCACAAATTGGAGAAGTCTTGTTTTGGGATGTCACAATCGGCATTCCTGTTGCCATAGCTTCAAGCATAGACAGATTGTAGCCATCTTCAAAACCATCCACCGTGGTATTGATATAAACCCGGTTATTTTGGAATTGTTTAAGAAGGTCATCAAAACCATTTGAAATTCTTGATTCAGGAATTCCAGGATTCATCCCAAGGGTAATCAGAGGATGATTTTTTATAATTTTTTCTCCAAAAGAATAACCCATCATCAAATCGCGCTCTTTTAACAGATTACCGACACGCAACACTTTTTCTTCGTTCCCTGTGTAACCGCCATACTCAGAAACATCTAATCCAGGTAAAATAACCTCTCCCTGCATTTCCCAGTCTGCCTTTTTCATTTCAGAGATAAATACTTTTGTCACACCATCAAACAATGGAGTAATTTTTTGCAAATAATCATTTCTGTTGATCTTGTTGTTTCCCAGTTTTATTTCCGTTGTCAGGCAATTATGAAAAACCATTATTTTGGGGAGAGTGTAATCCCTTACCTTTATGAGGTCTTTTACGTTGTGTGCAATAATGCAATCGATTTCACCTTGGTCTAAATCTTTCAGGGCCTGTTCAATGGAAATCAAGCGGACATTAACTGGAACAGGACGCATATTCTGGTCCCACTTCCTATAATGATCCGGTGCAATTTCGGGTTCGACAACCAAAAATTCATGGTTCATTCGAGATAAGAGACAAAGATAAGGCTCGTGCCAGTTGAAGGTGAGAATTTTCAATTTCATAAAGGAAGGGCTCCGTATTAATATCAGCAGTCCTTTATATTTTCGGAAAAAATGTCGAATCACTTAACCTCAATTATTCTGGGCATTTTTCGACGAATCCCAGCAAGATTGTAGGTAAAATTTTATTACTATTTTTTTGAGACGCAGAAGCCCTTTTCCCATCTAATAAAAAAACGTGAAAACATCATCTCCTCTAATATTTTTTATATTTTATCGTTTATTTACAATAATTTAACAATACTTCTCTATAAATCATGTCATTCGACCCAGAATCAAAAAAAATCAAAAGCAGAGAAAAGCTGATCCAATATCGCCGGACCTTTAAGGGAAAGCAGGCCCTACCAGAAGAAACCCCTCAGGGAAGTGGCGAGTTAAATAGGGATGGAAATCCTAAAACCCCACCGGGACAAAAGGTAGTCGAAAGCTGGCCAGTTCTGGATTTAGGGGTTACTCCGGAGCTAGATGAGTTTAGCTGGAATCTAACCGTTTCAGGGCTGGTAAAAAATGTGAAAACTTTTGATTGGGATACCTTTCAGGAATTACCACAAACGACCGATGTATCCGATTTTCATTGTGTGACCTCGTGGAGCCGAATGGATAACCGCTGGGAGGGAGTAAAATTCTCAGATATTGCTGCTTATTGCGAAGTATTACCAAGCGCAAAGTTCGTTTATATTAAAGCATGGGACGGCTACTCCACAAACCTACCTTTGGAAGAAGCCATGAAGTATGATGTGTTGTTGGTGCACAAATGGGAAAACCACCCTTTAACAAGAGAACATGGTGGCCCTGTACGCATGATTACACCTCAGCTCTATGCCTGGAAAGGGGCTAAATGGATTGGCGAAATTATATTCCGCGATTACGATGAGCTTGGGTTCTGGGAAAAAAGGGGATATTCCAATACAGGTGAGCCCTGGTTGAATGACCGCTATGTCGGGTAAAAATTAAGTTACCTTGAGGGTTTTCAGATTCTGGAATGCTTCTGAGTCCATTATCACCTTAACCCCAGTATCTCCAATTTGCGTATCAAACATAAGCAAAGTTTCAATATTAACAAGAGTCTTCGTTTTTGCTAAATGTTGAGCAGAATCCAGGTTTAAATAGTTCCTGGCGAGATTGAGATGTTTTACCCTTTGAAGAACCTTAGATTTTGCAAGGATCTTAATCCCGTTTACCGAAAGGTCTGTTCGGTAAAGGTTGAGCTTTCTTAAGTTAGCAAAAGCCTTTGCCTTGGCTAAAGCGATTACCGGCTTATCGCCAATTGCATTTTCCTGAAAAATTAAAACCTGTAGTTTACGAAATTTTTCGCATTGAACAACTGCCATTGCACCTTCCTCGCCAATACTGTTATAGCGCAGATCGAGTAAGGATAAATTTTCTAAAAAATTTGCCTCAGGCAAAGCTTTTATACCTTTATCAGAGATATTATTATCTCCAAGATACAGCCGCTTTAAGTTTTTAAACTGTTGGCTGTGGAATAAATGGTGGGCACCCCTCCAGGTCAATTTATTTTTACTGAGATCCAGATTTTCAACATCAAAGTTCCGGTTGGTATTAACTAGAGCCTCTACCCCTTCATCTCCAATAAACTTTCCGTTTAGCTCCAGAGCCTCACCATCTTCAGAGAGACACTCATCGATCACACGATTGATATATTCTAGTTTTGTCGGAGTAACCAACTTATCTATCTCCTGGTTTCAGATTGATGGAGCAGCGAAACCCAATATCATTAAATCCGCGAGAGAGAGGATAACTCCAGTCTCGATAACCCGATGCCATAGCCTTAACAGAATCGGACCAAGACCCCCCTCTTCTAACCTTCATAACACCATTCACAGGGCCTCTTGGGTTATGCAGGATATCTGCATAATAAAATCTTATAGAAAACCAGTCAGCCACCCATTCCCAAACATTACCAGCAGTATCATACAGACCATTTTGATTAGGTAAAAAACTACCAACAGGAAAAGCTTTATCCTGGAGTTTTAATCCGCCTCTGGCAGGGGGATTCATAAGGTTAAATCCATTGCCCCAGTGAAAATCACAGCCATTACCATTTCCTGCGGCTCTTTCCCATTGCGCTTCACTGGGGAGAGACTTACCAATGATGTGACAATAGTCTGCGGCTTCATACCAGCTTACTTTTGAGACCGCACAATCATCACAGTCCGAAAAAATACTCCTGCGTAAATTATGTTCAGGAAAAATCCCTTCAAAATTTTTATTGGTAACCTCATATTTATCGATCCAGTAGGAATCTAAGTGAACTTTCTGTTCTGGAGCACCATGCTGAGGTCCAAAACGATTGCATCCTCTTTTAAAAGTACCCGCTTTAATCAACACCATATTATCGAGCACTTTTGAATCTTCTGCAAAAACAGAAATATTCTCACTTAACAGAATGTACACGCAGGCTAAAACCGCAACTAGCATGAGCTTAAACATAGAAGTAAAATGAAGACGGAAACCCGTCATCCTTGCAAGCTCTCTAGAATAGCCAGAGTTGCCTTGGATCTGTTTAAGGTATAAAAGTGAATACCAGGGGCGCCTAAGCGAAGTAAATCCCTGCACTGACCAATAGCGTGATTTATTCCTATTTCTCTTACCTTCTCCTGGTCCTCCTGAACTCCGTCAAATTTGGCAAGAAGAGAATCAGATAAACTGGCACCGCACATTTTTGTAAAACGCTGACTTTGTTTGAGGTTCAATACTGGCATGATTCCAGGAATAATTGGGATATTTATCCCTGCTTTCCTTGCCTTGTCAATGAAATCAAAATAATATTTATTATCAAAAAATAATTGTGTAATAAGAAAGTCCACCCCAGCATCAACTTTGCGCTTAAGATTATCCATATCCATATTCAAATCCGGGCATTCAATATGGCCTTCTGGATAACAGGCGGCGCCTATGCAAAAAGAGGATTTTGATTTTATAAAAGATACCAACTCGTTTGCATAACCAAATCCCCCTTCGGTTTTAACGAATTTCTCCTCACCTTTTGGTGGATCTCCACGTAACGCAAGAACATTTTCTATACCCAAAGTCTCTAAGCTCTCCAGAACAGATACGATTTCGTCCTTTTGATGTCCCACACAGGTCAGGTGCGCCATACTTTCTATAGCGATATCATTTTTTATTTTTCCCACAAGATCTACGGTCTTCGAACGGGTGCTGCCTCCGGCACCGTAGGTGACCGAAACAAATGACGGATTGGCGGATTTCAATCGCCCGATAGCCTCGAACAGGCTTTGAAAACCTGCTTCATCTTTCGGGGGAAAAAACTCAAAAGAAAACACGGGTGAAGAAGATTTTAGTTTTTCATTTATTTTCATTCCCTCGATACTAACACAACGCTAAAGGGAAATAAAAGAAAGAGTTACAGCATTTGTTTTAAAGATAGATTTTAGGATGGAGGGGTTTCATAAATCCCAAATCTTTTTAGATAGGAAACAAAAGAAACAACGTTTACTAATTCTACTGGTTCTTCATCTATCGATCGGATGGCTTCATCTGAAAAGTAACCTGTCGTGATAAATATTCCCCGAGAAGCACCCTCTCCCTTAACTGTGTCCAGAAAGCCTTTAACCTTTATAGCGTTTACCGTTTGGCCAGGGGGATCGATTATACAAAGAGCAAGATAAGTTCCACCAACAACAGGTGTCTCATCATTCATGGCTATTTCAAGCTCATGATCATTTGCCCAAACTGAATGAACGTATTCCAAATTGAATTTTTCAAGAAACTCGACACACTTCTCTTTAAAAGCCGTCTGTTCTACGAGGTATATAGGTATATCAGTATCGAAATGAATTTGCTCTTGAGGTGGGGGGGGAGATACTTTTTTTAATGACACAATAAGCAATATACCAATAATGAAAGCAACGAAAGTAATTACGAATATTGCCACTTACTTTATCATTTCATCCCAAATTTTTTCTTTTTTGCCCTGCTTTATCCACTTATCATTTGCTACCATCTGCTTGACCGCAATCCAAAACACCCACGCTACAAAAATAAGCATGGTTCCAATGGGGATATTATCTGGTTTTGTCGCGATTAATAGAAAGTTTTCAAGACCTGAGTTTTCCATGGTTAGTCCTTATCGCAAAAGTAATTCTACTTATTATATAGAATGAAAGAAGGTTGAGGCAATTATTATTCGTCTTCTTCCTCGTCTTCGTCTCCCTCATCACCGCCTTCACCACCTTCTTCGCCCTCGCCTTCATCGTCTCCTTCACCTAAAGAAGCATCAAAATCTAACTCAGCTGTATTATAGGCAACAATTAGATCTTTAAGTGTTCCTACCTGCGTATCTACATCACCTACAGAATTGATTTCATTGTACTTGGTAGGTACTTTATAGCTCTCACCATCTTTTACCCAGTGTGAAGGCATTGGAGTCCAAGGGATCATGGCTCGAGTATCTTTTAACCATTTGGGTATCCAGTCTTGCCGCAACCGTTGGCTAGCCAGAGAAAACTCTATCCCTTTTTGACCATCATCATGGCATCGGCCACAATCCATATAGGTCAACATTGCTGCCCCTTTTTGTGCAACGGCGTTGTCTTTTGATTCGTTAACGCCTGCTTCATATTCATCACCCGGGGACATTGCTTCAAAATATGCTGTTAAATCTTGAACTTCTTTGTCGCTGAAAGCAAAAGTTGGCATTTTAACTTTAAGCCAAGTCCTAACCGGAGTCGGACTACGTAAGAAAGAGTATAACCAAGAGCTTTTCAAGCGTTCCCCGACATGATAATCCCCCATTTCCAGAGGTGGCGGGTATTGGGCTTTAGCTTTAAGGTATTTCTGGATGTCACCACCCTCGCCCTCTACATTATGACAACCCCGACAATTGTACTTGGTTATTATTCGTCGTCCTGTTTCTATAATTTTTTCTTTTTCCGACAGCACCTTGCGATAATTGACTGGGATTTTACTGCCATTAAAACCTTTCAAAAGAATCACTAGCGCTTCAATTTCATCAGGTTCAAGATGAAAGTTGGGCATTTTATCCATTACCCGCTCGGTTTTAAAAGTATCTGGTTTTTCCAGTTTTTTCCGAGCCCAAGCTTCCCAAGTATGTGGGATATGAGAATCTCCAAACTCCAACTCAGCGATCATTTTCCGACCGAAGGCTGACAATTCCGGAGCGATTCGCCCTTCCTTCTCCATACCTTTTATATCGTGACATGCAAAACAGCCCCGTCTACGAACAACTGTTTCTCCATGTTTAATCAATGCTGGATCTTTAAGCTTTGCTTCAAGACCTGGTATCACCTCTTTTTTACCAAATTGGATTAGGTAGGTAGCAATGTCAGTGGCATCGTCTTCACTAATACGAAGATCCGGCATTTTACTTTTCGGATTATAAGTATGAGGTCCGCCAATCCAAGTTACCAGCCAATCTGCATTTACTTTTTGAGCAATATTGCTTAAATCTGGTGCATGGTTTTCGCCTTTTCCATTTAATGTATGGCAAGCCTGACACCCAACTGTTTCGAATAGTTTTTTTCCTTTTTCTTCATCCCCTGCTTCGAAAGTTCTGTTTAACTTATAGTCTTTATCAGAAGAGTCTAGAAGGTAGGCTGTAACCCCTTGAAGATCATGCTCATTAAACCCAAACTCTGGCATTTTCGTATTAGGCAGATAATCTTTCGGTCTTTTTATCCATCGATAAAGCCAGCTTGTATCTACTTTGGAACCAATACGTAATAACCCCGGACCCACTTTCCCTTGTTTGGAATAACCGTCCGCCAAATGACAACCATGACACCCGAGCTTAATAAACAGTCTTTTTCCTTTTGAGAGTAATGGAGCACCTTCCAAGTTCACCACTTCAGCATGACAGTTTCGGCAAGTGGCCTGTTGAAAATTGCCTTGCAAAATAGGCTCATTGACTTCCAAGGTCTGATCCGTTTCATGGTGTGAGCCATGAGCATCTTCGGCAGGTGCAGTAGCTGTGCCCTGACCTAAATGACACCAGGTGCAACCTGTGCGTCCAGGCGGATGCTTTTTAATTAATATATCCAGATTGGGATGCGTTTTTAAAGGCTGTTCGAAGTCTTTATAGTGCTCATCTTCATAGGAAATATGGCAGGTCATACAACGGTCTACCCGGTAGATGATTTCCTTAAAACTATTTACTCCAAAACCTGGAATTACTGTCTGCAGGATTGCAGCCGGTTTCCAAAAGAAAGGGAACGGCTTGTAATAATCCATTGTCAATTCCAATTGACCTTTTGCTCGGGTCAATTCGGTAAGCTCTTGTTCTAATCTAACTTGATCTGTTTTTACCCTTAGAAGTCGGTTTTCTGCTTCTTCGAGAATTTTTTGGCTCTCAGCAATACCAGGGTCATAACTTTTGACCTTATCTTCCATAGAATGCAATGTGGCTTTTTGCACATCGTAATTCTCGCCTTCATGCATTGCTTTTTTATAATAATAGTACGCCTCATCGACTCGGCTACCAGCAAACTTCTTCAGCTCCTTTTTTTCATCCAAGGAAATCTGTTTTAGACGAACCTCTTCAACTAGAGCTAGATAAGCATCATTCGAACCGAGTTCATTTTCCTTATTGGCCAGACTTTTACTGATCGTTTCTTGGGCACTAGCAATCTCTGTACTGTTCTTTTTCCAGTCGGCCTCTGCAACAGCATACTGCTCCTTAAAAAACATTTCCTGATAGGCCTTAAACCCGCGACGACTATATTCATCGTCCCAAAATGCCCAGAGGGTTACTAAAAGAGTCGTTCCTGCAATAAGGAAAAAAAGGAAACTATACGAGGTATGCTCGTCAAATTCCCCTTCTTTAAAGTCAGGTTGATTTTTTTCTTCCGCTTTTTCGTCTTCAGCCAATGTTTTTCTCGTTTTCTAATTGTTTAATGCTAGGTATCACACATTAATCCAAGGGGTGACCATAATATATTTAATATTAAAGCCAATCCTGAGGACAATTTTTATTACGATTCCCATCATAATGAGAGCCAATTGAATCTTCAAAAACATACGTAGAAATCCCACCGATTTCATGGCTTTTCTTTCCATGAAAAAATACACACCTGTCCCTATACCAAAGTAAGCCAGGAGTATCCCTCCACCAAAAATAGCGGACCATGTGTAGTCTCTAAACCCAAACGCATAAGGGAGATCAACACTGACAAGCGCCACAACTTTATGCGGGTCCCAATATTGCCACGGCATGAACAGGTTCCACCCAGGCCCCCTCAGAAAAACTCCCATAATAATAAGAGCAATCCATAAAACAAGAAAACCAAAACAGTATACCCAAATCGCTACTTTTCTTTCATGATAGGTATAGTACCCATTCCCTCTTGGGTTCACATCTAGATAGGGAATCAGCATGAGCCCAACAATGATCAGAACAGGGGCAACCACACCTGCAAACCAAGGGTCAAAATAAACCAAAATATCCTGAAGCCCTAGAAAGTACCAAGGAGCTTTTGATGGATTCGGTGTTTTAGTTGGGTTAGCCGCTTCCTCCAGCGGAGCGTCAATGACAATAGACCAAACCGTGAGAGCAATTATGACAACTAGCGCACAAAGAAATTCCAGTCGTACCAGATAAGGCCATACATGGAGCTTTTCTGGAACCTCTTCTATCTTTTTTTTGGGTGTTGCAGCCTCAGCCATAATTAATTTCCGTGTATTAGATCAAGTGTTCTTACAGAGGGCCTGAAATTCCGCCGTCTTTACGTATTCGCCAAAAATGAACGATCATCAAGGCTCCCGCAATAAGCGGTATAAAGATACAATGCAACACATAAAACCTTAATAGGGCTGGAGGTCCGACCACGCTACCGCCAATTAGCAGAGCCCTGGCATCGTATCTAGGTGTCACACCCACAAACTCAGCAAAAGGTCCTTCATTCCCTAAAAATGGAGTCGCTCTTGCCATATTAGTTCCAACGGTAACCGCCCACATAGCCAATTGATCCCAAGGAAGAAGATAACCGGTAAAGCTTAGTAACAGGGTAAAAGTTACTAGGAACACCCCTATAACCCAGTTAAATTCTCGTGGGGGCTTGTAAGAACCCGTTAGAAACACCCGAAACATGTGCAACCAAACCGTTATAACCATGGCATGCGCTGCCCATCTATGCATATTTCGCATCAACATGCCAAAAGGAACGTCATATTGCAGGTACTTCAAATCGTAATAAGCATATTCCCCTACCGGTCGATAATAGAACATCAAAATTACGCCGGTTACCACTGTTGATAAAAATAGAAGAAATGTAATGCCACCCATGCACCATGTGAATTTAATTCGAAGAGCATGTCGGTGCATTTTCACAGGGTGGAGATGCAACCATACATTACTAGCTATCTGTAAAACGCGGTTCCGTGGTGTGTCTGCATAACCATGTCGGAACGAAGAAGTCCAAAGCTGAGATTCAGTGATTTCTTTAGCTATTTCACTGAAAATTTTTCCGCTTTTAATTTTATCCATAAATTCCGCAATACTCGGAATCTGAGGTGCCTTGTTTGCCAAAAAATCAATCCTCCATCAAAAAACGGATATTTTGCATTTGCCGAAGAGAAAAACTACATAAATCATCAAGATGCATGTTAAACCAGAAGCTTAGCCCCAGGTTCGCCCCACTGCCCCTTTTCTCCAAGAAATTTTTTACTTTTATCAACGATGATCTGACCATCTGGAGCCAGCGATATCTTTAGCCTCTCCAAAGGCCGTGGTGCAGGCCCCTCAAAGTTGACACCTTCTTTAGTAAAACCACTGCCATGACACGGGCATTTGTACTTACTTTCCGTATTTAGCCATCTGGGTGTACATCCTAAATGGGTACACAACCCAAAAATCACATAAATGCCTTCTTCATCACGAACAATCCAAACCCGCTGATCTTGGATATATTTTGTACTGACAGCACCCACAGTATAGTCACTAGGATAACCGGCCTTAAAGATTGGAGAAGGTTCGAAAAGAACTCTAGGGAATAAAAGTCTGGCAAAGTAAAGAGATGACAAACCTAAAGCCGCCATGAAACTAGCCCACCCCGCTAATGAAAAAAAATCGCGTCGTGACCAGATAGTATCAACTACTTCTTCTTTGCCTTTTGTTTCAGCCATCCAAACCTCTTAAATCTAAATATTATAAGGGCTCACTACCTTTTCAACAGACATTGGAATGATATAAAAATACTGTCAAAGTGTTGGTTTTTAACATAATAAAAATATCGAGTCAAGGCAAGAAGTATTCCAATAATAATTGCCGGTTTTACTGTGATTTTATAGCCTGCAAACAAGCCTTTGCAGCAAAGGAAATCCCTTGAAAACGTGTCATCTCAAAACTTGTAGAATTTGCAAGATTTGGAACTGTGATGCCTTTTTTGATGAGTAATAAAATCATGGGAATCAATTCCTCTGCATGGCTCGATATTATTTGCGCACCGACCACCATTTTAGTCCGTTTATCTGCAACGATTTTGAAAATTTCCCCCTCAAACTTCTCACTTTCGTAAATGCCTTCCACAGGATGAAAGCCTTGCTGAGGTGCAGATTTCATGGAGCAACCAACATAGCCAACATTCTGCACCAACCTATTAACCGCCGGCACCCACTCGCGATTAAGCTGTCGTTTTTTACCCATCGCATTCTCAGCAGCCACCTTTCCCTGTTCTTGCGACATCATATCTGTAAAGCGTTGTCCAGAAATACTGCCCACACCATAAACCCCCGGTATACTAGACATCATTCTATCGTCAACAAAAATTTCATCTTTACTGCCAAGACGAGCACCAAGACTTTCCGCCACTTTATTTAGCTCCCCCCCTATTCCCTCGCCCACCATGACGATCAGGTTGGTAGCGAATTTGATTCCAGTCTCAAGGGTCATTTCTAAGTCATCTGCATTTTTAAAAAAGGAAATTATTTTTTTATCTGGAAGAACTTTTATCTTCCTGCTTTTTAATTGCGCTTCAATTTTCAAATTGAATTCAGGGTCCATCTCAGGAAGAATCTCCATAGAATCCACGCATAAAAACACCTTGCATCCCAACTTCTGAAATCCAAGCGCTGCTTCGGCTCCCCACTTTCCAGCACCCACAAGTAAAACTTTTTCGGGTATTTTTTTTAACTGATAAATTTCATCGATGGAAATGATTACATTTTCTTCATGAGGAAGAGTTGAGGGAAAAGAAGGGTCATAACCACAAGCTAAAATAAGTGACTTACCCGTTACAGTCTGAGTTTTTTCTTTACCTTGCACTGAAATTTCACTGGTACTTGCTAAGCTTCCCTCTCCTACTAAGAGAACAACACCAGCTTGTGCGAGTTTGCTTTCGAGGTTTTCACAATACTCTTCAGCCAACCTTTCCTGCCTTTCCAATTGGGTAGGCCAGTCCACAGATTCATTGTCCGACCGGCATTCAGCAAGCAGAATATTTCTTCTCAAGAATCCCTTTCTTCCAATCGTCCCCTTTTCTACAAGACAGACCTTGCCTCCCAACTCAGCTGCCCTCAAGGCTGCTCTTGTGCCTGAAAGCCCTCCCCCTAAAACCACTACATCAAATTCTGTCATAGATTATTTTTTCTTTAAAAATGCCAAGCTAAAGTTAAAGGACTATTTATATTACTCAACGATTATTAGATTAAATTCAAAAACGAGACAAGCCCCACCAAAACCAATGCGATTGAAGAGATTACCGCATGCAAAGTAATATTCAGTCGTTTGCTGAGGGGCACCACCAAAAGAAGATAGCCAAAAACTGTATAACTTAAAATTGATTCTTGGTTGTCAAAAT
The DNA here is from genome assembly GCA_047610985.1 of Nitrospinales bacterium. Classification (GTDB taxonomy): domain Bacteria; phylum Nitrospinota; class Nitrospinia; order Nitrospinales; family VA-1; genus UBA8687. Next base: position 40,589 of record JBLFWU010000005.1, on the reverse strand, counting down.
GTTTCAGAACGAGAAACAAAAAAAAACTTGCCAGCACTGCGCCGTAAATAATCTTGTGGAGTCGATACCGTTTTCTGTGATCGTCACTCGGTAGCATACTGACCCCTATCATAACATTTGCTATGGTCAGTAAGAATGCGAAAAATATAGACAAAAAACTGGGGGAGACAAATAGATCTTCAAGTGTGGTGGGTTGCATTGGCTGGGATCATGAAGATCATAAATCAAGATGAAGAATGTGCTCAGATATCTACTAAAACCTGGTTTCTACCATTTTGTTTCGCTTGATATAAGGCCTTATCCGCCCTTTCAAACAAACTCGTTTCTGTATCTTCTGGAGTAATAATCGTAGCCCCGATACTCATAGTTACTTTTAATTCTTTATCTCCGTCAACAAAATAATCTCTTTCGACTTCCCTGCGTATTTTTTCAGAAAGCTTTTTGATAGTTTCTTTATTGATTCGACTTAGAATGACAACAAATTCTTCGCCCCCATATCGAAAAATATGATCGCTTGCACGAATGGAATTAAAAACCGTTGCAGCAACTGATTTTAAAACCTTATCGCCAGTTTTATGCCCGTAGGTATCATTAAACTTTTTAAAGTTATCAATATCCAGAACCAGCAAAGCCCATTCTTCCTTATATCTTTTATACTCATGAACCAACTGCCCAATTTTCAAATTATAAGCATTTCGGTTTAATACATTCGTAAGCGAATCGACCAAGGCTTTGGCTTCAGACTCTTCCAATTTTTTGGAAAGGGTCTCCGAGGCTGCACGATGCTTTTCAAGCTCATCACGCAAAGTATGCGAGTGCTCACGTACTTTCTGCATTTCGACGACCAGATAATCTTTAACCTTTAATATTTCCTGGATTGTTTCAGCACCTTGGATCTTCTCTGTACACTCACCAATACTTCCATCAAAGTTCCCTGAACTTTCCATCATAGATATAATGGTCTCAACTACCTCGAGAACCATTGTTTTGACAATATCCTTTTCGCCATCGACAAACTTTTGCTCTAGAATCAATCTACCGAAATGATCCTCAACATCTTTATCCAGTTCAGTCGCAGGAGAAATATGAACCCCTTTTCTAATGACAGTAGCCATACCGCTTAACTGTTTGCAGAGGTTATCTTCTGCAGGTAAGGATCGGCTTAAACCCGAAATAAAAGAAAGTAACAACCTCGCTATTCGCTCAGTAAATTCTGCGGGTGGAGAACTTCCTTTCTGCGTTTTATCCATCATTATATGAGTCAACTAGGTTGGAGAGGATAAATCGGTAATTAAGTGGTGCCGATGGGGAGAGTCGAACTCCCACGGATTGCTCCATACGCCCCTCAAGCGCACGTGTCTACCAGTTCCACCACATCGGCAGTCTTAGTTCGAAGTACTATCAGTAGAAATCGGAGAATCCTGCATTTGTGCAGGCTCTTCCACTCCCTGAATTAAAGAACTAGATTTTTTTTGAGTCGAGAAGACGGCAAGAGTTAATGATGTAATCATAAATAAAATTGCTATCCCTGTTGTTAGCTTGGTGAGAAAATTTCCTGCTCCGCTGCTGCCAAACATGGTTTGGCTACTGCCACCGCCCAACCCTGACCCCATTGCCGCTCCTTTTCCTGCTTGTAAAAGAACGGTAAGAATCAAAGATAAAGCGGCAATAATGTGTATTGCGTTAACTATAGTATCCATAACTTTCCAAAAAAACCCTTCAGTTAAATCATTTTATTACTAACTAAAATCAGGATCTGCATAATAACCCCGCTATCTTAAACTAATTGAGCCGACCTAATAATATCACAAAATGAATCGATATTCAGACTGGCCCCGCCAACGAGAACTCCATCAATTTCTTCATTGTTCAATAACTCCCGACTGTTTTGTGGAGTCACACTGCCTCCATACAAGATAGTCAAAGGTCTAGCTTCATTCCCACTAATTTTTTTTGCTACAATTTTACGAATCAAACCATGTATTTCCGCTGCCTGCCCAACCGAGGCATTTTCCCCTGTTCCTATTGCCCATACCGGCTCGTAAGCGATAATAATCTCCTTCAGTTGTCGGTCATCCACACCTTCAAGGGCTTTGTTTACTTGAGACTCGATTACCTTATAAGTTTCGCCAGCCTTTCTCTCCTTGCCAGTTTCACCAATACAAAGAATTGTCAAAATATCGTTCTCCAGAGCACTTAAAACTTTTTTATTGATCAACTCATCCGTTTCGCCAAACAGTCGTCGTCTTTCGGAGTGGCCCACTATGGCATATTTACAACCTGCATCTTTGATCATATTAGGAGAAACTTCTCCCGTATAAGCTCCATTTTTTTCAAAGTAAAAATTTTGGCTGGCCAACCCAACCTTTGAGCCGGACAAAATGCGGCTCACACTATGGAGTGAGATGAATGAAGGTGCCAGTATCACCCTGACATCTTTAATTTTCTCAACGACCTCCCTAACTCCAAGAGCCAGCTTTGCGGCTTCTGCCGTCAGCAGGTTCATTTTCCAGTTTCCCACAATAAGAGGCATTGTCATTAAAGTTCCTCTTCAGATATCAGGAAATATACATCAGGATAAAACGCTTTTAAATGCCGTCAGGAAACCTTCTTACTCACAATAAATTTCAGAAGGTCTTTAACACGGTTGGAATATCCCCACTCATTATCGTACCAAGCTAAAACCTTTACCATATTGCCTTTCATCACAGTCGTAGAAAGGCCATCGATTATAGCCGAATAAGGGTCGCCATTATAATCTATAGAAACCAAGGGCTTCTCTTCAACTCTGAGAATCTTATCCAATATGCCCTCTCCCGCTTTTTGGAAAACAGCATTCACCTCTTCTACCGAAGTTTTCTTTTCAACTTCCACAACTAGATCAATTAAGGAAACATTGGGAGTCGGAACGCGGATGGACATACCATCCAAACGCCCTTCAATTTCGGGAAGCACCAGAGACAAGGCTCTGGCAGCGCCTGTAGTCGTCGGAATCATGGACATATTAGCGGCCCGAGCTCGGCGAAGGTCTGTATGAGGTAAATCTAATATCCTTTGATCATTTGTATAGGAATGTATTGTGGTCATCAATCCCTTTTGGATTACAAAGTTATCATGTAAAACTTTCACAACCGGTGCCAAACAATTAGTTGTGCAAGAAGCGTTGGAAATAATTTTATGCTCTTCGGGAAGGTAAGCCTGTTGATTCACACCCAAGACCACCGTAACATCCGGATTTTTCGCAGGAGCAGATATAATTACCTTTTTTGCCCCGGCATCAAGATGCTTCTTTGCGTCTTCTCTCTTCGTAAAAAAACCAGTCGACTCAATGACAATATCAACGCCTAATTCTTTCCAAGGAAGATTGGACGGCTCTCGCTCAGATAGGATTTTAATGGCTTTTCCGTCTATGGAAATTGTATCCGAACCTGAAGTCACCTCTTGAGACAAAACTCCTTGAACAGAGTCATATTTTAATAAGTGCGCTAAAGTTGCAGGATCTGTTAAATCATTGATCGCTGCAATTTCGACATTGTTGCACTCAGAATCTTTTAAGATGTTTTTGAGAACCGCTCGTCCAATTCTCCCAAAACCATTTATAGCAACCTTCATAGACATATTTAGCTGACACCCTTTCACAACAAAAATTAATGTTTAAACAGGCAGGAAAATCAAAGCTTTCAGACAAAATCAGGAGCAGAAACAAAACAACCTGGGGTTTTAACTACCTAACGCGGGAGTATGCAAAATTTATAATTTCAAGTCAATATAAACCTTGCGTGGCACAGCCTGGTAAAGGAAGGATTATTCTTGTACTGGAACCAAGTTTTTCCAAGGAAGACTTCGGGATTCTGCTGCTGTCAAATGAGCAAACAAAATATGGTCCATCTCATCGCTAATCTCCAAGCTACTTTCGACTTTACCAACAAGCACTTTAAATTCTTTAATTAATAGACCTTCTTCTTTTATGGACGATTCCAGCTCAGATTCAATGCGTTTCACTTCATCTAAAACCTTTTTACCCGTTTCTTCCAAAAGGCGGATTTTTTTCTGCGCGCCATCTTTTTTAACAAGAATCTCACCACGGGCATTCGTCAACTCTGCTCTCAGCTTTTCGATAGAAAACAACTCACTATCCAGGCGCTTAAAGCTTTTATCAAGATTATCTAAATAACTTTTGCGTCGTTGAATAAGTAGTTCGCGTGAACCTTCCTGATCCTCGTGATTTTTTTCTGCAGGGTCTGTACCTTCCACTGCGCTGCCGCTCAATAACTCTTCATACTGCGCTTTTATTGAATTTTCCTCTGAATACAAGTTCCCCACATTGCTAGAAATTTTATCTATATTTTGATCATAGATATCTATATTTCGCAGAAGAGTTTCAAGGTTTGCCACATTTGCATTAACTTCCTTACCAATGGCACTTAATTTTTCTTCCAAAGAAATGCGAAACTTCTCTTTATAATCAAGAACCTTTTTGAAGGTTTCCACTACACGCGAATATTCTTGTGCACTGGAATTGCCTCGTTCCCGTATCGTCAAATTTTCCTGGGTTATTTCAGAATAGTTAACGGATTCTTCCATAGTTACAACCATCTTAAGTTTTAGCAAAGTAAGGCTAATAAATTATACAATAGATACTAACGGAAAATAATCAAAAAAACACGCAAAACTTACATATTTTCAATAGGTTATATTTATTCAATACATCCTGTTTTCAAGGTCTGGCTGTTTCTATAAGTTGTTTCATTATCTTAACGGCTTCTTCCAATCCCATATAAACTGATTGAGCCACTAAAAAATGACCTATATTAAGTTCTTCAATTTCTGGGATTGCAGCGATGGCTTTAACATTATCAAAATTCAGTCCATGGCCGGCAAACACCCGCAATCCCAATTTGGCAGCTTCTTTTGCAGCTTCTCGAATACGCACTAACTCCTCTTCCACCCTTGTAGAATCAGTCAATTCTGAATAAGCACCTGTATTAATTTCAATGCTGTCTGCCTCGACTTTTTGAGAAGCTTCGATCTGCCTGATATCAGGGTCGACAAATAGGCTGAACAATATCCCCTTGTTTTTAATTCTTTTTTGTATATTCATTAACTCTGTCATCTGAGAGTAAACATCGAGTCCACCTTCAGTTGTTATCTCCTGCCTTTTTTCGGGAACCAGAGAAATTTGATAAGGCTTCAACTCCAATGCAAGGTCAACCATTTCGTTTATGGCGGCCATTTCGAGGTTTAGCTTGGTCTTTATATTTTTATGAATAATGCGTACATCTTCATCCTGGATATGCCGTCGATCCTCTCTTAGATGAACGGTTATACCGTCTACTCCTACTTTTTCTGCCAACAGCGCGGCTTTTAACGGATCAGGCTCATACGTTTTTCGGGCCTCTCGAATTGTTGCAACATGATCGACATTGACAAATAAACGGGTCACAATCCTTCTCCTTTAATGATAGCCTCTGCTACTCTCACAGCATTGCGAGTAGCCTTAACATCGTGCGTTCGTATTATTGATGCCCCCTTGGTAACCCCCATCACGGTGGCTGCAAGAGAGCCCTCTAACCTTTCTTCAGCAGGCAAATTCAAGATACTACCAATAAAAGATTTTCTGGAGACCCCTAAAAGAATCGGTTTTTTGAGTTCTAAAAATGTTTCAAGGTTTTTTAAAATTTCAAGATTATGTTTTTGGGTCTTACCAAATCCAATTCCTGGATCAATAGCAATTTGATCCGAAGAAATTTCAGCTGTTTCGGCGATATCAATACTCACTGCCAAAAATTCACAAATTTCATTCAAAATATTTTTATAAGTAGGGTTCTTTTGCATGGTCAAAGGAGTTCCCTGCATATGCATTATGATCACGCCCGCCCCACTCCGGGCAACAACTTCAGCCATCTCGGGAAATTTTTGAAGCCCGGTTATATCGTTTATAATTTTAGCCCCTGCCTGCAAAGCCTCTTCAGCAACAATTGGCTTATAAGTATCTACAGAAACCGGAACATCAAAATTTTCCACCAGCAAAGAAATCAACGGAATTAACTTATCCAACTCCTCCTGATCTGAAATAGGTTTGGATCCGGGACGAGAACTCTCGGCACCTGCATCCAGAAAATCGGCTCCTTCACACATCATCTTTTTAGCCAACATCATAGCTTCATCGACCGAAGAACATTTCTCATAAAATGAATCCGAAGAAACATTTATGATCCCCATAAATCGGGTTTTATCGCAATTTTCAGAAAAAGAAAACCGTTTCATAATGCTCAAAAATAAAATTAGAAATTGGAGAGAACTGTTATAGGAACAGGTTTTATATCAAAAAAAAACTCCACTTACCGGTCAAACGGGTAAGTGGAGTTTTTTATCTGCAAATTCTTTTGTCTATCAGGCTGGAGTGGGGTCCGGCATCCCTCCACCCATCAGACCTTCTTCAGTATCTGATTCTGATTTCTTTTTATCGACAGGAAGTTTTTCTGGCTCTATTTTCTGGGCCGTTCCAGAATCTTCGTCATCAGAAATACCTTTTCCCGCAATAATATCTTGAATATCTTTTCCATTTAAAGTTTCACGCTCTAAAAGAGCCTGAGCCATTTCTTCCAGAACATCGCGGTTTTTTGTAAGCAAATCTGTTGCCCGGGTATGTCCGTCCATGACCAGTGTTTTGACCTCTTGGTCGATCAGCTTCAAGGTTTGATCACTGAAACTCTTTTGACTGGAAAAATCTTTCCCAAGAAAAACCTGTTCATCTTTAGCTCCATAAGTAAGGGGGCCCATTTTGTCACTCATCCCCCATTCACAAACCATTTTACGAGCCATATCCGTTGCTCGCTCAATATCATTTCCGGCACCTGTGGTCATTTCTCCCAAACATATTTCTTCTGCACACCTTCCCCCCATCAAAATAGCAAGGCTGCTGAAGAGATAGTTTCTCTGATAAGTATGCTGTTCATCCATCGGAAGCTGCATGGTGACACCTAATGCCCTTCCACGAGGAATAATAGTTACTTTATGTATGGGATCTGTTCCTGGCAATAAAGCAGCAACAAGCGCATGGCCTGCTTCATGGTAGGCAGTATTCTTTTTCTCTTTATCAGAAATTACCATACTGCGCCTTTCAACACCCATCATCACCTTGTCTTTGGCTTCCTCAAAGTCATCCATAGCTACTGCCTTTTTATCATCCCTCGCTGCAAGCAAAGCCGCTTCATTAACAAGGTTCGCAAGATCTGCACCGGTAAAACCTGGTGTACCTCTAGCAATAACTTTTAAATCGACTTCATCCGTTAGTGGAACAGTAGAGGTATGCACTTTCAAAATACCTTCTCGGCCTTTCACATCAGGGCGACCTACCGTGACCTGACGATCAAAACGTCCCGGTCTCAACAATGCGGGATCTAAAACATCTGGACGGTTGGTGGCAGCGATCAAAATAACGCCTTCGTTATTTTCAAATCCATCCATCTCAACTAGAAGTTGGTTCAGAGTTTGCTCTCTTTCGTCATGACCACCTCCCATACCGGCTCCTCGATGTCTTCCTACTGCATCTATTTCATCAATAAAAATGATACAGGGACTATTCTTCTTTCCTTGTTCAAAAAGGTCTCGCACCCTGGAAGCACCTACGCCCACAAACATTTCAACAAAATCCGAACCACTGATGCTGAAAAATGGAACATTTGCTTCGCCTGAAATTGCCCTTGCAAGCAAGGTTTTTCCAGTACCCGGAGGGCCTATCAATAATACCCCCTTCGGAATTTTGCCACCCAGCTTGCTGAACTTCTGTGGCTCTTTTAAAAATTCAATAATTTCATGGAGTTCTTCTTTGGCCTCATCAACCCCGGCAACATCCTTAAATGTAGTTTTATTTTTAGTGTCATTGAGCAGTCGAGCCTTGCTCTTGCCAAAAGACATGGCTTTCCCGCCGCCCGCTTGCATCTGTCTCATAAAGAATATCCAGATCCCCAATAACAACAGCATGGGAAACCAAGAAATGAGAATGCTCATATACCAGCTTGTCTGTTCAGGTGCCACCACGACAATACGAACACTTTTCTGACGAAGGGATTTAATCAAATCAGGATCTTTAGGTGGCGCAGTTGTCTGAAACGATTTGCCATCTACATATTTACCACTGATATTATCACCGCTTATAACAACTTCGTTAATCTGCCCTTGCTCAACCTGATCCATAAAGTCACTAAAAACAACTTCAGATTGCGGGGTTAACGGTTGGTTGAACATATTAAATAAGGCAATGAGAACGATGCCTATAACCAGCCAAAGTGCCAGATTTTTATAAAATTGATTCAAAACTTTCTCCTTAAAACGCTGAAAAACAGTACTCTGATTTAATCCATCCTACCACAACTATTGACTTAAGCTTTAATATTTAATGGCCTTGTCACCCTCGATAAAAAGTACCTTTTCTGTCTTATCGGTTACTCTATAAGGATGGGAAATTCTTTGTCCATACACCCAGATAATATCGTCATCGGCATTTGTCAATATAGGGATTTGAGACCTCATACTCTGGGGCACCTTTTGATCAATAAAAAACGATTTCAGCTTTTTATTGCCCGTCATCCCTAACGGACAAAATCGATCCCCCGCACGGAAAAATCGCGCCTGGATGCTAAAACCCGTTTTTTCCAAATCAAAAAATGCTTGTCTTCCAGTGTCCAATGAAGACAAATCCCTCTTATCCGAAAATATTTGAGTTTCCACCCTACGAATGTGCCCTTCTAGCAATTCAGTGGTACCAGGAACAACAATGGGCGTTACAAGTGGTTCATTTTCACAAATACCGCCAATTACTTTTGAAAATAATACAGTTTCATAACTACAGGTAACGGTCACTCCCCTAGAAATATTAAGAATTTTACCGGCTTTGGGAGAATTAAAAAGGTTGATGATTTGTTGGACGTGATAAGCCGTGATCGCCTGCATATCTCCTGTCATACGACAAAAAATCTCCCGCACCAGCCTTTGCCTCAATGCGATAGGATATATTTGGAAGTCTTCAATTTCCCAAACAATATTTTTTTCACTACACTCGCCGAGTTTTTGATTAAAAATATCCTTTGTCATCTGAGATAACAAAGAATCTTCTTCCCTAGCAATTCCCGACATCTCCTGTAGTGATTTCTTAATACTAGGGTTGTAGGACTCAAGATGCGGGATCAACTCGTGTCGAATCCTGTTGCGCAGATACTTTTTATCCGAATTTGAAGAATCATCCCGAAAAGAAATATCATTTTCTTTGAGATAGATATCCAAGTCTTTCCTGTGAATCCCCCAAAAAGGTCTAATAATAAAACCTCTCACCTGGGGAATTCCGGCCAAGCCCTTCAAGCCCGTCCCTCTGACAATATTCATCAGAATGGTTTCAACCTGATCGTCTGCAGAATGACCCAAAGCAACCTTATTCCCTCCAACAGCCCGTAAGGTTTCTTCAAAAAAATTATAGCGAATTATTCTGGCGGCATCTTGAAAGGATGTCTTTAATTTTAGACGTTCAACCCCAACATCGATTTTTTTGAGATAGAAAGGAAGTTTAAATTTCTCGGCAACACTTTCTACAAAATTAGCATCAGCATCGGAATCTTTTCCTCTAGCCATATGATTAATATGAACAACAATCAAACTATAATTTTGAATTCGGGAAAACCAATGGAGAACGTGAAGGAGAACAATAGAATCGGTGCCGCCAGAAACACCAACTAAGACTTTATCGCCAGGTGCAATCAACCCTTTTAAAACTTGTTCAATATTTTTCAGGAAAGAGGTCATAACCCATCCGTTAACTACAAGCCAGTTTTTTGGTGATGAATATAGGAGGGAGAAATAGACTCAGGCGATTATTATTTAGAGACTATCCAGCAATTTTTGTTTGCGGCTTTGATATTCAACTTCTGTAATCTTTTCATCAAAACGCAACTCCTTAATCCGTTGCAATTTTTGCTCCAAGCTCTCGAGAGGAGAATCGTCTTGGCGACGGTTTGTTTGCTTTGTTTTCTCAACAGATTTATACATTTCCTCCCATTTATCCTGCATCCGCCTTTTTTTTGAGTTGTTCCTAGATAAGCGTTTTTTCTGTAACAAACCACTGGAATTAACAGATCCGGCATCACGACGACTACCATTTCCCGAACTAAACAAATTCGAGCTTGAATATTTTTTTGCTTCGTCAAACAATGAAATCTCAATATATGCAGACTTTCTCAACTCGCTCATCCATTCTTCGTAAGCCGATTTTTGTTTTTTGTTGGAAAGAATGAACTGAATTTTATTCTTAACATCTTTCAAAGGAAGCGTCCCTCCAACCAAAACCTCCTCAACCTTAATTATATGATAACCATATCCGGTCTCAACAATATCGCTTATCTCTCCTTCTTTCAGACTATAAACTGCTTTTTCGAACTCAGGGACCATCTTTCCCTTTTCAACAAAACCAACATCGCCCCCGTCACTGGCAGAGATATCTTCTGAATACTCTTTTGCGGCATCAGCAAAATCCTTTCCTCTCCTAACTTCACCAAGAATTTCTTTTGCTTGCAAATACTTCGCCCTTTTTTTATCTGAGGACAACCCCTTTTCAGTAAGAATAAGGATATGCCTTACCCTAGCCTTGCCTGGATCCCAAAAATCTTTCTGATTATTATGGTAATATTTTGCAATTTTTCTTTCACTAACACTCACACGACTACCCAATTCAAACCGAACCACCTTTGAGACAAGAATCTGATCGCGAATATGGTTTTTATAGGATTCCATCGACCTGCCTTCCGATTCCAGCATTGTGGCCAACTGTCCCTCCTGCAAACCATTCTTCTTTTCTATGTCCGTCACAGCGGCTTCCACAGCAGAATCATCTACCGCCAGCCCTCTTTTTTTTCCTTCCTGAAGCTGCAGCTTTTCCTCTACAATCGCATTCAGAGCTTCATCTAAAACTTCTTTTTCACCACGGCCTTGAAAATCGCCTTTATATTTTTGCCTAAGAAGTTCCACTCTTTCATTGACAGAACTTAAAGTAATAATTTCGCTATTCACCTTGGCAACAACACGATCAAAAACTTTAGCCGTTGCTGTATCAGACATGATAAATATCAGAGACAAAAGGGTTGCAAAAAAGGTCTGATCAATTAATTTTTTCAAGAGACTCATATTTAATTTCTATTTTGGAATCCTGTTTAAGTTTTAAAAACCATTTCTGAAAAGCCTGATCTTGAAGATGCTGAAGAAGTATTTTTTTAACCCTACTCTTTGACTCATCAAAATCCATTTTTCGTTCTTCGATTTTATCCACCACTTTGAACAAATGAAAACCGTATGGCGTCTTAATAATGCCGCTTACCTTATTGATTTTTAATTTAAAAACATCATCAAACTCTTCCGGCATCTGCCCAGCTTCAAAGTATCCTAAGTTCCCACCTTTGGCACCTTCGGGGCCTAAAGAGTATTCCATCGCAAGAACCGGAAAGGTTTTCTGTTTATTTCGTAGTTCTTTTTGTATTTCTCTGATTTCCTCTTCAGACTCGACCATAATGTGAAGAGCTTTCACCTGTTCCTTCTTATGAAACTCCTTATGATTCTTATCGAAATAATCACGTAATTCCTTATCACTAACTGATACTTTACTATTCACCTGTTGATGAATCAATTCATTTGTCAGGAGTTTCTTTTCTATAGATTTCTCCCAATCTGCAATTGAAATACCCACCAAGTCTAATGTTTTCTCAAACGCACCCTCAAGATATCCTTCACTCGCCTTTTCCAAGCCACTTTCCAAAACATTCCGCTCAATACTAATATTTTCTTTTGCTATTTCTTGTGCAATCAATGTATTTCTAATTAATTCATCCAGCACTCTTGTTTTAATCCAAACTAACTCTTCTGGTTTTAGTTCTTCAAAATTTTGAACTCTAAAAATTTTTTTCTGAGCGCTCAATACCTTATCAAATTGTTTTGCAGTAATTTTTTCATCATTAACTGTCAAAACAACCGCTTCATCCGTTATCGATCCTGCAGGAGGATTATTATCAAAACATGAGTTTGAAAATAAAATCACTGACACCATAAGTAGGAGCTTTAAATAAATTTTCACACTCACACCTTTTTCAAAGCCAATGATCGAGAAAGTTTTTGCAGATACTCACAGACCTTTTTCAAGTCTGCCTGCCAGCCCTTTCTATCCAAAAGAATTCCAATTTCAAATTCAGACAACATTTTTAATCGCCCATCAAGAGTAGCCGTAAGGTCTTCGGCGCTGAGCGGAGTAGAGGGGAGCAATGTTAGAAAAACCTCTCCATTTTTCATCAGTGCTTTGCTTATATGCAATTTCTGACACAAAACACGAATTTCAAGTAAAGCCAGTAATTTTTCAACCGGTTCTGGGCGCTGACCAAATCGATCACTCATTTCTCGCGACAATTCCATACATTCATTTCTGTCTGCTGCTATTTGTATTCTACGATAAAAATCCAACCGCTGATTAAGGTCAGGAATATATTCATTGGGGATAAAACCCTTTATCATAAGATTGATTTCTGTATCTATCCTAGCTTCCACCTTTTCCCCACGAATATCCTTAGCCATGTCTTCAACCAGCTTGCAGTAAAGATCGAAACCCACAGAAACAATATGTCCAGATTGGTTGCTACCCAACATATTACCAACGCCTCTTATCTCCATATCTCTAGCGGCCATTTGAAAGCCTGCACCTAACTCACTCAGCTCTTCCATAGCTTCAAGACGTTTGCGCGCATCATTGCTCAAAACCTCAGTACCCGGGATCAATAAATATGCATAAGCCTGATGCTTGTACCTGCCTACACGACCTCGCAGCTGATAGAGTTGCGCCAACCCAAACTGATCAGCACGATTGATGATAATAGTATTCGCAGAAGGAATATCCAAACCAGATTCAATAATAGAAGTGCTAAGCAAAATATCCACCTCTTTATCGAGAAACCTTTTCATAACTTTTTCAAGTTGATGCTCCGGCAATTGACCATGCGCTATATCGATCACAGCTCCTGGCACTAGCCTTTGTATCAATTCCGCAATGGAATGGATGCTGTGAATTTTATTGTGAACGAAAAAAACCTGCCCCCCCCTGTCCACCTCTCTCAAGATGGCATCACGAATCACCTCTTCATCAAACTTTCTTATAAATGTTTTAACTGCAAGCCGATCCAGCGGCGGAGTCTCTATCACACTCAAATCTCTTACTCCCATTAAGGAAAAATGCAGGGTGCGTGGAATGGGCGTTGCGGTAAGCGTTAAAATATCGACCGAGTTCCTGAGTTTTTTCAATTTTTCTTTGTGCTTCACCCCAAATCTTTGCTCTTCATCCACCACGATCAGACCCAACGAAGCGAACTCCACATCTTTGGAAAGTAACCGATGGGTTCCAATAATTATATCCACCTCACCTCGCTTTAATTTCTCCAATGTGGCTTTTTGCTCGCGCGGTGTTCTGAAACGGTTGACCATATCAATGCTGACAGGATATTCCTTGAAACGTTCCTGAAATGTCTGCAAATGTTGTTGCGCCAGAATCGTGGTCGGTACCAGCACCGCCACCTGTTTTTTATCTAGAACAACTTTGAATGCTGCCCGCATTGCAACTTCTGTCTTCCCATAACCCACATCACCACAAATGAGTCGATCTGTAGGTTTATCGCTTTCCAAGTCATTTTCTACTTCTTCAATGGCTTTCAACTGGTCCTCTGTTTCTTCATATTCAAAAGAGTCCGCAAACTCACGCACCAATAGTGTGTTCGCTGAAAAAGCTTGCCCTTTAGCCAGCTCTCTTGACGCGTAAAGTTCCAACAAATCTCCAGCCATCTCTTCAATTGCTTCTTTAACTTTTTTCTTTTGTCTTTTCCAGGCAATCCCTCCCATCTTGCTTAAAGGAGGAGGAACATCGGAGCCACCCACATATTTCTGAACATAACCCAAACCCTCCATAGGAAGGTAAAGCTTCTCATCGTCGGCATATTGGATATTTAGAAATTCTCCACTTCCCATGCCGGTCTTTATTTCTTTTGTTCCGAGATAAAGACCGATGCCATAATCAACATGGACCAGATAGTCTCCCTTTTTTAAATCTTTCAATCCTCTTTGAAAACTCTTTGAAGTGGATTTTTTTCTAGGCCGATGTTTGTGTGACCTGCCAAAAATTTCATGCTCGGCAATAAAAATTAGATTGGCAGATTTGAAATGGAAGCCTTCGCTCAGTCTCCCGAGATCAACATCAACATCCAATCCCCATTCATTTATCAGCTCATGGATACGACTAATCTGACCTTTGGTGGGTGCAACGATCACAATTTTTTGCTCCTCCTTCTGCCATCGAAGAATCTGATCGGAGAACAAGTTCAGATTTCCCACCATTTGAGGTAATCGTTTAATATCCACATTATTCAAATGCCCCTCTGTAACCTTTAGAGAATTTAAAATAACGGGACCATGAAAGCGTTGGCATTTATCTTCTAGCTCTGCAGACGAGAGGTAAAGTTCTTCCGGTGCAGAAGCAACTCTGCCATTTTCAATACAACCCTTAAATTCAGTTTTAATAAGGTCTTCAAACTGACGACATTTTTCCATTAGAAAATCGGGTTCATCCAATGCAATAAGCGTATTTTTAGGAAGATAATCGAAAACTGTTTCCCTCTTGCTAAAAAAGAAGGGTGCGAGAAACTCCATTCCCGGGAAAAAACCCAGATTCTCAATTTTTTCTTGTAGTTCTTTAGTTAGCTGAGCATCTAAAGCCAACTCTTCTGATCGTCTTGAAATTTTCTTTAATCCGGATTGACTTTCAGACTCGCTCAAGCAAATTTCTCGTACCGGAAGAATCTCAACAACCTTAAGTTTATTAATGGATATCTGAGAGAAGACATCAAATTCTCGAATGGACTCAATAGTGTCTCCAAAAAATTCTATACGAACAGGATTGTCCGCGCCCGGCTGAAAAAAATCCACAATATCGCCACGAACGCTGAACTCACTTCTATTTTCAACCAATGATGAACGCGAAAAACCATTTTCAGCTAGACTGGCCTCTAAGAGTTCACGCTCCAATTCATCATTCGGCTTAACCAAAAACACATTCTTTTCTAAAGAAATGCGTGGGACAACGGTTTGCATAATCGCCTCGACAGGAGCGATTAGAAAAAGATTTTCTCCGTTTCTTAGCCTGTTAAGAATTTCAAGTCTTTCACCAGAAATTTCACTTAGAGGCGAAAGAGGCTCATAGGGTAGTAATTCCCAGGATGGAAAGAAAATAGGTTTGGTTTTCAGGTTTGCGTAGTGAAAAAAATATTTCAAATCTTCTAACAATAGTTCACCGCGAATTTGATCGGTTGTCACAATCAATATCGGTCGTCCTTTTTCCAATTGATGCAAACGAGAGAGGAAATAGGCGCTAGCAGCACCTCGCAAACCTTCTACGGTAACCGGTCGTTCTGGCTCGCCAATGCAATCCTGAACCCGACTTAAATGTTCTGCTAGTTCATCACCTAGTATCGTGCTTTTGTTCATCAGTAATTTGGGAAATTCATATCAGGCAGGTTTAGGATTTGTTCCTGCTTTTTCAGGAAGCAGGTGAACCCATTTCTGTTCACCCTTGGGCTTGAAGTTAACGCAAACAACAAAGGAAGGACCTTCAAAAAAATTTAGTTTGTAATTGCCACCACCAAAACGTTCAAACAAATATTCTTCAGGGCGATCTCTGAAACCATCCAGTTCTTCTTTAGAAATTTTTGCAATTTCATAAAAATAGACGGCTACCCCTTCAAGCACTCCCGCTAGCAATATACAGTTGGCCTCACTATATATTTCCTCAAAACGTTGATCCATTTCTTCCTGGCTGGGATCGCGTTTTAATGTGCGTTTGAGTTTGGGCTTGTAATAATCTCTATATGCCTGTTTGATCCACATAATGCTGAATTAAAATTCCTGGAAAAGTTTTAAGATTCGGTCGGAAGGTTGTCTTTGAAATCAACCGCAGAGAGTTATGATATCATATTGGTACATAAAGGGGTCTAATTTGCGATGAACAAAATTAAAACAAGGATCATTGGCCTGATCCAAATGGCTTGTGCCAACGATCCAAAACAGAATTTACAGAATGCGACTGATTCCATCCGTGAGGCTGCAAAAAAGGGCGCGCAAATCATTTGCCTCCCCGAGCTTTTTCTTTCGAGATATTTTTGTCAGACAGAAAATTTGGATCATTTTTCTCTAGCCGAGCCCATCCCTGGCCCAACAAGCGGTACACTAGCAAAGTTAGCCAAGGAACTGGAAATCGTATTGATAGTCCCCTTATTTGAAAAAAGAACAGAAGGCATCTATCACAATTCTGCGATAGTCATTGATGCCGATGGCAGCCTCTGTGGGACTTATAGGAAAATGCATATTCCAGATGACCCCTGTTTTTATGAAAAATATTATTTCACGCCAGGTGATAACGGTTTTAAAAGTTTTTCTACCCGTTATGGGAAAATTGGCGTACTCATTTGTTGGGATCAATGGTTTCCAGAAGCAGCGCGACTAACTGCTTTAACCGGAGCACAGTTTTTATTTTATCCCACGGCCATCGGTTATCAGGAAAGTGATCGCGACGAATCGCCCCAACAAATTGCGGCATGGGAAACTGTTCAAAAATCTCATGCTATTACAAATGGATTATTTGTGGCATCCGTTAACCGTTGTGGCAAGGAAGACGACCTGACCTTTTGGGGGCGCTCATTTGTATGCAATCCGTTTGGAAAGGTATTGCAACAGGCGGATGAAAATGAAGCGCAAATTATAATCGCTTCATGTTCTTTACCGGAAATTGAATCCACCCGGCAAAACTGGCCCTTTCTAAGAGATCGCAGAGTCGATTCCTATCAAAACCTAAACAAACTTTTCCTCGACTCCGATGAATGAAACTCCCGCATCTTTAGGATATCGTATGCCGGCGGAATGGGAACCCCATTCCGGCACCTGGTTGACCTGGCCTCATAATCAGGAAACTTGGCCTGATCAAGACATGCAGCAAGTTGAAACTGAATTCCTCAGCATCATTAAGTCTCTAGCAAAAAATGAATCTATTCACATCCTGGTAAATGATGAAGAAATGGAAAGGTCCGTCGCATCAACCCTAAAGGATCAGAATGTTGAAATGAAGAACATTTCTTTGCATGACATCCCTACCAACGATTCGTGGATTCGCGATTATGGTCCCAATTTTATTATGCAAAAAGATGGGAAAGTTGCAGCAAATGATTGGGATTTCGATTCTTGGGGCAGAAAGTATAAGTGGGAGCTAGATGACCTTGCAGGAACGGTGATTGCTGAAGAATTAGGGTTGCATCATTTTAAACCCGAGATTGTTTTGGAAGGCGGAGCTATAGAGGTGAATGGGGTTGGTACCTGTGTTACTACCGAATCCTGTATTCTTAACCCTAACCGCAATAATGGAATTAACCGCGAGGCTATGAAAACAGTATTAAAAGATTATTTAGGAGTTTCAAAAATTATCTGGTTGCATGGAGAAATGGAAGGTGATGACACTGATGGGCACATCGATAATCTCGCACGCTTTGTGAACCCAACCACCATGGTATGCGCCTTCGAAGAAGATGAAGAAGACCCGAACTATCTCTGTTTGAAAAAAAACTTTGACCATTTAAGAACAGCAACAGACCAAGATGATAAACATCTCGAGATTATCGCCCTTCCAATGCCAGGTTATATCGGAAGCCCCACTGAGCGTTTGCCTGCAAGCTACGCAAATTTTTATATCGCTAATAAATCCGTTTTAGTACCAATCTATAATCACCCAAATGACAAACGGGCACTTGCAATTCTGGAACCCCTTTTTCCTGGGCGCGAAATTATCCCTATACCTTCGACCACACTCATTTGGGGACTAGGGGGAGTGCACTGTTTGACTAAACAGCAACCAGTTGGAATTTAAATTTTTAATTTAGAAAAAAAATCAGGAGTCGGTTGAAGATTCAACCTGTTCAGGAAATTCAGGAAGTTGCGGAGTATTTTTCAACTTATCAAGTTCAACTTCCATAGCCGAAATGGTTTTTTTTTGCTTGCGAATCACCATGCGCATTTTAAGCCAACTGTTCAGCCACAAAAACCAAGCACCCAACAAGCCTAGGCCCAGTGGAAGAATTACCACTGTTACCAAGGGAAGTTCCAGAGTATGCAGGTTTAGACGGAAATCATAATAATTGATTTCCACAGAGGTCATATTCTGCACTGCAAACGATCCTATGAGAATCGCCAGTAGAAAATAGATGATTAGCTTTACAGCTGGCATATGTGAAGGACTTTAAAGAAATGGGCGCGGGCGAAGACTATTCGTCGTCTTCATCCTCTTCGTCATCGCCACCATCGTCACCTTCTTCAGCTTCCTCAGCTTCTTCAGACGCAGATGCGGGCTCTTCTTCAGCCGCGGACTCTTCAGCGGGAGCAGCTTCTTCAACGGGTGCGGCTTCTTCAACCGGTTCTTCTGCATGAACAGGTTCTTCAGCAGGAGCAGCATGTTCTGCCACTGGTGCTGCTGGTGCTTCTTCAAGGCTAACGATACCTGCAGGTATTTTTGCAGAACTGGTTCCTGCTCCCAACTCTACTAATAGAGATTCAATTCCTGCAACTACTTGATTCGATTTTGCTGCCACATTGGCAGAGTTACCCATGGACATTTCCTGAACGGTCACTAGAGCTCGTTTCAATTCCATGACCGCCATAACGCGCTCATAGTTACCAATTTTACTATCTAGTCCTGCAATGTCCTGATTAACTTTCTCGAGACTGGCATCAACGTGCTTTCTTAGTGGCGCAATTTTTTCTTCCAGACTGGTTACAGCACCATCGACATCTACAACTCGAGTATCAAGATCACGCACAAAGAATAGAATAAAAATAATTGCCAGAGAGGCCATTCCAAAGCCTAAAAAGGCAACTGCCTTAAGCATATTCATTTCTTCTTTTTGTGCATTCACATCTTCCACAGGCTTACTCAATTCGGCTTCTTCGTTCACTTTATCTTTCGACTCTCCCTGTTGGTAATAAGTGCTGGCATCCTCTTTCTCTTCCTTTTTAATTTCTTCCAATCGGTCTTCAGAAGACTGAGATGCTTCGCTGTCTTTTCCTTGTTCGTCCGTCATAATTAACCTTTTAAATTAATTGCGCCGCTGATTATCAACTATAACTATTACCCCGATCCGTTTTCAAATCGTTTATAATCGATAAGAATGGATTGAAGAGTGGGAATATCATTATTTAAGAAAGCCTTTTGTTCTTGCCAAATAACTCTAAATGCTCCGATATAACCTGGAAACAGTGACAAAAAATGAAGCCTGATAGTACAAGCGCAGCCCGTAATTTGTCAAGAAAAATAAGGGGCGTTTTTTACCTGCTTGCAGGTGTGATTCTGTTGGGACTAAGCCCCCAGAAAAACCCGATTTCGGAGTTACTCTTAACCCCCAGAGCTTTGAAAAAAATTCCAGCAGAACAAAGAGTTATCATCGATACCCGAGCAAAATGGAAGTTCATCAGTGGCCATATTCCGGGCGCAATAAATATGAGTAACTGGAGGGAATTCACTACCAAAAAAGATGGAATTAAAGGCATATTAATAGAAGACAAAACTTTCATTTCCGATACCTTCTCGGCATTAGGTTTGAACCCAATGCAATCCATTATAATTTATGGTGAACCTAGCGACCCGTGGAGAACCGATGGTCGCTTTTTCTGGATGTTCGAACGCTACGGATTCGCGAAAGTTGCGCTTCTGGATGGCGGACTAGATACCTGGAAGCAAAGTGGCGGAACTGTAGAAAGAGGATTTCAAAAAGGACGGAAGTTTACAAGAATCGCCCCAGAAACATTCAAACTAAATCCTGATGTAACCACAGACAAGTCATTGATAAAAAACATATTATCAAACAAAAACTATGTGCTTGTCGATAACCGCACACTGAAAGAATTTCAGGGGGCAACTCCCTACGGATCTGACCGTGGTGGCCATATCCCCAACGCCAAACACATCCACTGGCCCGACTTTTTTAAGAACGATGGCACATTAAAGTCAGTTATCGACTTATCGCGTCTGTTGCAAAATGCAGGGGTACGGCCAGACCAAGAAGTCATTGTTTATTGCACAGGGGGGGTGCGCTCTGCCATGGCTTATTTCGTTTTTAGATATTTGGGGTTCAAAGTACGTAACTACGACGGATCCTGGTGGGACTGGAGCCAAGATTCCAATTTGCCAATAGAAATGAGCGGATGACCCAATATTTCCAAGTAGCAAAAACGAGCGACATTCCATTAGGAGAAAGAAAGCGCGTAGAATTAAACGGCGAGCGCATAAGCATCTTCAATATCGATGGAGAGTTTTTTGCCATCTATAATCAATGCCCACATAAAAAGACCGCCCCACTCATCCGCGGAACACTAAATGGAATCGGCGTGAAATGCCCAAATCATGGCTACCGGTTCGATTTAAAAACGGGTAAATGCGATCGCGGAGAACGTTTTAATACGAGAGTCTACCCAATCAAAGTTGTGGATGACGATATTCTAGTCGGGGTTCTGCTACAGAGGACGATTAAAGCACATCCAACCCTCCCCTAACCCCTCCCTATGAAGGGAGGGGAAATATGAGCAGGACCTTCATGCAAATAAGAAAATATAATCCTTCTAGATCGCCATACTCCTTGCAGTCGTTTACGATGACGTGCTGAGGGTTGGACTTCAAATATTAAATAGAAAAATCAGTGAGATCCTTCATCGTGACTATGCCCCTCTTCCTCACCGCCAGAACCTTCTGCCATAGGCGCACTCGCACTTCTTCCTAAAGATTCGTTTCCATGTTTTAAAGCTTCATTATAATGTTTGATAGCTTCTTTGGCGTGTTGCAGAGCCACAGAACCATGAGTTTTTAACTCCTCACTGGCATCTGGCATTTGCAGACTGAACTCATAGTGCTTGATCATTTCCTGCAGATGCAGATAACCCTCTTCTCCATGGCCTAGACCTACACTAGCATGACCGCCCGATTGCGCCCAAACTGGATTGGCCATTAAAAGTGCCACAACAAAATATACGCCGATAACAATCGATTTAATCATTTCTTTCTCCATAATTACTTTAATGCTCCTATTTTGGTCAGGAGCAATACAAATTGCATATCAATAATATCTGCCAATAAATTTCACTTGTCAACTACAGGAAAAAAACAAAAAAAAATCCCTGGAAGAAAATCCAGGGATTAGAGTCTGTTAACTTTTCAATGCTGCATCAAACCTGCATTCTCATTACTTCCTGATAGGCTTCAACCATTTTATTTCTCACCTGCATAGTCAACCTGAATGCTATGTCAGCCTTACCTACAGCCAACATGGTTTCATGGATATTACGAGTATCTCCCGTGACAAAATCCTGAATAGCAACATCGGCTTCTTTCTGAAGCGTATTTACTTTTTCGAGAGATTGCGCAAGAGTATCGGCAAAGGAAGGTCCTTCCGTTCCTTTAGTCCCGCCGGGGGTACTGAGACCTTTCGACGGGCCGACTCCCTGTAGCGCTTTTAAATTACTTGAAAGAGTAATGTCATTCATAATTTTCCAATTAAATTCTAACTACTTATAAATTATAACAAAAATAAAGCAACAGCCCTATTCAATTTTATGTGGCCGTTTCAGTGATTGACGCTCGCACTGTTGACCCTCGTTTCATCATCAACTGAATAACTGCATTATAAAAAATCTGGTTTTCCGCCATTTTAGCCATTTCCTTGTCGACATCCACGTTATTGCCGTTCGACTTGGCGGCATCCTCTTCTTCAAAAGGGTCTGCGGTCATGCTACCAATATTGGAGGTTTTGGGACCAAAATGCTTTTCGTTGGTAGCCTGAAGCTTCAGTTGCCCCTTCGACCCTAAAGCTTCCCGCAACTGCCCTTGGAAATCAATTTCGCTAGCTTTAAATCCTGGTGTGTCCAAATTACCAATATTTGATGAAATAACGCTTTGTCGCGTAGACATCAAATCTAGGCTCTTTTTCATAGCCTTTGGTACACTATCTGAAAACAACAATTTATCTAGCAACATAAGAGCATTCCCCTTTCTCCTCTAGTAAAAGCAAAAGTTATGCCATTAGTGCAAAGAGCCGAAAATACCTCCAAATCCCATCCAACCTATTGTATTTAAATGATTATCCTACAAAATATCTTAGCGTCTAACCTACCCAAAAAGTTGACAGGAAAATAAATTTGGCGAAAATTGCCGAATTTTTGACATAAATTCCCGCTAAAACCTATATAGCGATTTTTCTAACTATCTAAATATAGTATAATTAACTTCCTATTGTGTGAATTATCTACTCAATCCTTTTTACTATGGACTTGCAGAATCTAAAAACCTCCATCTTACAATTGGGGAAAGAAAGCCTTTTTGAGATCCTTCATCTTATAGGATCACAACTAAAGGATTTGTATGACTGCAAAATGGTACGGGTCAATCTAGAAGATTTATATGAAGGGATGCTGGTTTGCCAGTATGTAACCGGTCAAAATCGCCCTGAACCTTTCACTAAATTCATCTCACCAGAAGCATCTGTAATCTCCCAGGCATTCTTGAATAATGAGGTGGTCCTATCTTGGAAATTACCTGACGGGTTCGCTAAAGTGCAAAACCCCTTCGAAAAACTGTCGGAAATCAAAGCCACAGCGGTTTTTCCCATCACACACCAGTTCCGCCCCATCGGCACATTAAGCTTGGATTGGGGGAAAGAAGGAGAATTCCTTGATGAAGACCAACTCAAAGATATTACGGATTTTCTTTCTGAAATAAGTTCCGTTCTGGATCGTGCCAAGCGATTTCACCAAAAGATATCTTTTTCGCGTCATCTGGACTTGGCAAGAAAAAAGGAAGCGGCCTGGAGAATGATGCGATCTGCGGTACAACTTATAGACAAGTTAACTTTGGCTTCCGTCTGGGTACCCACCAAAAAACCCAGCGACAGCGTGGAAATTTTGGCAGCATTTTCAAAAAATCAAGAAGACGCTCTAATTTATAACAACCGAGAACAGATCAATATTCACAAACAAAACCTGATCAGTCACATTGTCACCTTTGACAAATCCACTGGACTCATGGCTAAAGACCCGCAACAGAAAGCGGTCTATATAGAAGACGTGATGAGTAAAAGTTTCAGCCGAAAGTCATTGGCTCGACAAATAGACCTTGTCTCTTTATATCAAGTTCCAAAAATAAAAAAGGAATCCGGTCAATTGATCTGCGTTGTAAATTACTACACCAACACGCCGCATCAATTCACCGTCTTCGAACAACGCCTTCTGGAAAACCATGCTTCTATGGTCGAAAAACTGATTTTGGAAGAAAATTCGGAACATATCGAGATAGAAGTACTAAGTGAGATTGAAGAACTCTTGTCAGACACATCAAACACTCTGCAACCTTTCTTACAAAATATTCTAGCCAAAACATCTGAGCTAATCGGTGCTGATTCTGGAACCGTGTCTATATCCAAAATTATGGATGGGAGACCCTGGTTGGTTGTCGAAAATGAAGCGGGACAGTTAATTGGTGCAAAATCTCAAGGCTGGATGAAAAGCAAAATTCCACCACTCCCCATAGGTGGCGAAGAAGTTCCGCAAGACCAACGTTCCCTAAACGGTTATGTCGCTCATACCGCGCGCCCGGTGTTGGTTCCCAATGTCGATGATGAGAGAAATGGATTCTATAAGAGCCTTTCGCCCAGAATTAAATCGGAGCTTGCAGTTCCTATCATTCACGGCAGTCACGTTCTCGGTGTTATCAATCAGGATAGTTTTCGTAAAAATTTTTTCACTCAGGAACATCAGAGAATTTTACAGATTATTTCCAGTCTGATCAGCTCAAAAGTATACAACCTAAAACAAATAGAAACTCTAAAGCAGGAAATCGTCCAACTACGTCAGGATATTGAATACAGAGACCCAAAAGTTTCTTCCTATCATTTTGGTAACGTCATTGGCAAAAGCCAGAATGTTCATTCTCTGGTACATCAAATACACACGGTGGTCGAGTCTATTTGCAACCGCATGCTGAATTGGGAGAAACGACAATTACAGGAAACAGTCACCGGTCTGCCCTGCCTTTTGATACAAGGACAGACCGGATCAGGAAAGGAATTCTTTTTTAACAATATTTACTCTCATCTAAATGAAATTTTTCAAAGAGAAAAAGGTGCAACCTTTAAGCTACCCCTAAAAAAAACAAATATCGCTGCGTATAGTGGCGAGCTAACTTATAGCGAATTATTTGGTCACAAGAAAGGTGCTTATACCGGAGCTGAATTTAACAGGCAGGGTATATTGGAAGAAGCGAATGCGGGCATCGTTTTTCTTGATGAAATCGGCGATGCCGATCCGAAGACACAAGTACAGCTTCTCCGTTTTTTGGACACAGGAGTTTTCATGCGCCTAGGCGAAAACCAGCCGCGTTACTCAAGAATATTTTTGGTCGCCGCTACCAATAAAGACTTACAAGTCGAAATCAATGCCGGGAGGTTTAGGGAAGACCTTTATCATCGCCTTAGTGCGCTGAGCTTTCAAATCCCGCGATTGAATGATCGCTTGGAAGATATTGAAGATCTTGCCACCCATTTCCTAGGAATTCTATTCAACAGTTACAAACAAGAAGGCAGTGATAATCCACCACAGTTGGATGCCTCTGCCATCGATTATCTGAAACAGCACCATTACCGTGGCAATGTACGGGAATTGAAAAATATTCTTTTGCGCGCTATGTTATTCAGAAAAAGTTCCACTATCACAAAAGAGGAAATCAGGACCGCTTGTAATATAGAACCTTCAGCTAAAGAACCCAACCCGCATGTGTTTATAGAAACTCTTCTTGACCAGTTTGATAGCGGCGAAGCAGATTTCTGGTCTGACATTCATCAGCCCTTTAAAAATAGTCTGATGACTCGTGACACAGCTAAGTCCTTGATCCTGGCGGCAAAAGAACGCTATCAAACGAACCTGCCTGGCCTTGCTGTTAAACTTCGCGCATGTAAAGATCGCAATCATATAGATACTGATGAAAGAAAAAAGTTTCTTAGTTTTAAAAACTTTCTTTATAAGACCGTTAAAATATCTGCAAACTAATCTACATATGACATAAGGATTTGTGTGTTGACTGAAAGGTGCCCCACCCTATTAATAATATTCTTCAAAATCATAAGAATCTTCAGAAAAACTCTTTATAGAATTCTATATTACGGTCTCGTAAAATAGAGGCATTTTTCTTAAACGCTTCATAATCATAATATTTTCCGTCTTTGCCTTTTTTAAATGGCATGCCAACGAACAAATCACCGGATTTACCAACCAATACTCTAAAACCTTTGATCGCGACAAAGTCTGCCAAAGTTACCTCCGCATAGGCTCTCAAGGAGGTTTGCACTTTGCCTGTATCAAATGTATATTTTTTTACAGCAGTAATATTCATAGTGTTGCAGGTTTGTAACCTGGTTAGAGCCCGTTCGGCTTGACCTAGTATCATAATCTGCTAAACTAGCTTGCGTATCTACTCGATACACACCTAGGTTTCAATCCATGGGAATCAAAATACCCCTTCAGGATGCAACCCCAAGCACATAAAACTCGAAATTATTCTATAGATTTTTTGAATATTTAAAATCTGTATTTTTTTCAATAATTGCAATAACCATTAATTAGGAGCATTAAATGTCATCTACAGCTCTCGCTGAAAAATTCAAAGTAAAAGATCTCTCTTTGTCCGATTGGGGACGAAAAGAAATTATACTGGCCCAAAACGAAATGCCAGGTCTTATGGCCCTACGGACAAAATATGGTACCGAGAAACCTTTGAAGGGAGCTCGTATTGCTGGCTCCTTGCATATGACCATTCAAACAGCTGTTTTAATCGAGACTCTCATTTCTCTAGGGGCAGAAGTTCGCTGGGCATCCTGTAACATCTTCTCAACTCAAGACCATGCTGCAGCTGCAATAGCAAAAGAGGGAATCCCTGTCTTTGCATGGAAAGAAGAAACAGAAGAAGAATATTGGTGGTGTACAGCTCAAACCCTGTTATTTGATAATGATAAAGGCCCCAACATGATTCTCGACGATGGCGGCGATCTAACAGGATATGTCCATGAAAAGCACCCTGAACTGCTCGCAGAAATTCAGGGAGTTACAGAAGAAACCACCACTGGAGTTCACAATCTCTACAAGATGATTGAAAAAAACACTCTCAAACTACCAGCGATGAACGTCAACGATTCTGTGACCAAATCCAAATTCGACAATCTGTATGGTTGCCGCGAATCACTGGCAGATGGAATCAAGCGTGCTACAGACATTATGATTGCCGGAAAAGTCGTTGTCGTTGCTGGGTATGGAGACGTAGGCAAGGGCTGCGCAGATTCAATGAGCAGTCTCGGCGCACGAGTTATCGTTACCGAGATCGATCCTATTTGCGCCTTGCAGGCAGCGATGGAAGGTTATGAAGTAACAACAATGGAAGAAGCCGTAAAAGAAGGCGATATTTTTGTAACCACGACTGGTTGCGCTGATATCGTTTGCATCGAACATATGGAAAAAATGAAGAACGATGCGATTGTTTGTAATATCGGCCACTTCGATATTGAAATTCAAGTGGAAGCTCTGAATAATTTTCCCGGAATTGTTAAAGATGTTATCAAGCCACAGGTTGATAAATACACCTTTCCCGATGGTCACAGTATCGTTATGTTGGCTGAAGGGCGTCTTGTTAATCTTGGTTGCGCAACAGGACATCCTTCATTCGTAATGTCCAATTCATTCACCAATCAGGTGTTGGCTCAAATTGAATTGTACAATAAGAAATACGAAGTCGGAGTTTACACATTACCAAAAATTCTGGATGAAGAAGTCGCAAGATTGCATCTGGATAAACTGGGAGTAGTATTGACAGTACTTTCTGATAAACAGGCGGACTATCTGAGCCTTCCAAAAGATGGCCCCTACAAGCCGGAACATTACCGATACTAATCTGCTAAAAAACTAAAGCCGACCTTCCCATCAGGGAGGTCGGCTTTTTTTACCCTCCCGGCTTACTCTAAGCCTCCATACGATACTCCCTTCTAGTAATCCGAGCTTTTCATGTACTAAATATCTTCCCGCATTAATTCCAATAATTGAAAACTGTTAACATTCTGTAGTTTCAGTGGACTCATATCTAAATAGGCAAATTTTCACAATATTTGGCTAATACGTTCATATAAAAAAATAGAAAGATATCGGCATGACAGATACCTCCAGTCAATTTAGAAACCACAATGTTTTAGCGGAAAAATTTCGTGGAGAAATCGAAGCCATTGAACTTGAGCATAAGGGATACGAAATTCCTATAACTATGAGCTTCGGGGTTAGTCAATATGGACGTGGCTCAGACTCTCTCGACAGTTGTTTGAAAATTGCAGACGAAAATCTCTATGAAGCTAAGGACTCAGGAAGAAACTCGGTCGTTGGCTAGGAAAAAAATTCACTTTAAATTTAAATTGGATTTTTCTGCAGAAATTCCTGCATCCATGGAATGATGCGCTCGTGAGCGTCTTCCACCACATAGTGCCCAGCATCCTGAACATGGTGAACTTCAGCTTCTGGGAAAATCCCCTGCCACCTTTTTAGGAAGTGATCGTTGAAAACAAAATCTTTGGCACCCCAGGCAATCATTATCGGAAGTGATTTGAATTGGTCCAGATTCTCTTCAATATTTTTTACTACAGAGTAGCTAGGCGCATCAGGGTTCATGGGAATATCCTGAACAAAACGCAGAGTTGCAATACGGTTGGCGAAGTTATTATAGGGGTCCAAATACCCTGCACGGACTTCATCTGTCATTCGCTCTTTATTCTTGCACGCCATATTTACAGCCGCCAAGGCAAAAGCATTAAACCTACGAATAGCAATAGCACCAAACCCAGGAACACGGCACAACTTAAGCCTTATCGGTATCTCCTCCGATAAAAATGCGGCCGTATTGAACAACACCAATCGTTTTATTTTCTTTGGATGACGAACGGCGAATCCCATGCCTATGGCTCCACCCCAGTCATGAAGCACCAATGTGATATCGTTGAGTCCCAGCTTGTCTACTAATGCTTCTAGATTATCTATGTGCTGTGAAAGTGTATAGTTATAGTTTTGCGGCTTGTCAGATTTTCCCATGCCCATATGATCAGGAACCACACATCGATAGGATTTTTTTAATCCAAGAATCAGATTCCTGTAATAAAAAGACCAGGTAGGGTTACCGTGTAACATGAGCAGTGTTTCACCCTGCCCTTCATCAAGAAAATGATATTTGCTGGAATTCAGTTCCAGGGTGTGTGAAGTAAATGGATATAAACCCTTCACCATTCAACACCCATCATCAGACAATTGAGACCGCTACCAATTCCTAGTAATGCCGCTTTATCCCCCTTTACCAGGGCGCCCTTTTCAACTCCCATTGCAAGAGTGACTGGCAAAGAAGCGGAACCCGTATTACCAAGAAATTCAAGAGTAGAAAAATCTTTTTTTATGTCCAAGCCAACATTTTCATACATCAATTTCCGATGCCCTTTCCCCACTTGATGACAAAACACACGGTTCACGTTTTCATTTTTCCATCCTAGTACTTCGCGTGTGCGATTCCACGTCCTGCCTGCTAGTCGACAACCTTCAAGCATTAATTTTTCTGAATCCGTTTCCATTAAGGGAGCAGCCTGAGCCCCGGCATCCACATTACCGCGACAAAGATGGTTAAACTTTGTTTCAGCAATAGAAACCCCTCCAAGTAACCGGTGTTTTTTTTGAGAGATATCTTTGTGGGTGAGAAGCACTCCCACCGCAGCCGAGCCAATGGTCAACGAAGCAAAAGAAGATTTTATGCTATTGCGAGTGATATCTGAACGGGACAATAAATTTTCGATAGTATTATTTACCAGTGGGCCGCCATTTTCACCGGAAACGATGAGTCCAGCCTTTATCGCTCCTTGGTCGATCATACTAGCAACGGTACACATGCCGTTTAACACGCCAAGACATGCATTGGAAATATCGAAGACAAAGGATTCTTCAGGAAGACCCAGGTGATTATGGACTATCGATGCGGTTGAAGGTTCCAGAAAGTCTCTGCACACGGAAGCTGAAATAAGACAGCCAATTTCCTTTGCATCAATACCTGAATTCTCTATTGCCTTTTTTCCCGCAATAGCAGCAACTTCGCTGGGGGAAACGCCTTCATCCCAAAAACGGCGTTCTTCTATTCCGCTCATCAACTCCAATCGGCCTGACGGAAGTTTCAGTCTTTCATAAAGAGGGGCAAGCCGAGTCTCAAGGTCACTGGACGTAATACGGTTTTCGGGTAAGTGATATCCCAAACCTTCAATGCAAACATTTTCAAACAGCATCTTTATCAGATCTCACCTTAATATCATCTTCAAGGTCAATGAACTGCATATTGTAATACTTCTGATATAACCCACTACTCGCCAGAAGTGACTTATGGGTACCCGACTCAACAATTTTACCGTCATCCATTACAAGAATTCGATTAGCATGTTTGATGGTAGACAAACGATGCGCTATTACAAATGACGTTCGATGTTCCATCAGATTATGTAATGCATCTTGAACTAGCTTTTCTGATTCGGAGTCAAGCGCAGAGGTCGCTTCATCTAAAATCAAAATTGGCGCATTCCTGAGAATAGCACGCGCAATGGCAACTCTCTGTTTTTGCCCACCCGAAAGTTTAACCCCTCTCTCGCCAATCAGAGTTTCATAGCCATCATCTATATTTTCAACAAAATAGTCGACATGTGCGGCTTTAGCCGCATTCAGGATTTCCTCTCGAGTCGAATCACCTTCTTTACCAAAAGCGATATTATTGAGGATAGTGTCATTAAACAAAAATGTCTCTTGAGTAACCAGAGCAAGATGACTTCTAAGAGAAGAAAGCTTGAAGTTCTGAATATCTTCACCGTCTATTAAAATTTTCCCTGAAGTGACTTCAAAAAAACGGAAAAGTAAATCCACAAGAGTCGTTTTGCCAGCGCCACTCATTCCAACGATTGCGATGACCTCTGACTTATTGACCGTCAAATTTATTTTATCCAAAACCGCTTTGCTTCGAGAAGGATAACTAAAGCAAACATCCTGAAACTCAATTTTCCCTTTGAAGTCGACCAGCTCCTTTTGACCTCCACGCACTTTCTCTTCTGGCAGATCAAGAATTTCAAACACACGTTCAGCACCTGCGAGAGATGTTTGAACACTTGCAATAATTTTGAAAAGAATTCGAATCGGCGTGTACATCATGAACAAAGCAACGATGAAAGCCAAAAAAGTTCCCTGACTTATTTCACCACTCAATACTTCAGATCCGCCATACCAAAGAATGAATGCAGAACTAGCAACACCTAAAACTTCAAGAAAAGGAGATGTCATCTCTACATACTTCACATTCTTTTTCATGACCTTCAGGTAATCATCGTTGTAAGCTTGGAATTTTTTTAATTCACGCGGCTCCAACCCAAAGGCACGGACAATCTTTACTCCTGAAAAAGATTCCAACACTGTTGAATTGATATTTCCAAGAATTTCTTGTCCTTTATGACTGAACTTTTTGAGTTTTCTTCCAATATTGGATACAGGAAAAATCATCACCGGAAAAACAATGAGAGCCATTAGCGCCCAGTCCCATTTCAAATAAAATACCCATATCATAAGTCCTATCAAGGTAACGCTATTTTGAAGAAATTCTTTCAGCAAGCGAGTTACCGTTGACTGCATGATAGCCACATCGTTATTTATCCGAGAAATGAGTTTCCCAGTTTCATTATCCTCAAAAAAACCGAAGGGCAAGCGATGTATATGAGCAAATAATTTCTCTCTAAACCGAACAACCAGTTCCCAGGATATCCCGAACATAATAAGGTTTTGCGCATACATCAGAACCGCTTTTAGAGAATACAGCGCAACCAACGCAAGAGGAATAACCTTGAGCATGAAATAATCTTTTTCTGTAAAAATACTATCGAAAGTCTTTTGAATGATAGGAACAGGAGAGGTTGCAATAATCCCAACAATGATTGAGAAGAAGATGGCGAGGTATAACCTTGACATATAGGGCTTTACATAAAAGAAAAGCCGTTTAAATAACTGGAAAGACATATGCAGAAACCGCAACTACAGAAAGGAAATTTGTTTACCAAAAGAAAAGCCCCTGATATTGAATAAACTTCAATATCAGGGGCTTAATTTTTTATAGAAATAATAAGCTCAATTATACCTTTACTTCTTTTTGAGGAAGGAAGTCGTCTAAACCTGCACCATTCTTGATAGCATCTTCCATCATCTTAACAGACTCCCTAATTCCCTCTTCACAGACATCCAGTGAAATATCTTTGATATCATTTTGGGAACACCAAGCCATCACCCGATTTTGAGTGTTGTCCCTCATAAATCCTTTAGGAACACGCTCTAACCGTTCTAAAGCTTCAGGAAACCAGTTGAAGTCTTTCGCATCCAGAGAAGCTCCCAAGCTGAGAATGTCTCCTGGAATACCTTCACTTGCACCATTACCGTTCCCATTACTATCCTTGACAATCTTTTCATTAAGGATTTTATCGAGGAATGCTGCCGTAACTTTATTAATTTTCTGCACACGAGCATTCTTTTCAACACGAGCATGGGCTTTTCTTCTCAAATGACCTTGTGGAAAACTGTTGAGTCGGTCCAAAGCTTCCTGTGTCCAGGACACTTGAACACCATCAGGCAAAGTTGTGAAGGTAGTAGAATTCTCAGCCTCTGCATCCGTTGCCTCAAACTCTTCCTTGTTAACAGGAAGCAAGCGTTCAGCCCCTGCATTACAAACAGTACATTTGACAACATCACCTTTATAGAAAGTATTACAACTGGTGCACTTCAGAGTAATCTCTTCAGGAGGTTTACCTGCATGAGCTTCGGCCATTTCTTCTTTCAACATACCCAGACCCTCTGGGTTGTTGGGGTCAAAACCTTCAGTCTTCATTCTCTCACCGATAGCAGACATTGCCTGCATCGCGCCTGCAGGAAGAATTTCCTGAACGGCTTCAGTGATAACACTAGAAGTAATCATGCTGTGTCCGCGCTCTAAAGAATAACGCAGGATCGCGGAAGTCGCCATTGGGCGTACAAAACCAGGAATCTTCTTCAATCGTTCTTTAGCTTCTGCAGTCCACTCAATGCTCTCTTCAGCCTGCAAATCTATGGGCGGCTTAAAAACTTTACTGGAAAGGAGGACATTACACGGAACGAGTCGCAATAGGTTTTCGGCATTACCTCCGATATCCATATCAGGCGCACTATGAACACCAATACGTCCCAAAATGAGGAGATAGGGATTTTCTTCGCGTGCATATTGAAGAACTTTTTCAAAAACCTTTCCATCCAGAAGACGAATGGTACATTCCATCTCTTCTTCTTCACAAACTTTCCGGGAAATTTCCAGATGAGCCTGATAAATTTTTGCCAACCCTTTATCAATGATGTCCTCATGAAGTTTTTCCTGTTGCTCAAACTTAAAAACTTTAGAAGCTTCACGGGACAATACACCGGTCAGACTGTTGAACATCGCATAATGAAAATAAGGATCAAATGTAGAAATGATTTCCAGAGGGCGATTCAACTTCCTCGCCAAATCTATCCCGGTCATCAGACCACCGAAGGATTGACCACTTCCATCAACTGCGACTACAATTTTTCCACTTGAAGCAACGTCATCATGAATTTCAGGACAATGCTTCACAACCAGCATGTCCGTTTTAGAACGTCTTATTACACGCTCTGCCACAGTGCCGATCAAGCTATCTTTAATAGCACCTAGTCCCAACGCACCCATTACAACTAGATCGTAGGGAGACTCTTTAATATCTCGCACTAGCTCTGTCCAGTTGCGACCTTCAAGAGATTTTCCTACAAAAGGAATACCCATCTCTTCACATTTGGCTTTGGGTACATCCAAATAAGAATCACTAATAACTTCCATGCCTTTCGTGATCAGCTGGTCATGAATGTTTCTTTGTTTTTCGAGTTCTTCTTCATCCTGATATTCTTCAGGCAGTCCACTTTCCATTTGTCGGAAACGGACATCATGCATCTTCGCCGCATAAACATGGCTAGCAGTAATAATGGCGTCTGAATCCTGAGCTAATTCCATTGCTACATCTACGCAAGCATTGGAATAATCAGAATTATCTACAGGTATATAAATATTTTTAAACATGGGGTGGTTCACTCCCTGCCAGAAACTTGGCAAACAAAATATTTGAAAGGGTATTATTCAAAAATCAGGAATTTCTATTGAAACCCTAAATGCTAAGACATAAAAAAGTGCTCTACTTCATAGTAGCGCTGAGAATTTTAGCAAATTATCTCAACCTGTCAATAACAAACAATAATGTTGTAATAATGGGCCTTTCCCACCATTTCAAAGGACTTAAAGCAATCCGTTTTTTAACAACGACTTCTGTTGCATTGAAGAGCTATGTTTTCACAGACATATAATCAACGGCAAGCCAAAAATAACAATAAACAACATTAACATACTACCTATAAATCATTAATTCTAAATGAATTTAAATAAAAGTAAAATTTTTAAAACTTGCCTTTGCCTGAAGAGTTTTTTTTCGCTACAATACTCACCATATCTAAACAAATGTTCCTTCTAAGGGACAGAAATTGCAACTACAAAAAATCCGGGTACAAACAATACCATATTATATCTCAGGCCTAAACCTGTAACGATCCATCAGGAGATTAAATGCTTTTCAATAATAAAGAAGAAATCAACCAGGCTCTGCAAGGTATCGTAACTCTAGATAATGGCGATCTAGTGATAAATAACGCCAATAAGCTGCGCGGAGATATTCTCGATAAACTTGTCCTCAACGCAGCGATCAACCCTTCCGCCGAGGTAAAAGGGTTGAGTCGTTTCATTATTAAAGCAGCTGCTCTAGAGTTAGGAATCGTCAACTCTTCCATACAAGGACTATATGAAGCACGAGGACGTGGAGAAATAAAAGGATTCACCGTACCTGCCTTGAATATTCGTGGTCTGCCCTACGAGCTTTGCCGTGCTATTTTTCGTACCGCTATTAAAACCGATGCAGGAGCATTTATTTTTGAACTGGCTAAGTCTGAAATGAATTATACCTTCCAAAAACCCCAGGAGCTTTCCGCAGTCATACTCGCAGCAGCTATTAAGGAAGGTTACAAAGGCCCCGTTTTTATTCAAGGCGATCACTTTCAAGTCAACGCAAAAAACTATGCAAAAGATAAAGATAAGGAAATAGCCGGACTAAAAACCCTCATTGAAAACGGTATTGCTGGTGGATTTTATAATATAGACATCGACACCTCCACTCTGGTAGATCTCAGCAAACCCAATGTGGTTGAGCAGCAAAGAGCCAATTTCGAAGTTGGGGTCGAACTCACAAAACATGTACGCGAATTGGAACCGGCAGGAATTACGATTTCCGTGGGTGGTGAAATCGGAGAAGTGGGAAAAGAAAACAGTAAAGAAAATGAACTACGTGCCTATCTCGACAACTTTAACGATTTATTGGAAAAAGAAAAATCCGGAGCCATAGGGATCAGCAAAATTTCCATTCAGACCGGTACGTCGCATGGCGGTGTTCCTCTCCCAGATGGCACAGTCGCTGATGTCAATCTCGATTTTGATACACTTGAAATTTTATCGCGGGTTTCGCGCGAAAGCTATGGACTGGCGGGAGCTGTGCAACATGGAGCATCTACCCTGCCCCAGAACCTTTTCCACAAATTCCCCGAATTGGAAACAGCAGAGATTCATCTGGCTACAGATTTTCAAAATATGACTTATGGCAGTAGTCTATTTCCAAATGATTTTAAAGAAGAAATTTACACTCATCTCAGAAAAAAATTCGCGGCAGAGAAAAAAGACGGCGAAACTGACGAGCAGTTCATCTACAAGACCCGCAAAAAAGGGTTCGGCGAATTCAAAGCAGAATTTTGGAATTTACCTAAAGAAATTCGCGAAGGGATTGGCAAAGAACTGGAAAGCAAAACAGATTTCCTGTTCGACAAACTGGCAGTAAAAAATACTCGAGCCGATGTGGTAAAAACCGTACAACAAACACCGATTTACCCCGACTTGGAAGCAGAAATCAAAGCCTGTCACTAGGCGTGACGACACTAGCCATCACTTTCTCTGACTAGTAAGATAAGTTACCGCTTAAACACTTGGCGTTAAAACTTTATCAACTGCTTCCAAAAACTTTGGCACATCAATGGGCTTGGTGATGTAGGAGTGGAATCCCATTTCTAAGGCCTTGTTTTTATCCCCATTCATAGCATCTGCAGTCAAAGCAAGAACCGGGATGCCTTTAGTCTTATTCAATGCCTGAAGCTTGTTGAAAGCTGTAAGCCCATCCATACCCGGCAAATGAATATCCATCAAAATCAAATCAGGGATGCAGGTCTCGGCTATTTTGATACCGTCTAAAGCATTGGATGCCGATAACAATTCGATATGAGACCTGCTGGTCAATACTTGCTTCACCAGGGCCACGTTTGCTGGAATATCTTCAATATATAAAACCCTCTTCCTATTCTTTATGGTAGGAGAAACGGGAGATAAAACTAAGGGTGTTTCAATTTTTAGTGGCGCGGGTGCTTTATCTGAAATAGGAATATCTATATAAAAAACACTTCCTTCACCATAAATGCTTGTAAAACCTATGGTTCCCCCCATCAATTCTATGAGCTGTTTCGATATGGTCAAGCCAATACCCGTCCCTTCAATCTGTTCAGACTCTATACCTAAGCGCTCAAAAGGTTTAAAGAGTTTTCCTTGCTTACCCTCAGGAATTCCATGACCTGTATCCTTTATCCCTAAACGCATCATGCCGTTCTCAAGCCCTTTAAAAGAAACAATCACAGATCCATTAGGTTTATTGTATTTGATGGCATTGGAAATCAGGTTCAAAACAATCTGCTTAAATCGAAGTGGATCGACCTCCACATAACAACTCTCCTGCGGAATTTCATCGTACTTCAGAGATATACTCTTTCCATTTGCAAGTGACTGGGAAATAGAAACTAAATTATCTACAATAAGAACAATATCGACCCGTTCGGGGGACAATATTATATTGCCCGACTCAATCTTCGAAAGATCCAGCACTTCATCAATAAGTTTTAGGAGATGATTACCTGCTGACAAAACATTCTCCATATTTTCCTTCTGGTAATCGACCAGAGGGGCTTTCTTGTCCATCTGTAAAAGTTGTGTGAACCCCAGAATAGCGTTCATAGGAGTACGAAGTTCATGACTCATTCGCGCCAAAAATTCGGATTTAGCCAAATTGGCATTTTCTGCAGAAATTTTGCTTTCTTTTAAGTTTGCTTCATTTTCCCAACGCTCTATCAGTCGGCCCGTTTGCATGCCTATATTTTTCATTATTTCCAAAAGGCGCAAATCGGGATCAGCCGGACTTGTAGAGTAAAATTCTAGGACTGCTACAACAGAATCTTTTACCATCACGGGAAAAGCAAAGGCTCCTTTTACGCCAATATTAGCAGCCAATTTTGCTCGCGGAAAATTGGAATCGCAAGTCACATTTTTTATCCATAAGGGTTCGCGACTCTCGTAAACACGCCCGGGCAGCCCTTCTCCTAAACCAAACTTCATCTTTTCCGAAATATCTTTGAAGTTTTTAAAGCGGTCTTCATCATCTATATGCCATAAACCAGAGGAAACGAGCGATTCAACAGGGTCCTTTTGAACCAGATACAAATGTCCCACCGGCCAGCCGGTGAGTTTACAAATACTGTTCAAACAAATTTTCATAGCTTCTTCAAAGCTGTTAGATTCATTTGTGGCAAGGGCAACAGAATGAAGTGTCTTGATATAACTTCTTTTCAATTCGAGCTTTTCTTCGATAAACTTACGTTCTGAAATGTCTCGTACAACCCCGGTAACAAATTGTTCTTGATCTAGAGTTGTTACGCTTAGCCCTAAATCCATAGGAAATTCTGTTCCATCTTTACGTCTTCCAATCACTTCCTGGCCGACACCAATTATTTTAGATTTACCCGTACGAAAATACTTTTCCAAATATCCATTATGCTCTTCCTTATACGGTGACGGCATGAGCATAGAAACATTTTCACCAACGACTTCCTGTGAAGAGTATCCAAAAATTCTTTCTGCACCTGGATTGTAAGTCTCTACAATTCCTAGAGGAGTAATGGTAATAATGCCGTCCAAGACATTATCCAATATTGCCTTAACCCTAATGTCGGCGGATGCTTTTTTTCTCTCCAGTATTTTAAACTCGACATCCTTTTTCAAACCCCAAAATAGCTTGAGCCAATAAACTACCGTCAAAGCCACAAGTAGAGCGAATAGTAGAAGGAAAATTGAACGAAGGTTATTCAGTGGCAGCAAAGCTTCTTTAACATCCATTTCTGTGGTTATTCCAAACCCAAAATCATCTAACCAAGCCCAAGCTCCCACCACAGGGACCCCTCGATAATCGTTATAACCATCAACTTGATAACTGGACTCGCCCGAAAGGGCACTTTGCGCCATGAGAGTTAAAGGTTGTTGCTCGCGCGGAATAGACGAGCGATAACCTTCCAACATATTTCCTTGAGGATCACGAATATCAACATTAAGAATTGATTGAGCATCAGTTGTGTTAGGGAGAAGGCCAATTTTTTTAAGGTCATCAAAAAAACGGCTTTCAGAAATCATTTTTCCTTCAGGGTTAAAGGCGTACGTTTCACCGGTATTTCCGGCCCGGGCAATCCGCATCACACGGGTAAAATCCAGCCAAGGTTTAATTCTAAAAGACAACACCGCTATAATATTCCCCTCATTATCATGAACAGGAGCAGCGCTGAACATGGTTGGTTGGCCCTTTTTAAAAATGTTCTCGGCATCCGGCAGTTTAACTCCTGCCCTAAATGGCAGAGAAATGATTGACTTTCCTTCGAGTGCCTGCTTTACATAGTCATACTGGTGACCCATTTTTTTCTGGCCAACGGGTTCATCCAACAGAGCGGCAATTTGATATCCCTGAGGGTCAATGACAACGAAACCAATATGCTCATGCTCCTGACTTACGGCGCTCAAGATTCCACGTAAAGCAAGCATGTCAGGAGAGGTTCGAAGAATATCTATATTCTGATTACTCTTCTTGAATATTTTATTTAGATTCAATATTTTTTCACGAATTCGAGGTTCGTTTGCCCAAAACTTGACGGCTTGAATTTCCTGATCGGCCCATATGTTCAGGGCTTCAATATTGGATTGAAGGGATGATTCCAGTTGATCTGCCAAAATCGATTTTATTTCTCGTTCAACATTATTCAAAACCCAGAAACCCATTAAAAATAACAACACAATTGAAACCAGGGACCCCACCAATAAAGTTGCGTTTCCAGAACCAAACTTCTTGTTGATGAGAATTTTTAATCGTTTTCTCATAAAATATTCAGGTTAGCACTAGGCTCTAACACTTTATCCATTGTTTCCAAAAATTTGGATACATCAATGGGCTTAGTGATGTAGGAGTGGAATCCCATATCGAGAGCCTTTTTTATATCTGAATCCATTGCATCGGCAGTCAATGCGATAATAGGAATGTTACGGGTGGATTCAATAACTCGTAGTTTCTTAAAGGC
This sequence comes from Nitrospinales bacterium, assembly GCA_047610985.1. GTDB lineage: Bacteria > Nitrospinota > Nitrospinia > Nitrospinales > VA-1 > UBA8687. Next base: position 1,805 of record JBLFWU010000005.1, on the reverse strand, counting down.
CTCAAGCCCGTCCATTCCCGGCAGATGAATATCCATTAAAATTAAATCCGGAATAATGTCTTCGGCTATTTTTATGCCATCCAGAGCATTGGTTGCCGACAACAAATCTATATGAGACCTGTAGTTAAAGATTTCCTTCACCAAATCCACGTTTGCGGGGATATCTTCAATATATAAAACCTTCTTCGTTTTCTTTATAATTGAAGATGCAGGAAATGATTCCGAAGGTATTCTAATATCCAGTGGCATAGGTCCTTTAGCGGAAACAGGCACGTCAATATAAAAAAGGCTACCTTCTCCCAATTTACTCTCGAAACCAATCGATCCATGCATCATTTCTATTAGCTGTTTTGATATGGTCAACCCAATGCCAGCACCTTCAATTTGTTCCGCATCCACATCAAAACGCTCAAAGGGTTTGAAGAGTTTATCGATCTTATCCTCAGCAATTCCATGACCCGTATCCTGGATTCCCAACCGCATTTTGCCGTTTTCCTGCTTTTTAAAAGAAACTATCACAGAGCCATTGAGTTTGTTGTATTTGATAGCATTGGATATCAAGTTCAGAACAATCTGATTGAACCGAAGTGGATCGACATCAACAAAACAATTCTCCTACAGGTTTTCCTCATATTTCAGAGATATATTGCTTTCATTCGCAAGTGACTGGGAAATAGCAAATACGTCATCAACAATAGGAATCAAATCCAGCGTTTCGATTGCCAAATCTATTCCCCCAGATTCAACTTTGGAAAGATCCAGAATCTCATTGATAAGCATCAGAAGATGATGACCCGCCGAAGATACTCTTTCCATATTTTCCTTTTGATAGTCAGCCAAAGGATTTTTATGATCCATTTGCAATAACTGAGTAAACCCAAGTATAGCGTTCATGGGAGTACGCAACTCGTGACTCATTTTTGCCAGAAATTCGGATTTTACCTGGTTAGCTCCCTCGGCCTCTTCTTTAGCTTGATTCAACTCCTCAGTTCTCTTTTCAACTCTGCTTTCCAGTTCTAATTGGTTTTCCAGAACTATTCTTTCATTTTCTATATTCTCTATGGCAATACCAACTAAATACGCCATAGACTTAATGACCTCTAGTTCCTCCTGTTTTGGTTTTTTTGGGGAGCTGTAGTAAACCGCAAAGGTTCCCAATATCTGATCCCCAGTTCCCCAAACGGGACAGGACCAACATGATAACAATCCGTGTGATAGAGCAACCTTTCTGGCGACAACCCACAAAGGATCTGTTTCAATATTCTCAACAATAATTATTTCACCTTCATAAGCAGCTGTCCCACATGACCCTACTGAGGGGCCGATTTTTGTACCGTTTATGTAATCAAGGTACTCCTCAGGTAAACTGGGTGAAGAGCAGTTATAGAGACGTTTTTTTTCTTTATTAAGTAAAAGAACTGAGCATCTTGATCCTATAAATACTTCTTCAAAGCCTTTTGCCAAAATATCTAATATTTCTTTAAGTGAATATCCCTTTGCAAGTCTACCAAGTGCATCTTTTTGAATATTCAACAATGCCTCTGCCCGCACTCTTTCATTCAGGACTTGTTTCTTTTCAAGAATTTCGTTCAAAAGAGATTGATTTTTATCTACAAGTTCTTTCGAACCTAAATCCATAGCATGCTCAAGCAATTCATGATCCGAATCCATTTGCAGGTAGGCTTCATCCACAGCATTCAGAAAATTTTGAATGGATGAAGAATTTAAATCACAAGAGCCTAAATGTTTCTTTATTTGTCGTTTCAGTAATCTATGCATAGCTAAACTTCAGTAAAAGTAGTGAC
>JBLFWU010000004.1:0-84292 GCA_047610985.1 Nitrospinales bacterium | reverse complement strand
AGAATTTCCGGTCTCGATAGCGAAAGGGCCACACCCGTTCCCATTCCGAACACGGAAGTTAAGCCTTTCAGCGCCGATGGTACTGCACGGGCAGCTGTGTGGGAGAGTAGGACGAGGCCGGGTTTATATTTAAAAACGTCATCAGCATAACGCTGATGGCGTTTTTTTTTGTCTCAACTACCCTTCCCTAAAATTCACAATAATAGTTTCGACTTAAGTCTGCACAATTAGAAAATTAAATCTCTATTCGGCTCTGCAATCCTAACCATATTTACGTGCCAATTTTTCACTGATTTGCAATACGAATTAGAACTCCTTTAAACCTATAAATTTCTAAAATATCAACGCTTTTTGATTGACAAAAACTACCGGCTTAGCTATATTCGCCCTTCTTATTATCAGTACTCAGCACCCTGTATCACAACACAATTAACTGTTTATTTATGGGGGTTTAAGGCGGGTTATGAAGAGGATTTAAAACCCTGTTAGAAAACAACTGGCAACAGTACAATTTCTCTTAATTTCGTTTAAAGCCAAACTACCTCTTAGGAAAAGATATGCTGGAACAATACACGGGTGCCGCAATCATGTTTCTACTATCCATGGGCATTGCCTGCGGCATGATTGTAATGACCTCTCTACTCGGTCCCAAAAAACATTTCATTGATAAAATGGAACCCTTCGAGTGTGGCGAAAGCCAACTGGTATCCCCTCATCAAAGATTCTCCGTTAAGTTTTATCTAGTTGGGGTTTTGTTTGTCCTATTCGATATCGAAGCTATTTTCTTTTTTCCCTGGGCCATCTTGTTCAGGCGGCTCGGTCTATTTGGCTTCGTCGAAATGCTTTTGTTTATCCTGATCCTTGGGGTCGGGCTTTTATATGTTTGGAAACGCGGCGGCCTTGACTGGGAGTAGCCCAAGAGGCTGGTTGCTTGAATAATACAACTGTTGCAATATGTCCTGGATTGAAAGAATAAAAAATGTCTGACACAAAATTCATTGACTTGATAAAAAGTAAATTCGCTGACTTGGTTCTCGACAGCCACAACTTTCGTGGCGATCAAACTGTCACAGTTAAGAAAGATTGTGGCAATGAATTTTTTGAATTTTTACGAGATGCTCCCGAACTCGCGTTCAACTTTCTAATGGATATCACCGCCGTCGATTACATGTCAAAAAAGAACGAGCGTTTTGAAATCGTCTACCATTTTTACTCCCAGAAACATAACGATAGACTGAGAGTTAAAATCCCGGTTTCCATAGAGGACTGTATCGCTGAAACAATCACTCCATTATGGAAAACCGCAAATTGGTACGAAAGAGAAATCTGGGATATGTACGGTATCAAATTTCGCAATCATCCAGATCTAAAAAGAATTCTCATGTACGAAGAGTTCAAAGGTCATCCTTTACGCAAAGATTATCCAATCAATAAACGGCAGCCTCTGATCGGGCCTCTGAACTAGGGTTATAAACATGTGGGTTGATTTAGCCATCACATTCGTAAAGATTCTTTTTGTACTTGCCATTACGGTAGGTTTTTTTGCACCCGTATTAACATGGGTGGAAAGAAAACAAAGCGCAATCATGCAAGACAGAATTGGGGCAAACCGTGCCGACATATTGGGCTTTACGGTATTGGGTCTTTTCCACATCATTGCCGATGCTTTAAAAATGTTTACTAAAGAGGATTTTATTCCTCAAGGCGCGAACAAAATTTTACATACCATCAGCCCAATCATTGCCGTGGTTCCGGCGCTTCTAACTTTTGCCGTGGTTCCATTTGGTGGGCAATACACACTGTTTGGAAAAGAAGTGAACCTCGTTATTTCTGATTTGGATGTCGGTCTACTTTTTGTCTTTGCAATTGCTTCTCTTGCAACTTACGGCTATGTGATCGCCGGTTGGAGTTCCAACAACAACTGGTCACTATTAGGATCCATGCGAACTGCATCACAAATGATCTCGTATGAAGTTACTATGGGACTCACCATCGTTGGCGTCCTCATGGTCTATGGCTCCATGAAACTGACAACGATTGGAGCTATACAGGAAGACTTTTTTAGATGGGGATTATTCTTGCAACCTTTGGGATTCGTAATGTTTCTGGCGGCATCGATTGCTGAGAACAAAAGAATTCCTTTTGATAACCCTGAGGCCGAGTCTGAAATCGTCGCCGGTTACTTTACAGAATACAGTGGACTAAAATTCGGCATGTTTTTCATGGCCGAATTTATCGAAATGGTCACGATCGGCGCGATAATGACAATTTTGTTTTTTGGCGCATGGCATATTCCATTTTTAACAACCGCCACGTTACTCGGCTGGTTTGATTTTCTTGGAACCACTGGTTCGAACCTGATTGTAATGTTCATCCAGGTCGGTGTGTTTTTCACGAAAATTATTTTCTTTATCTGGTTGCAGATGACTATTCGTTGGACGTTGCCGCGTTTTCGTTATGATCAAATTATGAAACTGGGGTGGAAGATTCTTCTGCCACTTTCTTTAGCAAACATTTTAATAACCGGGATCGTTATCCTGGTTTTTAATTAAAAGGAGGCCGTACGATGGCCTATTATGTAAATAGAAATATCAAGATGACCTGGTGGGAACGACTTTATCTCCCTGAAATAATAAAGGGTATGGGTATCACGTCCCGACATTTCTTTGTGAACCTCTTCGGGTTTGTTCCCTTTTTATTGGGGGCAAAAAAAGAAAGACCCATCATGACGGTCTACTATCCTGAAGAGCAGGTTCAATACCCGATTGCGTATCGAGGACGACCTGTTTTAGCTCAAAATGAAGACGGACAACCTGCTTGCGTTGCTTGTGGCTTATGCGAGATTGCCTGTCCGGCTTACTGTATCCATATTGAGCCGAGCGAAAATAGTGGCAAGCAAAATCAGTATGAGCGCTGGCCGGATGTATTCAATATAGACTACGCTATTTGTATTTTTTGCGGCAACTGTGAAGAAGCCTGTCCGGAAGAAGCCATTTTCATGAGTGATGATTGCGAAATCTCAATGCTTGATCGTAAACAAATGCTTTACACAAAAGAACAACTTTTAACTCCGGTGGCGGATTTGCAAAAACGAATTGAGTTCACCCGAAATATGTATGCCAAATGGAATTATTAATTTTTTATCCTATCGCAGGCCTATGTATTGCCTTGGCTCTAGGTGTTATTTTTAACACCAGCCCTGTGGGCTCTGCTATGTGTCTCATCGGTATGATGCTTGGTCTCTCTGTAGTCTTTGTTCTCCTACAAGCTCACTTTGTCGCCATCTTGCAAATCATTATTTATGCAGGAGCGATCATGGTTTTATTTATGTTCGTGATCATGCTTTTGAATTTGAAAGAAGCGGCGTCTGCCGATTGGATGACGAGAGACAATAACCTTTTCGTCTCTATAATGAGCGGCGTATTAGCCTTAGGAATTTTGTACAAAATTGTGGATGTCATTTTTATGACCGAATTAAATTCGCCCGCCACGTTACCCGATTCGTTCGGGACAGTTGCAACTATTGGCGAAGCATTGTTTACAGATTTCGTGTTGCCATTTGAAGTGGCATCGCTTTTATTGTTAGCAGCTATGATCGGGGCAGTTGTCCTCGCGAAACCTAAACTGGACTGACTATGTTTGAAAACTCGGTTCCCTTAACTCATTATTTGACCTTAAGCGCGATTCTGTTTGTAATCGGAATTGTCGGTGTTCTGGTTCGTCGCAATGTGATCGTGGTATTCATGTCAATTGAGATCATGTTGAATGCGGTGAACATTTCTCTGATTGCATTCGATCATTATTTGAATCTTTCCAATGGTCAGATTTTTAGTTTTATGGTGATGTGTGTTGCTGCTGCAGAAGTATCGGTGGGACTGGCAATTATTATTGCCCTGCACCGCAACAAACCAACGGTCAATCTTGATGAATTCAACCTGTTGAAGTGGTAATAAAAGTATGTTGCTAAAACTAACTTGTCTGGTACCCCTATTTCCGTTGCTTGGATCCATCATCAACGGATTCTTTGGGTTACGAATTGGGAAAAATGCAGTCGGAATCATTGCCTGCGGAAGTATGGCTCTGTCTTTCCTGACTTCTGTTTTGATTTTTGTGGGTTTTCTCATGTTGCCGGAAGGACAGCACGTTTTTGAGCAAGTTGCCTGGACCTGGTTTGGCGCTGGGGACTTTTCTGTCGACTTTGGATTTCAAATTGACCCTCTGACTCTGATTATGATGTTCGTTGTAAGTGGAGTCGGATTCATCATTCATGTCTACGCCATTGGCTACATGCATGAAGAATACAGCTTCTACCGATTCTTTGCTTACTTCAACCTGTTCGCCAGTGCCATGCTGATTTTGGTTATGGGTAACAACTTTCTAATCATGTTCATAGGTTGGGAAGGTGTTGGCTGTTGTTCTTACTTTCTGATTGGTTATTATTTCGAGAAGAAATCCGCCTGCGATGCTGGTACCAAGGCTTTCGTTGTCAACCGAGTGGGCGACTTCGCGTTCCTTCTCGCTGTCATGTATATCTTCAATATTTTTGGCACCATCGACTTCACTGAAGTCATGCACGCGGCTCCTGAAAAGCTGATTTATGCTGGCGAAGCAGTTACCCTTATAACCCTATTACTTTTTGTTGGTGCAACCGGTAAATCTGCGCAAATTCCTTTATACACCTGGTTACCCGATGCAATGGAAGGCCCGACCCCGGTCAGTGCCTTGATCCACGCTGCCACGATGGTAACCGCAGGTGTTTACATGATCGTCCGATGCAGCGCCCTGTTTAATCTAGCACCCATGACTATGATGATCGTTGCTGGTACAGGTGCGGCAACAGCAATTATGGCTGCAACCATTGGCATGACTCAATTCGATATTAAAAGAGTATTGGCTTACTCCACAGTCAGCCAGATCGGTTATATGATCATGGCTTGCGGAGTCGGTGCTTATACCGCTGCCATTTTCCATCTAGTAACCCATGCCTTCTTTAAAGCCTGCCTATTTCTTGGCTCTGGAAGTGTCATTCACGGTATTCATGGCGAACAGGATATGCGCAAGATGGGTGGGCTTAAGAACTATATGCCGGTTACCTATTGGACATTTCTGGTTTCAACACTTGCCATTGCAGGTATTCCACCGTTATCCGGTTTCTTCAGTAAAGATGAAGTTCTTTATCATGCGTTGATGGATGGTAATATTATCTTTTGGGGAATGGGGATTGGGGCAGCCTTGCTAACCGCATTTTATATGTTCCGCTTGGTCTTCATGACTTTTCACGGCGAATCACGCGTTGATCCATCTGTGCATCCACATGAGTCACCAAAAGTAATGACCATGCCACTTGTTATTCTTGCAGGATTGGCAACGGTGGGTGGCATATTGGGAATTCCGCTTTTTCATGGCTGGCATATTCTCCACAACTGGTTAGAACCAGTTCTTCATTTCGATCTTGCAAATGCCTTGCAACATTCAGAACACATGCTGCATGAGGCTGGTAAACATGCACCTTCTTGGTCGCATTTACTCAATCCAAAAGAACACAATTTATGGCTTGAAGTATTCCTTATGGCATTTTCAGCTTGTGTGGCCGTCACCGGAATCGTAGCCGCATATATCTTTTATATTAAACGACCTGATTTGCCTGAAAAGTTTACGAAAGGCCAGTGGGGGTTCGAGTTGGTAAAAAACAAATATGGTGTGGATGAACTTTACGATGAAGCATTCGTCAAGCCCACTGTAGAAGCATCGCATTTACTTTGGAAAGAAGTTGACGCCAAAGCTATAGATGGAACGGTAATTGGTACCGCTAAAAGTATAGGATGGTTAAGTAAACAAGCTCAGGCCATTCAATCCGGCTTTGTTCGCAATTATGCCTTGTTCATCGCAGTTGGGTTTATCAGTCTTTTATTGATTATGTTTTAGGGAATTATGTTTCTAACTTTTATAACTTTCTTGCCAATAATTGGTGCGTTTCTTCTCGCCTTTTTTCCTAAGGATAATGAAGGTGCGATTAAGCAAACTGCGCTTGCAGTAGCAGCAACTGATTTTCTGCTTTCTATCTATTTGTGGACCAACTTCGATAACTCCACTCATAAAATGCAATTTGGGCTTAATGTCCCCTGGATAGAATCTTGGGGAATCAACTACCATATTGGCCTTGATGGAATTTCCCTACTGCTTTATGTGATGACCACATTCCTGACGATGATCTGTATCATTGCTTCCTGGGATGTTAAAAAGCATATTCGCGAATACATGATGGCTATGCTGGCCCTCTCCACCGGTATGCTGGGAGTTTTTATTTCTCTCGACCTTTTCATGTTCTATGTATTCTGGGAATTTCAATTGGTCCCGATGTACATCATCGTTGGAGTATGGGGCGGTCCTCGACGCATTTATGCTGCAGTTAAATTTTTCCTTTATACGGCAGTAGGTTCTCTGCTGATGCTGGTAGCCATCATCTGGATTTATTTCCATATCAAGGAAACAACAGGTGTGGCAACTGCAGATATTCTATTTATCACCGACCACTTGAGTTCAAGTGTCCCTCTGGGTACTCAAAAATGGCTATGGGCGGCTTTCTTTCTCGCCTTTGCAATCAAAGTTCCCATGTTTCCATTTCACACTTGGCTCCCTGACGCTCATGTTGAAGCGCCAACAGCGGGTTCTGTGATCTTGGCTGGTGTTTTATTGAAAATGGGAACCTATGGTTTCTTACGATTCAATCTGCCATTTTTCCCACAGGCTTCTTATGAGTTTGTAGACGTGATTGCCATATTGTCGATCATAGGCATCGTTTATGGGGCGTTGGTTGCAATGGTCCAAGAAGATTTAAAGAAACTCGTTGCCTACTCGAGTGTCAGTCATCTCGGGTTTGTCATGCTAGGTATCTTTGCATTGAACGAATACGGAATACAGGGTGCTTTAATTCAGAACATCAACCATGGTATCAGCACTGGCGCCCTCTTCCTTTTGGTTGGCGTTATTTATGATCGTCGACACACTAGAATGATCAAAGAGTTTGGCGGCCTTTCTAAACAGATGCCAGTCTATGCTGTCTGTTTTATGATAGCAGCGTTATCATCCATTGGTCTGCCGGGTATGAACGGATTTGTAGGGGAGTTTCTGGTACTCTTAGGCACTTTTCAAGGAATTGGTTTTCTATATGCAGCATGCGCAACTTCTGGGGTTATTTTAGCAGCCTGTTACATCCTCTGGATGTTCCAACGTGTCATGTTCCTGGAATTGAGTAACCCAAAAAATATGAATCTGAAAGATATCAATGTTCGGGAACTTATTACAGTTGTTCCCCTATTGATTTTAATTTTCTGGATTGGTTTATACCCAAAACCTTTTATGAAAACATTTGACGCATCGGTCAGTCACCTGGTCAGTAAAGTTAGTCCCGATAATTTTCGTCCCAAACAAGACCACGACGCGGGTGGACACCATGCGGCACTTATAACCAAAACCGAACTGGCCAAGCTGAGTCAAAAGCTACAAAAGACCAGCCATAATTGATTGAGGAATATTTAATAGTGGAACCGATACACGCACCCGAATCCATTGACCTGATTGCTCTAGCACCAGTCCTTGTACTGAGTGTTTTTGCTATGGGCGTTCTGGTATTGGATCTTTGGGCTGGGAAAAACAAAACACTGCTGATGTTTGTAAGCCTCGTTGGCTTACTAATGACGGCTATTAGCGCATTTGCCAAACATCCTATCCCCGCCTTTGCGTTTACCGACAGTTATACCGTCGATCATTTATCTCTGTTTTTTATATGCATATTCACTCTCAGTTCAGCCTTAACCATACTGCTTTCCAGCGAATATAACGAACGCGAAGGAATTAAGGCTGGGGAATATTATTCTCTTATTCTACTTTGTACCGTAGGAATGATCCTTCTTGCTTCATCTACAGATATGATCATGATCTTCCTGGGAGTAGAAATTGTTTCAATCTGCCTCTACGTACTGGCAGGTATCAGGAGAGATAATCTCGCTTCCAACGAAGCGGCACTAAAATATTTTCTGCTTGGGGCGTTTGCCACGGGATTCCTGTTGTATGGAATGACTTTGGTTTATGGCTCAACCGGAAGCACCAACTTATTTAAAATTGCAGAGTTTGTTAAATCGGATAGTGCTCAGTCCAATCCCCTCCTCCTAATGGGCATTGTCCTTTTAGTGATCGGATTCGGGTTCAAAGTTGCCGCGGCTCCGTTTCATATGTGGGCGCCAGATGTCTATCAAGGAGCACCTACACCTGTTACAGCATTCATGGCTGTCGGACCGAAAGCTGCGGCTTTTGCGGCGTTTTTCAGAATCTTCAGCGAAGCTGTTCCAGACTTGGCTCCGTCATGGGAAATATTGTTGTGTACTATTGCTGTCTTGAGCATGGTTGTTGGTAACCTTGGGGCGATAATGCAAACTAACATCAAAAGAATGCTGGCCTTCTCCAGTATATCGCACGCCGGTTACCTCTTGATTGCAGTCATCGCTAAAAGCTCTCTGTCAGGTTCGAGCCTGCTCTTTTATATGCTGTCTTATGCCTTCACAACTTTCGGGGCATTCGGGATCATTATTTTACTTGGCAGAAAAGGCGAGGAAAACCTGGAACTAGAAAACTATTCTGGCCTGGCATACAAGCACCCATTAATGGCATTGAGCATGACTGTTTTTCTCCTGTCTTTAGGAGGTTTACCACCGTTTGCAGGGTTTGTTGCCAAGTTCTATATTTTCAGTGCCGCAATCGAAGAAGGTTTTGTAACCCTTGTCATTATCGCCGTTCTCAACAGTGCTATTTCATTTTATTACTACCTGAAAGTAGTCGTCTTCATGTACATGAAGGAACCGGCGGGTGAGTTCCAGATATCCCTGACTCCCATGACGCTATTCGTAGTGATTATAGGACTTATCGGAACTATTCAACTTGGCATCTTCCCCGATACCATCATCTCCCTCACCACTCACTAACAGAGCTAAACCTGTTGGGACAAGTCAGTTCTCCCTTTAGTCTTTTTTATCATATCCACCAACATTTCTTCCCCTGAATGGTAGCTGGCGATACGTCGCATTGTCACTAGTCTTAACGGGGGAGTTGAGCTATAATCCGAATTTACCTACAAATATATATGCACTGGAAAATTTTATGAAGATGCACCACTTGGACAAAGAAAAAGTAGAAGCGATCATGTTGAAAGTCAAGCAGGTGATCGACTCAGGACAATACCCTGCTGATGTTATCGAAGAAATTTTTAAGCTCTCGCAAGTCGATGGCGAAAAGTTTTTAGAAAGTAAGAACCACCCCATCCAAAAAGAAAAAGTGAATTTCGAAATCGATCCGGAAAAAGGCGTACGGTTTTTTGATCCTTTCAATTTCTTCACCCGCGGAATCTATAAAGACATGGATGGATTGACTGTTTGGACCCAGGACAACCTCAAAGAACCCTGGGAATACGAATAGCGACAGACCCACTACTGGGAGACATTATACCCATCAAGCAAATAAAAAAAGCCCTATGCAAAATGCATAGGGCTTTTTTATTACTACAATTTATGTCTTAACTTTTTTCCTGATCTGCATTGAAATCGTAAGAACCCTTTCTGGGTAAGGATGCAGTAAAACTATCGGCCGCTTCTTTCATAGCCAGATCTTTAGCATCGCCTTCCTCTTGAGCTATTTTCCGAGCCAAGGCTTCTTTTTCTTCATCCGTTAAGTTTTCTTCAGACTCGCCCTCTTTTCCCTCTTCAATGGCAACTTGCTGGCCCTCTTCCACTTGAGCGCCTTCTTCCTCTTCCTGCGCTTCTTTCATGGAAGTTTTGAAGTTTTTAATACTACGACCAAAAGCACTGCCAATTTCGGGAAGTTTTCCCGCTCCAAAAATAATCATTATGATGACCAAAATAATCATCAACTCAGGAAAACCTATTCCCATCATAATCCTTGCCCTCCAGTATTATTGAAAACAACCCGATATTTTACGAAAAAAGAGCCTTATTTATTGAATATTAACTGATTTGAAACAAGTTTATCCTTTTTCGACCCATGAATACAAGGGGAATAATTGTCAATCTTAAAAAAATACCGACCCCCTGCAGTTACAATACTTTAATAATTAAAATTAATGCCACCTCTTATTTCCGATAAAAATGTTAATGAAAATCTAATGATGAGTATCGGAACTTCTATAATAAAAATAGTACTTAAAACTTGAAACACTCAACTTATAGATTTACATTGTTGACAAGAATCTGTTATTATTCTGTAACAACTTTGAAACCTCTGCGAGCAATTTTTATATGAATGTAGAACTTCTCATAGCAATTCTTTTTGGTGGATTATTAATCTACCGAGGTTTGTTCTCTATACGGAGAACCCGTATGCGAATTATTGCGATGAGCTTGGGAACGCTAATTATTATAACTGCGATTTCTGCTATTCCACAAAGTTCCACAAATCAATCCTTGGTTTCGCAAAGCATTTCACGCCACACAGCCGATGAGCAAGAAAGCCTGATCGCTGTTAAGCTTTATCAAAATAAAATCACTCCAGAAACAAAGATCCATGCAGAAAAATTGATCCAGGCTGCTCAGGCTCGGCCCTTTCACAAGAAATCTCCTGAAGACTTTCTAGTTCTTGCCAGTCGAGAATACGAGCAAAACAATATTGATCAGGCTCTTGATTTTGCATATGCCGGCTTGCATTTAAACCCAAAGAACAAACAAGTCGATTCCGCACTCAGCAACATAACGGGTATGGTTTTTTCCAGTCTAGGTGTAAATGAAGTTGCAACAGTAAAATTTGAAGAAGCATTAAAAAAATTTCCTTATGATGCAGACACTCACAACCACCTTGGAATTCTTTATTTTGAACAAAAAGACTTTCAAAAAGCTGAGGAAAAATTTAAGAAAGCTTTGACACTAAGACCCAAAGATGGAGAAATTTATTATAATCTGGGGAACCTGTTTAAAGAGCAAAACAGTTTGAGAAAAGCCGAAAAGACTTTCAGGCATGCATTGAAAGTAGCACCGGAATCACCCGATCTTCATAATGGATTAGGCACCGTTTTCTGGGCTCAGGACAAGCAGGCAGATGCAGAAAAAGAATTCCAGAAAGCTATGGAGCTTTCCTTAGGTTATGGTTTAGAACTTCATAACGAAGTCGAAGATAAAGAATCACAAAATTTCTAAGCCTCCCTATTAACAGATCGTTTCCTCTCTACTTTTCAGTCTAGGCTTTACGCAAAGACTCAATGGCTTTTTTATAATCCTTTGTGTTGAAAATGGCTGAACCCGCAACCAGAACATTGGCCCCTGCTTGTTTTATATCTCCAGCATTATCCGGTTTAATTCCACCATCGACTTCCAACAATAAAGGGTTTTCATAATTCGACATCACATCGTCCAGGTTATGAATTTTATCCAACATTGAGGGAATAAACGTTTGCCCCCCGAATCCAGGATTTACTGACATCAGCAGAACCAGGTCTATCTCATGTAGAATTTCTTCAAGGGAAGAAAGTGGAGTCGCGGGGTTGAGCACTACGCCTGCTTTTATCCCCTGCTCTTTTATCAATTGGATGGTGCGATTTAGGTGCGGGCAGGCTTCCACATGAACCGTAATTATATCGGAACCGGCACTGGCAAAATCTTTAATGTAAGCATCAGCATTTTCAATCATCAAATGCACATCGAGTGGCAAGTCAGTTGCCTTGCGAACGGACTCCACGACTACTGGCCCAATAGTGATATTGGGGACAAAATGCCCGTCCATCACATCCACATGGATCCAGTCTGCGCCAGCCTGTTCAACCTCTTTCACTTCATCCGTCAGACGACCAAAATCCGCTGAAAGAATGGATGGAGCAATTACTACCTCTTCTGTGTTTTTTGCCATTGGGTCAATTTCCTTATCGCCATCACAAATTTTGGGAAGCATATCATAAAGCTCGATAACTGTCCCGATATTATGCGATGGTTTTCAAAAGCCAATTTCTTTATAATGTAAAAATTTACTCTCATTTCTTATAAAAATCCGTGAAAGCAAAACTAGAAATTATCCGAGAAAAAATCAAAGCCCTTCTGATGCAGGATCATAACATGCTGATACTGGCTGCATTGATCGGATTTCTTGCTGGTTTTGCCTCCACGGCTTTCAGATGGATGATCGAATTCTTTGGCATTGTATTTTCTGCTGAAGGTTTATCCTGGCTGGGAATTACTGGGACGGCATTGCCTTTCCTATTACCACTCATGCCGATGTTTGGCGGAATAATTACCGGAATCATATGCCACTTCTTTCCAGATGCCGTGAAAGAAAACGGCGTACACCGTGTCATGCACGCAGTTGCATTGAAAGCCGGGAAAATTCGTAAGCGCACTCTGATCACTTGTTCCGCAACTTCGGCCCTAACTATTGGCTCGGGTGGTTCTGCTGGTCGTGAAGGACCCACCGTACAAATAGGCTCAGCTGTCGGCTCAGCATTGGGAAACCTTTTCCACTTATCAAGAGAACGGGTACGAGTATTAGTCGGGTGTGGGGCCGCAGCGGGGATCGCCGCATCCTTTAATGCTCCTCTTGCCGGAGTTTTATTTGCGCTGGAAATTATCCTCGGCGAATTTACGATCCATACATTCAGCCCTATTATTGTTGCATCCGTAATCGGCACTGCAACAGGAAGAGCCCTCGAAGGCAACGAAATCACATTTCATGTACCCGTTCATGAACTGGTCAGTTATTCAGAAATTTTTCTCTATCTATTCCTCGGTCTTTTATGCGGGCTGGTTTCCCGATTGTTCACTATGGTTTATTTCAAATCGAATGATTTTTTTGAAGAAAAAGTTCGCATTCCAAAATTCTTAAAACCTGCCTTGGGAGGTTTAATAGTTGGTTTAATTTCTGTTGGCTTCCCGGCAGTCTTGGGAAATGGTTATGAGTTTATGGAAAAAGCCTTGTCCGGCGAACTGCTATGGAGTATGGCATTCCTACTGATTTTTTTAAAAATAATCAGCACCTCAGTCACCCTAGGCTCGGGTGGGCTTGGTGGAGTTTTTGCCCCCTCTCTTTTTATAGGAGCCATGCTAGGTTCAACATTCGGAGCATTGGTACATGGCATTAGTCCAAACTTAACAGCTTCACCAGAAACCTACGCACTTGTGGGTATGGGTGCAGTTGCAGGTGCTGTTATGCAAGCTCCTTTAACCAATATCCTGATGCTCTTTGAACTGACTAATGACTACACCATCATTCTGCCAATCATGATTACCTGTATTGTTTCTGCTCATACATTCAGAAGCTTTTCAAAAAACTCTATCTATATTCAAAAACTTCTTAAAGAAGGAATTAATATTCAGCACGGTCGCGAGGTATCCATTCTAAATTCTATTCGGGTTGACGAAGTGATGAATAAAGAAGTCACTACCATTCCTGAGGGAATGCCTTTTAGAAAAATTCTTGAAACCATCTCCTATTCAAAAAACTTTTATTTTCCCGTTGTCAATAGTCAGGGAGAAATGTCTGGAATACTGTCTTTCCATATGGTGCGAGAAATGATTTTTGAAGAGGAACTGGGTGACCTGGTAGTCGCCAATGACCTTTCGGTCAAATCCGTAAAAACTCTCACTCCAGATAACAATTTGAATCAAGCCATGGAATTATTTGCCCATCTAGATGTAGAACAACTCCCGGTTGTTCACAAGAATGATCCCAAGCGAGTCATAGGAATGGTCAATCGCGGGGAAGTGGTAGCTGCTTATAACAGAGAAGTATTGGTATCCGAATTTGATCGATGACCACCCCCCATCTACACGCTTCCAGACTTTTCTCATTTATACTAATTAGTTGTCTGTTGTTCACCGCGTGCGGTGACCCTAATGCGTTCAGTCATAGACGCTCACAGTTTTTAATGGGAACTCTGGTCGAAATTTCTGTAATTGAAAAAGATGAGAAGCTCGCCATAACTTCTATTCAACAGGCATTCCGGGAGATTCGCAGGCTGGAAAAACTGATGAGCATTCATATTCCAGACTCTGAAGTTTCAAAAATAAATCAGGCGGCAGGAAAAGAACGCGTCCCGGTTTCAAAAGAATTAATGTTCGTTATTCAACGATCCCTATTCTGGTCAGAAAAAACGGCGGGCGCATTTGACATCACCATCGGACCCGCTAAAGAGTTATGGGATTTTGATGCTCCCTCTCTACCCTCAAAAAATTCCATCGCAGATGCGATTAAAAGAATTGATTTCAGAAAAGTCCAACTAGAAGAAAAAAGTATTTTTCTACCTGAAAAAGGAATGCTGTTAAATTTAGGGGCTATAGCCAAAGGCTATGCTGTTGACAAGGCCATTGATATCTTAAAGGAAAATAAAATTCAAAACGCTTTGATCAACGCCGGAGGTGACCTTAAATCCATAGGACAAAGATCAGACCAACTTAATTGGAGAATCGGACTGCAACACCCTAGAAATTCAGAGTCCTTGTTAGCCTCTTTCTCTATTTCGGGTAACGCCGTCGCTACTTCAGGAGACTACCAAAAATATTTTAAGCAGAATGGGAAACGCTATCATCATATTCTCGACCCCAAGACCGGATACCCTGCCATGACGGGTTCAATGTCTGCCACGGTTATCGCAAAAAATGTCATAGATGCCGATGCTCTTTCCACAGCCATTTTTGTCCTCGGCTCTGAAAAAGGTATTGCCTTACTAGATTCGTTAAATGATGTAGAAGGATTGATTGTAGATATTAAGGAAGAGGCGAGCGTTTCCAAAAACATGGCATCAATTGAGAATTTCTCACTCAAGTCTTTCAAAAATGGCATTCGCCATTAATCCATGCCCAATAACATTAGGGTGACATAAATCTGGAAACAGGAATGCAAGCTGCGTTTCTTTTTCAAGTAACTTTCCATAAGCGTCAAAGTAAGTAACAAATTTTTCAGGGAAAAGGTCATGCACCTTTGATAAATACGGATTAAAAATCTCCGGAAAATCATAAAATGGAATATCTGCTAATTTTGCTGTTTGTTCAGCAACATCGCGATACTTCCCTCTGTTACAAATACTAATGAAATGGGGTTTTCCACCGCGTTGCAAAATCTCCTTGAAAATTGCACCAAGGTTTTTCTGATATTTTTCTAATGAAACTCTGCTTTTTTTTGTTTTTGGAATCCTCGGTTCAGGTAAAGAGTGAACCAAGGTTCGCATCCATTTTATTACCAGCAAGCGATTCAAAGACCAGCTTATTTTTCCTACCATTGAGTTCCGCGCCTGAAATCGCACACTATCAGATTTTAAAGAAGGGTAAGAATCGTTCGAACCAAACGAGACCAGAACAATATCTCCATTTTTAATTTTCACCCTATCTTCCAGCAATAATCGCCCCTGATAAGAGGTAAAGCCTGGCGTAGAGTAATTCTTGACAGTAATATTGGAGGTTTGGGAAGGTTGATTTAATTTCCATGCAAGCTGTTGTGGATAAGAGTCTTCAAAGTCTACTCCCCAGCCAAAGCTGCTGGAGTCTCCCAGTACATGCAGGGTATAAACCTCATCCTTCTCGACTGTAGGGTTCTGTGCTGAAATACGATTACCTTTTGCATCCGATGCAATCGTCCAAGGTGGAAGTTTGTCAAAAAATATTGCCGAGGAATAATTTGAAACTGTAAGTTGCAGATAGGGCTTCAGCAAATAACCGTAACGCAAATCAGGGCGATAAGCATAGACATCTTCATTCACGAATCCCTGCTCAGCCACATAGCTCTGATAGTTTGCCAGTACCAATGGGTCCAACTCTTCCATCCAGGCAGGAAAAATAAATTTTTTGTAGGAAATAGAAGGCTGAAAGCCAGAAAAATGCAAAGCCATTTCTAGCAAACAAAAAAACATCACAACAACAAACGTCGAAAATAAAAAAGGCCGAAGGGTTTTATCTTGGGATTTTTGTATCACAACAATCAGATTAGTTATGAATTAATTTTAGGGTATCTATTCAGCAAAAGGGAGTTTCCCACCACAGACACAGAGCTTAAAGACATTGCTGCGGCAGCGAATACAGGTTGCAAAAGAATTCCATAAGCCGGGTATAAAACACCTGCCGCGATAGGAATGCCAACAATATTATAAATAAAAGCCCAGAACAAATTTTGCCTGATTTTAGACATGGTGGCTTTACTCAACTCAATTGATTCGACAACTGCCTTAATATCTGAGCCAACAAGAGTTATATCTGAGGCTTCCATCGCAACATCGGTACCACTCCCTAAGGCAATTCCCACATCAGCCGCAGCCAGTGCGGGAGCATCATTGATACCATCTCCAACCATTGCAACACAATGTCCGGATTGTTTGATCCTTTCAATTTCATCAACTTTTCCCGATGGCAATACTTCCGAAACCACCCTATCTATTCCCAATTGCCCTGCCACTGCTTGCGCCGTCTTAGAGTTATCTCCCGTTAACATGACAACTTCTAATCCCATTTTTTTTAGATTCAAAATATTTTCTTTAGCATGTGGTTTCAAGGCATCGGTCGTGGCTATAAGCCCTGCCACCTGCCCGTTAACGCAGAGGATCATCGGAGTTTTGCCATTCTCCGTCAGCTTAACCAGTTGGTTATCAATGGAAGATATATCTACCTTGTTTTCTACCATCAACCTTTTATTTCCAAGCAGTACTTTCTGGTTGTCGACTTTTCCCTCGACACCGAATCCTGGCAAGGCATGAAAATCAACGGGAGTTTTAAGTTTCTGCCCTCTCCTTTTCGCCTCGGTCACAACGGCTTGCGCAAGAGGATGCTCAGAGCCTTTCTCAAGAGATCCAGCGAGAGCGAGTAATTGCTCAGCATCTAGTTTAGTCGCAGGTGCGAGAAGAACATCGGCCACCTCCGGTTTCCCCCATGTCAAGGTTCCCGTTTTATCGAATACGATGGTATCTAGCTTTTCGGCTCTTTCCAGAGCTTCTCCCCCTTTTATCAGGATACCCATTTTCGCGCCTCTTCCTGTACCCACCATGATAGCGGTTGGAGTTGCCAGGCCCAACGCACACGGACAGGCAATGATCAACACAGAAATAAACGACATGAGAGCAAAAGAAAAAGCGGGAAGTTCAGTGAAATATTTTCCGAACAACCACCAGAATAAAAATGTGGTTACAGCCATACCTATCACCGATGGAACAAAAATTCCTGCAATTTTATCAGCCAGTTTTTGTACCGGCGCTTTCGACCCTTGTGCCTCTTCCACCAATTTAACAATCTTTGCCAATACAGTATCCTGGCCCAACCGAGTGACCTTCATTTTAAAGAACCCGGTTTTATTAATACTGGCTCCAATAACATCATCGCCAATGTTCTTCTCCAAGGGCACACTTTCCCCCGTCAACATGGACTCATCAATAGATGAGTTGCCTTCAAATATTTTCCCATCCACAGGAATTTGTTCTCCAGGACGCACCCAGACACGATCTCCTATAATCAGTTCCGCAATATTGATTTCTATCTCTTCCCCTTGCCTCTCTACTTTCGCCGTTCGCGGTTGCAGTTGCATCAGCTTCTTGATGGCATTTGAGGCACTTCGCTTTGCACGCGATTCCATCCATCGTCCCAATAGAACCAAAGCAATAATCATTACCGATGTATCGAAATACACCTCCACTTTTTCATCTGCCATGCGAAACCATGATGGGAAAAATGTCACCACCGTGCTGTAGAGATAGGCGGCGGAAGTTCCTACGGCAATCAATGTATTCATATCTGCATATCCGTGACGAATGCCATTAATTGCACCACGATAAAATTGTCCACCAGAATAAAACTGAACAGGAGTCGCCAGAAGAAATAGCATCAGATTTAAAGATAGAGGCAGTGCTATGCCCTCACCCTTCATACTTAAAGCCATTACCAAAATACTAGTAATACCGCTGACAATTAATTTCAGTTTTAAGGTTGCCAGTTCTTTCAGATGTCGATTTTCTTCAATGGAAGGTAAACCTTCCTCTGATTTAGCGGAACGCAAATGATAACCTGCATTGGACAGAGCTTCTTTTAGTTCGTTAAAACCAATAAGAGCGGGAAGATATACAATGGATGCTAGCTCTGTCGCCAGATTAACTTTCACATCCGACACACCGGAGAGAGAGGTCAACTTTTTTTCAACCCTAGAGACACAGGATGCGCAGGTCATGCCTTCAATAGGAAAAGTTTCATGGACAGAAGGAACTTCAAATCCGAGCTTTTTGATCTCTTCTGGTAGTTGTTCTGCGTTAATCTTTTGAGGATCAAACTCTACGGTTGCCATTTCAGCGGCGAAATTGACTTTGACCAAAGAAACCCCATCCAGCTCCCCGACTTTTTTTTCAATCCGCGCCGAGCAGCTGGCACAACTCATGCCTTTTACGGGTAAAGCTATCGTTTCATTATTTTCAGAAATCACGTCTCGTATCGTCTACAGGGTAAACTCATTATGCCAAACCAGAGTACACACCTTTTAAAAGTATGAGTCTTTTAACTGTTTATAAGACTTGCTTTGCTAAAGGCAAGATAGGGGACATAAGAAATGGCAAAGGGAATGATGCACTTCTAGGTTGGCGGGAGCTATTCTTGTTTACTGAGAAGATTTTTCAGCGTAAAAACCCCATAGCCCATTAAAAGTAATGCAATCAGGCCACTGGTGAAAGAGTTTTGACCGACCGCACTGGTAAAGACAAAAATTCCAGCACCACTCAAAACAAGTCCTAGAAAAAAATACCCTGCGGTTCTATAAAAAGGTGTTTTGGATAGTGGTTTTTCTATACTTTCTCGCTTTTGTTTGAGTTGCCAGCGCCATCGAAGAACATAATAAGTCTGCCTTAGCCAGTTGATCAGCCCAGCATCTTCTGTCAGGCTAGTTCGGCAATACATGCACTGGCTATCTGTATTGCGGTTAGGGAAACCACAATTTAGGCATAGCTTTGAGTCCTGATTCCTGCTTATGGCTATAGGTTCTTTTTTAGGATCTTCCATTTAAAACTCCAAGTTTCCCAGCCTTATCGGCTATCGGGCTCAATAAGTTTAAAAAACCTTTTTGTGGTAAGATGAAATATTCTAGTACTATTAAACAACACTGTCAATTGCCATTGCCCTGATTGATAGAGCCTCAAAATTCCTTTAAAATAGGTTTAAGTTTGCAAATTTTGCTGATTGCCATGCGACAGCAAATTCTCTATAATCCGATCTTTAAAAATCCCAGTCCACAACGATGAAAACCCTATTTTTATTGCTATTTTCCGTTTTCCTAACTGTCCCAACCTATGGTGAGGAGTCGGCTCCAGAAGACATGGTATTGATCCCCAAGGGACTTTTTCAGATGGGAAGCAAGAAGTCCATGTTTGAATTGCGACCGCATGACCTGTACAATATAGACCGACACACTTTGGGTCCTGAAAACCCTGCTCATGAAGTCTATCTCGATGGTTTTTACATAGATATTTACGAAGTGACAAATGATGCTTATGCAAAATACATAAAAGGAACAGGTGGTAAAAAACCGCTAGGGTGGAGCAATCCTAATTTTAAAGAACCGAAACAACCTGTTGTGGGGATTGCCTGGAAAGAAGCAGTGAAGTTTTGCGAATGGCAAAACAAGCGGTTACCTAAAGAAGCGGAATGGGAAAAATCAGCACGAGGCAAACGCCCCGTAAAATATCCCTGGGGCAACACACCGCCGGACTCCAGTAAGCTCAATTATAACGAAGATATTAAAAAAACCACGGCAGTCGGTTCTTTTGAAAACGGCAAGTCGGACTATGGAGTCTATGATCTTTCCGGCAATGTTGCCGAATGGGTGAACGACTGGCACTTCCCCGAATACTATTTATTTTCTCCCAAGGAAAATCCACCGGGACCAGAAACAGGCAAGTATAAAGTCGTCCGTGGAGGTAGCTGGAGGCATAATGCCGAAGACGTGAATCTATTTTATAGAAACGCCACCACTCCGATCAACCGGTCTACCAGCATCGGCTTTCGCTGTGCGAAATCTCTACCCTAGCCATTCGCACAACTGATTTTATCTAATAAGATATTAGCAATTTCTTTCTTCGTCATTCGCGGCAAGTTCTCAATTTTCCCATCGGAGTCAATCAAAGTCACCTGATTGTTATCGGATTGGAACCCAATTCCAGGTGCGCTGATATCATTGGCAACAATCAAGTCTAGTTTCTTTTTCCTTAACTTTTCCAGAGCACTTTCAATCAGATTTTGCGTTTCTGCGGCAAACCCGACTACAAACTGTCGCGTTTTTATTTTAGACACTTCCATGAGAATGTCTTTAGTAGCAACGAGTTTAAGAGTACGTCCTTCCTTCCCCTGCTTTTTGATTTTTTCCTTTTCAAGCTTCTCAGCAGTGAAATCTCCAACAGCCGCAGACATCACCAGCACATCACATTCCGAAAAATGCTTTTGGACTAGACTGTTCATGTCTTCCGCAGTTTTACAAGATTCAAACTTGACCCCTGCAGGTGGGTTCAGATAAGTCGGACCACTTATCAAAACCACCTCAGCACCACGGGCTTTTGCTCGCTCTGCCACCGCATACCCCATTTTCCCTGAAGAAGGATTGGAGATAAAACGCACTGGGTCTAATGGTTCGTGGGTAGGCCCTGCTGTTACCAGAATACGCAAACCCTGCAAGTCCTGCAGCTGATTAAAATGATTTCTCACTCTTCCCATAATCGTATCGAGATCGGCGAGGCGGCCAGGCCCGATAGCGCCACAGGCCAATTCGCCCTGCTCTGGGTCGACAAATTCCACGCCGCGAGATATTAACTTTGCAATATTATCCTGCACTGCAAGGTTTTGCCACATTCCGTCATTCATCGCTGGGGCAACTATTACCGAGCCTTTGAAAGCCAGATAGAGATTGCTCAAAGCATCGTCTGCCAAACCGTTTGCGATTTTCCCAATGGTTGATGCAGTGGCAGGCACCACAAGCATCAAATCGGCATTTTCAGCCACACGGATATGCTCCATATCTGCAGAATTTTTCGAATCATATGTTTGGTGGTAAACAGGCTTTCCAGATAATGCTTGAAATGTTAGAGGCGTCACAAACTGTCCGGCGTTGGCGCTCATCGCAACCTGGACCTCGGCCCCCTCTTTCATCAGCAATCTCAATAACTCTACTGCCTTATAGGCTGCTATCCCTGCCGATACCGCCAGTACAATTTTCTTATTTTCCATTGAGTACTTAGTTTTATGTTAGATAAATTAATTATAAATATTAACTGCCATGCAATCAATGATTTTGAGGAATGATCCACTTCGATTGACTTTTTAGTGTGCATTTCATAAGGTGCAATCTTATGAGTTCTCCTTTGAAAATTTTATTGGTCGCCGCCGAAGTTTTTCCATTCGCTAAAACCGGAGGATTGGCCGATGTCGCCGGGTCACTGCCCCCTGCCCTTAAAAAACAGGGCCATGATGTCCGTGTTCTGCTGCCAAAATACGCATGCACGAAATCGCAACCGATCCATTCTCTGAACACGGAAATAAAAATCGGCAACACAAAAGCCACCTTGTATGCAGGTAAACTTGCAGAAGACGTCCCAGTTTATCTCGTAGAAAATAACACTTATTTTGACCGTGAATATCTATATGGTGAACCGGGGTCAGAGTATAGCGACAATGCCGAGCGGTTTGCTTTTTTATGCAAAGCCACTTTGGAAGCCTGTAAAGCCCTCGACTTTCAGCCCGATGTCATTCACTGCAACGACTGGCATACAGGTCTGATTCCTGCTTACTTGAAAGCCATTGATGACCCCTGGTATTCAAAGATACGCACTTTATTTTCTATTCATAACCTTGGTTATCAAGGGAATTTCTCTATGGATAAGTTTCATGTAACCACACTTCCCGATAGTTTTTCAGGCTCGGATGGCATCGAATTTTACGGAAAAATGAGTTTTCTAAAATCGGGACTGGTATTTGCAGACACGTTGAACACTGTCAGTCCGAGATACTGCAAAGAAATTCAAACTGCAGGATTTGGCTTTGGCATGGAAGGCATATTGCAACAACGATCAAATTCTTTCACAGGAATTTTAAATGGTGTGGATTATTCTGTTTGGAACCCCGCCACCGACAGATTGATTCCTGAAAATTATGGTCCCAGCTCTCTCTCCCAGAAACAAAAATGCCGCGATGCAATGATCCAGAAATTTTCCCTGAAGATAGATAAAAATACTCCCTTGCTCTGCATGATCTCCCGCCTTTCCAGTCAAAAAGGAATTGATTTTTTGATGGAGGCTTCCGAGGATTTTAAAAATCAGTGCATGGTGGTTTTAGGGGAAGGCGATTCCGAATACGAAAACTTTTTCAGCGAATTAGCCAAGGCCAATCCCGACCGATTCGCAGTGGCTTTAACTTTTGATGATGCCCTGGCACATCAGGTTCTTGCAGGCAGCGATATTTTATTGATGCCTTCTATTTACGAACCTTGCGGACTCATGCAAATGTATGCATTAAAATACGGCACGGTGCCTATTGTGAGCTCTATTGGAGGACTCGATGATTCCATTCAATCCTTTGATGGTAAAACGGGAACAGGCTTTAAATTTGAACCTAATGACCGAAAATCATTTCAGCAAGCTTTGCAAAAATCCTTGGCCGCTTTTGCCGATAAGTCTGGCTGGGAACGTTTGATAAACAATGGCATGGACATAGATTTCAGTTGGGATAACGCCGCACAACAATATTCCAGTCTATTCCGAGAGATCCAGCCCAACCATTAAACGTTGCAAAAATAGCCCGATTATTATAAAAACTAATCGTGGATTACCAATTTTAACATTCAGCTGTAACTCTGATTTTGACTTCAAAAAATATCCTTATCGTCGATGACTCCAACAGTCAAAATCGGCCCTATTATAAAGAGCTCGAAAATGAAGCTTTTGCAGTTTCCGCTTTCACTTCTGTAGAAGATGCGCTAAAGGATGCGAATAAACCGCAACTCATCATTCTAGACTTAAAATTAAATGGTGATGATAGCGTGAAAATAATCGAGAAATTTAAAACTAAAAATGCTCCCATCATTATTTGCTCGGAGTGGGGAAAAGATAAATTGAGTTTCCAGCTTTGGGCTTCTGATGTGACTGTTGTAAAATCAGGCGATCACAGAGATTTAAAGTTGACCATCAAAGAAATTCTAGAGTAACGAACGGAACAATGACAAAATCCACAATCGAACCTAGATTCATTGCTATTGAAGGGGCCATCGGTGCAGGCAAAACATCTCTTGTCAATCTGCTAGGCGAACAGTATGGAGCACGCCTGATATTGGAAGATACCGATTCGAATCCTTTCATATCCAAATTTTACGAAGATAAAGAGGCCTACTCTTTCCAGACCCAGGTTTTTTTTTTACTGAGCCGATACAACCAGTATATGCAACTGGCGCAAAGAGATTTGTTCAACTCCGTGGTTGTCATTGACTATCTGTTTCAGCGCGATAAAATTTTTGCCCGTCTCAACCTTGAAGATCATGAGTTTAATTTGTACGAACAAATCTTCAACCTGATCGACGCTAAAGCTCCGAAACCCGATTTGGTCATTTATTTACAGGCCAGCACCGAAGTGCTACAGGAAAGAGTCGCCAAAAGAGGACGGGAATATGAGGCCTTTATGGACCCGGACTACCTCGATTCTGTAAACAAAGCCTTTAATAATTTCTTTTTTTATTATTCCGAAACACCACTTTTAGTCATTAATACCAATGAGATAGATTTTGTTGAAAAAAAATGTGACCTGGATGAGTTGATAAAGAAGGTCAACAGCCATAAAATAGGTAGAGAATATTATAATCCGCTTGGATCCTAACGGACCGGGACGGAGAAAGCTTCATACTGACAAGTAAACGCAAAAAATAGGAAGACCCTTTAGGGCTTTAAGTTTTGCTACGCGTTTCAAAAAAGCATTGTTGGATAAATACTGAAATATAGAAATTTCAGAATAATTAATTTATTTATTCTGAGTTTCAAAATATCGGAATTTTTCAATGCTCCGTCACCTTTGCTTCTCTTTCGGCCATTGCCGAAGGGAGTCGTGAAATTCGATTCCTTGCTCCTGCCAGTTAGACTCCTAGCCACAGCCAGCAAAATATAATGAAAAATCAACTTGTCACTGTTCCCGCTATTACGGCAAGGAAAAACTCAGAAAAGAAAATCACCGCTTTAACGGCCTACGATTTCAGTTTTGCAAAATTGCTAGATACCACGGCCATCGATATATTGCTGGTGGGTGACTCTTTGGGCATGGTTTCACAGGGTCACGAAAACACACTTTCTGTAACCCTAGAAGACGTTCTCTACCATACGCGATCGGTTAAACGCGGAGCACACCGGGCATTGGTTGTGGCGGATATGCCGTTCATGTCTTACCAAGTTTCTGTAGAACAGGCCGTGACCAATGCCGGTCGGTTGATTCAAGAGGGCCATGCCGCAGCAGTTAAACTTGAAGGTGGCACACGCATGGCTGACCGAGTACACGCCATTGTTCAAGCGGGTATTCCAGTAATGGGGCATGTCGGATTAACCCCGCAATCGGTCCATCAGTTTGGCGGCTATAAAGTTCAGGGGAAAACTTTCCTCGACTCAAAACAAATTAAGCAGGATGCAAAAGACCTACAAAAAGCAGGTGCGTTTTCCCTGGTTCTGGAAGGGATGCCAGAGGAGCTAGCTGCTGAAATCACCCTGGATCTGGAAATCCCCACCATCGGCATCGGCGCCGGCTCAAAATGCGATGGACAAATTCTTGTGACTCATGACTTGCTCGGACTGAACCCCGACTTTGCACCCAAATTTGTCAAACACTACGCTCAATTGGCGGATGTCATTCAAAATGCCGTCAGCGAGTTCATTGATGAAGTTCATAACGAAGCTTTTCCAGGTCCGGAACACAGCTACAATCTAAAAAAAGGTTCTCTCAAGCAGGTGAATAATGGTCGCTGAGTTTAAACAACAAGTCCTCATGCAGAAGGCGTCCTCGACCAGTGAAATGAAAAGAATTTCAAACTCATTTCATGGAACCAGCATTGGTCTTGTACCTACCATGGGGTATTTACACGAAGGGCATATGAGACTGGTGAAACAGTCTTTGAGTACATGCGACCATACGGTTGTCAGTATTTTTGTAAACCCCATACAATTTAGCCCTAATGAAGACCTTGATGTTTACCCGCATGACCTGGAAGGTGATATAGAAAAGTTGGAATCCGCCGGAGTGGATGTACTGTTTCAACCCAATCGAGAAACAATCTACCCTGAAGGATTTAAAACCTATGTGCAGGTAGATGAAATCACCGATCATTTATGTGGAAAAAGTCGGCCCGGACTTTTCAAGGGTGTGGCAACCGTTGTTTTAAAATTGTTTAATATTGTTCGCCCGCAACATGTCTTTTTTGGAGAAAAAGATTGGCAACAGCTTGCGGTGATAGAAACTATGGTGAGAGATTTAAACCTCGGTATTTCTGTTCATCGGGTACCCTTGGTCCGCGAGCCAGATGGACTTGCCATGAGCTCACGCAACCGCAACCTATCCACTGAGGAGAGGCAAAAAGCTCTTTCCCTTTCAAGGTCATTAGAAGACGCAAAAGAGAAAATTCGTCAAGGAACTACGGCAACAAACCAATTAAAGCAGAACATAAAAGATAGAATCACCGCTGAATCTGGAATGCAAATCGATTACATATCGATTTGTGATCCCAGCAGTTTGCAGGAAATAGAAGAAGTCAAAGGCCGCACGTTGATCGCGCTGGCTGTAAAAATCGGATCATCCCGACTCATCGATAATTGCATTGTAGAGGACTAAAAAGTGCAAAGAATAATGTTAAAATCAAAACTGCACCGGGCTACGGTGACAGCAACTGAAATTGATTATGAAGGTAGTATTGCTATTGACGAAGATTTATTGGATCAGGTAGATATCCACCCATACGAACAAGTCCATATTTATAATATTAATTCTGGCAGTCGTTTTATCACCTACGTTATAACAGCCGAACGAGGCTCTGGAACGTTTTCGGTCAATGGAGCTGCGGCGCGACTAGCTCAGATAAATGATCGCATCATTGTTGCGGCTTATGGTAACATAGACACTGATAAGGAATCCCATCAACCAAAAGTCTTACTCCTCGATGCCGCCAATAAGGTGGTTGAAGGTTCTTGATTTAAAATCCGGACAACGCGTTTTTATTGTCCCTACAAAATTACAGAGGTAGAATTGCAAGAAATATTTAACTACTTAGCAGCCGGATTCATGCTGTGGATGGTTCTGGACTGTATACAAAGGCGCGAACATTTTGTCTGGATAATCATTATAATCCTGCTCCCTCCTATTGGTGCGGTAGCGTATTTTTTCGCCATTAAAAATCGAGCTAGCAATACCGGTGCTGATAGTAGCAAGAGTAATAGTGGAATACTCGGCACAATCATCCCTTTTGCCAAACCCGTGAAAAAAGAAGTCGAGACGGAAGAAACGCTACAGCTCAAAGAACTGATCAAGCAATTTAATAAAGCCTACCACTACGAAAAGTTGGGGCAGGTTTATATAGAACAGAAAAACTTTGAAGCGGCCATTCCGAACTTTGAAGAAGCCATTCAACGTGACTCAGAAATGCTGGAGGCGAGATACGGCCTTGCAAAATGTTTGCATGGTCTGGGAAAATTCGATGAAGCCGCTATCGCATTAGAAAAACTAACAACTATCGACAAAAAATATGACTATGGCAATGCTATTTTTGGACTTGCTGAGTGCTACCGTTTAGACGGGAAAGATGAAAAAGCGCTAGAGGCATATGGAGATGTAATCAACTCCTTCCACTTCTTCAAAGCCTATTATCACTACGCACACCTGCTAGATAAAAAAGGCAAGAAGCAGGAAGCCATAGATTATATGAAAAACATTATTGGCTCTTCAAAAGACCTTCCCGATTACAAACTGGAAAAGGAACGTTTCTGGATTGATGAAGCCTACAAGTTTTTAAGAAAAAATGGAATAGAGCTAGCTTAAAGTTTCAAAGTGCTGGCCCAAGTATTATGACTATTCTTTCAGACAACTTAAAAACGATCCGAAAAAATCTCAATTGCACGCAGATGGCCTTATCTGAAGTTCTCGAGATTGGGTTCAGAACCTACGTCCGTTACGAAGCTGGAGAAAGAGATGCCCCAGTTTCAGTCCTAGTGAAATTAGCACGATTAGGAAATCTGTCTCTCGATCGATTACTGACCACCAAAGTTTTCCCCGAAGACCTGCAGACACCCGATCAGGAAAATCTCCCAACCTCCAAGGCTCCATTAGAAGTCATTGGCGGCGGTTTAGAGGAAGGACGCCTGATGTTCAAAGGCCAACTTAACGACAACCTTATCAGCACGAATAAAGAAGAACAAAAGCTACTCACTTTATTTCGAAAAATGAATTCCGGCAACCGCGAAAAGTTTCTGCTCGATGCCCAATGGGTTTTCACCAACACCAGAAAATCGGTTCGTTACCGCAAGCCCAAAAAAATTCCCCGAAAAGAAGAAAAAGCCAAAACTGCCGTCAAACTCAGAAAACTGGCGAAATCTATCAAAAAAATTACCGTCCGCGGCTAGCCCACTAACGTGGGCGAGGATTAGGTCAGAGCCCATATAACGATACAAAAAGTGTCGAGCTTCTGGAAATTGGTGTTCTTTAAGCCGAGATACCCGCCCCTCGGCCTGCCCAACAAAATCATTGATATTAGCTTTCCCCGTTAGAGGACTACTTGCGGAGGAATTTTTTAAGAATATCGTTCATGTCAAATAAAAGAGAGATGGGTCTGCCGTGTGGACAGGTAAATGGCATGGTGGTTTGTTCCAGGTCTGATATCAGCTTACGGATTTGATCCAGGTTTAAGGGGTGGTTGACCTTGATAGCGTTCCTGCAGGACATCATTATAAGAACATCTTCATATTTATCATGCAGGACATTTTCTTCACCACCTTTAGGAAGAAGTTCAATAGTATCGCGAAGTAGTTTCTCGTTATCGATATTTTTCAGAATGGCTGGTACGGATCGTAAGAGAAATTCATTTTTCCCAAAGGTCTCAAGTTCCAATCCCAATTGCTGCAAGCGATCCAAATGTGGGGTCAATATTTCGGTTTCCGCCGGAGAAAACTCAACAGTTAAAGGAAATAGAAGGTTTTGCACTTCGATTTTTTTTTCCTTCGCCGCTTCACGGAACCGTTCATACAAAATCCGTTCATGTGCCACGTGCTGATCCACCACCAGCAATCCTTTTTTTCCCTGCATGATAATAAAAGAACAGTCCAGTTGCCCTAAAGGTTCGAACTCTGAATATATAAGGTGAGAAACCGGTATCGGAGGTTTATCAAACCAAGTCACTTGTGATGAAGGCGTTGTAGCTTGGGACTCGAAGCCATGAGACCCCGCCATCGCTCTTAAAGAATCAGAAAGGTTCCCTTGACTAAATGAAGTTTTCTCTGATTTCCCTATCCATGAAGGGGTTTCAGTCGGTTTTCTAAAGTTTGAATGTATAGGAATATCATCGTTTATAGGCCGGACATCTTCGACGGGCGCCTGCATATTTTTTTCAAGGCCTTCGCGGATGCTACGCGAAACGAATTGGTGGACATCTTGCTGAAACGCAAACCGCACCTCAGCTTTAGAAGGGTGAACATTCACATCCAGTAATTTTGGATCCATGGTCAAATATAAAAACAGCGCCGGATGTTGGCCTTTCGGCAGTAAATGGCTGTACCCCTGCTGCGTTGCGTGAAGAATAACTTTATCCCGGACGAATCGTCCGTTGATGAAACAATATTGCGCAGACCGGTTAGAGCGAGTGTAAACAGGGTTAGACACATAGCCTTCTAATTGGTAATCCCCAGAATTCGAATTTACCTGCACCAATGACTTGCCAAGGTCAGCACCAAATAGTTCGGCAATGCGGTAATGAGTCTGATCTGTCGGCAAAGTCTGAATAACATTACGTCCGTTATGGATCAATTGAAATTGAATAGAGGGATAGGCCAACGCCTGCTGTGTCACCACTTGAGTGATATGAGAGAATTCTGTGGAATCGCCTTTCAGAAATTTACTGCGGGCTGGGGTACTATAAAATAATTGCGCTACCTCGATGGTTGTTCCCTGGGGACAAGCAAAATCCTTATCTTCCACGAGGGTACCTCCTTCAACCACGATTAATTTTCCTCCCTGAGTTTCACTCCGCGCACTTGTGCAACGGACTTTTGCTACCGAAGCAATACTGGGCAAAGCTTCGCCACGAAACCCTAACGACTGAATTGTTTCAAGATCGCTGAATTCAGAAATCTTACTGGTCGCATGTCGGGAAAAGGCGAGCTTGCACTCCTCCGGCAGCATCCCCATGCCATTATCCATAATACGGATTTTCTTTTTACCCCCTCCCTCAATATCCAATCGAATAAGGGTGGCCCCAGCATCAATGGAGTTTTCTAACAACTCTTTCACCACAGAGGCCGGCCGTTCGACCACCTCCCCAGCCGCTATCTGGTTGGCCAAGTCATCAGAAAGAATCCTGATTTGTGATTTATTTATATCTGTCGGTCTAGGCATAGAGGTTCTTCGAGTTATCCATAGTAAGGAAGTTCATTTTTTTTAAAACAAATCTAAAACGATTGCAAGTCAATTGGTGATATGATGGTAAAGATGCAATTTGGAGACCCCTCGTTGGACAATCACTTCTTCGAAAAAAACCTAGCTCTGTTGAAAGACCATGTTTCATGGCCTGTAGATATTCACAGTGAGCTATCGAAAAAAATCAATGTTCTCGATGCTAACTCAGGGAAGCCCACTGCCCAGTATGAGAATATTCTATTGCACAGTAAATACGACCCCGAAAAGGAAGGGGCTGAATTCGCCAAAAACATTCCACCAGGAAGCCGGGTATGTCTATATGGGTTTGGTCTCGGTTACCATCTACAACCCTTGTTGGAAAAAATTGGTCCCGAAGGCTTCTTACTGGCAATCGAACTCAATCTAGATATTTTAGCAACTGCATTAAAAATTAGAGATCATACTCAACTTTTTCAAAATAACCGGTTCAAACTGATTTCTGGAGTTGATGAATCAAAAGTTTCCGATGAAATATCTCGGGAGATGCAACACATCTCAGAAAATGACTCTGAAAAACTTGAGATATTGTTTCATGCTCCGTCTTTCAAATGCATACCAGATAATTTTCCAGCTTTAAAAAATGCTCTGGAAATTTTGTTAATGGAACGACGGTTTCCCGCTATGTTCCGTGATCTGGAGCAAGTCAATGTCTTGCACAATGAAGAGAAGGTAAAAAAATCTCCAGGCATCAATTCTTTAAAGAATGTTCACTCAGGACGGCCCGGCCTTATGGTAAGTGCTGGCCCTTCCCTTGATACAGTATTGCCGTACCTTAAACATCTGCAAGATATTTTCGTCCTAACTTGTGTCGACACAGCATTTCCCGCTCTCCTTAAAAATGACATACACCCTGAATATGTTTTTTCCCTTGATCCACAATATGAGAGTGCTTTTCATTTTGCAGGATATACAAAAGGCTCCACGAAATTGGTTTTCACTCCCACCGTGAACCACAATGTATTAAAAAATTTTCCCGGTGACTGCTTCGTGATTTACAAAGAAGGCCATGCACTTAATCAACACGAAGAAATAGAAAAAAAAGGGATTACGCAAGCGGGCGGTTCGGTAGCTTGTCTGGGTGTCGATGCTTTAATTCAATGTGGATGCGACCCCATCTTTCTAATCGGACAGGATTGCGCATTGACTGGCGATCGTTATTATTCAAAACACAGTCGGTTCAATCAGCAACTCTTCTCTCAAATAGCGGGTTCCGCACAGCTTAATAAGCTGCATCAAGAAAAATTCCAGAAAAAAAAGACTGTGAAGGTAAAAAATACGTATGGAAATGAAATATTGACCGACCAATTGATGTACAGTTATTTGCGCAACCTGGAACAAATCTCCATGCAAAATAAAAGCGCGCGGATATACAATCTATGCTCGCAGGGAGCTGCAATAGACGGTATCGACCCTCTCTACTCCATTAGCGAATTAAAGCGTTGGTTTTCCTAAGAGCCTTACTATGAATCAAAACAGAAACTTTATTAAATACCTGCCGCATTTAGGGCTCCTGGCCTTGATTGTTTTTTTAATCACAGACACTGCGCCAATAATCCTATCTGCCTCAAATTCCGAAAAAAGTTCCAAGAAAATGGAAGGCA
This sequence comes from Nitrospinales bacterium, assembly GCA_047610985.1. Taxonomy (GTDB): domain Bacteria; phylum Nitrospinota; class Nitrospinia; order Nitrospinales; family VA-1; genus UBA8687. Next base: position 53,031 of record JBLFWU010000004.1, on the reverse strand, counting down.
GTCACAAAGAAGGTAGCCATAATGAAGGTAGCAACGGTCAAAACATTTCACAGGAAGAGAAAGAAAAAAGGATGGGCATCTTCCACTACAACGAAGGTAACAAAAGTTTCAAGAAGGGCCAGTATGATGAGGCCATAGGTAATTACAAAAAAGCACTCCATCATAATAAGACCTTCAAAGAGGCCGCTATAAACCTGAGTACAGCTTATATGAGAAACTCAAATTTTGACGAAGCGTTAGAAGCCTTAAAGGTCGGAATGGCTCTTGATGCTCAAAACCCGCACATCCATTACAACTATGCCTGTTATTACTCTTTAACCGATCAACCTAAAGCCAGTATGGAAAAATTACAGGAAGCGGTCCGTTTGGGATTCGCTAATTTGAAGCAGATTGAGACAGACCCTGACTTGGAAAAACTCCGACAATCGCCTGAGTTTAAAAGCGGGGCTCTCACGTTAAGCACCAAAATCTCATTTGAGTGGAATCAGAGCGACCGCACCCGAGGGATTGATCTTTAATCCTACCTCCCCTTTTAACAATGATAGCATGGGTTCGCCGATGCATTCCCTTCTCCAGCCCTGCAAAAGAAAATTATCGTCCATATTAAGTTTTTGCTCAAAGTGGGTAGCGAAGCAGTGTAACCGTTTGCGATCTGCCAGAACACTGGGTTCGATTTTCAATTCTTCAGAACGAATTTGTACAAAAGCAGACAATAGTTCTTCGATGCCACGCGTGGTGGAATAGCCATCTGATTCTGGCAGTATAGGCAAGTCACCTTCAGCCACAGCATCTCCCTTCTCAATCGCTTTTATTATGTCGGCTCCACTTTTTCCAATTTCCTTATGGTAAAACCCTCTTAATGACGAAAGCTCTCCTGCTTCACGCGGCATTTTTCGTGCAATTTCTAGCAATGTTTCATCGCGTACAATGGACTTAGCCAAACAGTCTCGAGATACAGCAAGATTTTCCCTCCAGGCCGCCAGTTCTCTTAGCACGGCTAGATTTTTGGGTTTCAAGCTTCGCAGACTTTTAATTTTCAAAAAACGCTTTTGTGGATCGGGCAAAGCAAACGTTTCAGGATCTTCCCAGTTTTTCACTTCTCCTGCGACCCAATCGTTTCTTTTCAACTCCGTCAGTCTCTCGATAAGCTTTTCATAAGCAGGCATGAGATAGCGGACATCATCGATGGCATACTGTATCTGGTTCTCACTTAAAGGGCGTCGGCACCAATCAGTATAAGTTTCTGTTTTATGAATGTGTTTTCCTAAAGCTTTTTGTATTAACTTAGCAAATGAAATTTGTGATCCCCAGCCGACAAGAGCAGCGGCAACCTGAGTATCAAACACCGGTGGAATAACTTGCCCACAAAGACGCACCAGAATCTCCAGGTCCTGACGAGCTGCGTGAAATACTTTTATTTTACTGGGATCTTTTAGAATCTCCAGTAATGGAGTCAAATCTTTCACCAGGATGGGATCGACCGCTCCACACCCCTCTTTTCCTGCAACCTGGATGAGTCCGATACGATGGAAATAAGTTCTTTCACGAACAAACTCTGTATCAACAGCAAGAACATCGGATGATTCCAAGCTCTTACAAAATTCATTTAACTGGTCTGAAGTTGTTATATACATAGATTTTCAAATAAATGGCTAATAATTAAACGACACGTGCAAAAACAACAGATTATATTTGATTATAGTCAGTATGGATAGGATTAAAAATAATCATTTATGGAATTAAAAAAGGCACAACGACTTAGTCGCTGTGCCTCAATAAAAACCTATATCACTGCTTAATCATCGATCTTCTAGCTGAAACTCATCTTTTTCATAAACCTTATTAGCCGTGTTGCTGGAACCGCTTTCTTTATCCGTAAAGTCGATCAATTTCTGTTCCCCGTCTTGCCAAAACCTATTACTCAGTTTTTTTGGGGATAATACTTTTTTAAGCTCACCTTTAGCGCCGAAAACTTTGACTTCGTAGAACATAACGAGCCTTGCCTCCAAAAAATGTCTTCAATACCTTGTTTTATAAAGTACTAATCAAACACTAAAAACAAGATTTACCCTGCATAACACATTCACCTTAATTTCAAACATTTCCAATGTCAAGATAATAAAGTCAATTTTTTCAATGGTTAAGCTTAAAATTACCACAATCCTTATAAGGTTTACCCTAGTGGCACTTTTGCTATCCGTTTCTATAGTTTTAAATCTTAAGAATTCAATCGATTTCTTTTCAAAAAGTTAACCGGAAAAACAAATTTTACCCATGACTACTGCGATCTAAATCATTGATTTTAAAGATAATATACAGGACAAGCCAAATCACGAAAAGTCCCGATTTTTCATTGACTTTCAACATTGCATCCCCTATCTTTAGTGTGTATTCAAAGGAGCACTTCGATGAGCTTTTCTCCACCTTTTTCCATTGAGAAACGATGAAAATATTGGGAATGGACACATCCTCACCTTCAGGAAGTGTCGCTCTTCTGGATGATAACGAGCTCGTTTTCGAATCATTGATCGAAGGTTCACCCGCCTATTCCGACAAACTTTTATTTGAGATAGATGCCATGCTCAATGGCTCTGGAACAAAACTAAATGAAATTGATGGGTTTGTAATTACCACGGGTCCGGGGTCATTTACTGGACTACGAGTGGGTATCAGTTTACTTAAAGGCTTTATTCTAGCGACGGAAAAACCTTTCGCATCGGTGAACACCCTGGAGGCCTATGCAAAAACAGTACAACCAGGCCCTTACGTTATTTGTCCGGTTTTGGATGCCAGAAAAAAAGAGGTCTATACCGCTTTGTTCAACTCTGAAAACGACCAATGCGTAAGATCAACTCCCGATCAGGCCATATCAGCAGCCGATCTATGCGACCAAATAAAGCAACCCACTGTATTTGTAGGGAATGGTTTGGATGTTTACAAAGATGTCTTCACATCTCGTCTTAAAGAGAAATTTGTACAGACCGTTCCTACAAAAAACCTAACTGTTGCGGCCAGCGCAGTTTTAATCGCCAACGTGGAAAAAAACCTGCACTACGATCTGGACTCTCTTATGATTAATTACGTCCGACCGTCTGAAGCAGAATTGAATTATAAGGCGCCTAAATAAGAAGGAGGAAGAATGAATATCAATCCCGATTTACTCGAAAAAATCCAAAAAGAAAACAAGGAGTTTAGTGGCCTCTACCAAGAACACACTTCGCTCAAAAAAAAGGTTGAAGCATTAAACAAAAAGAAGCTCCTTACTCCAGAACAAGAAGTAGAAAAGAAAAAGCATCAGAAACAAAAACTGAGCCTCAAAGACCGAATGGACAAAATTCTGAGCGAATATCAATCAAGCATCCACTAATTATAGGAACCATATGAGAGATGAACTAATCTCCCTTATAGAAACAAAGGGGGATCTTCCACCCATCCCCGAAGTCCTTTTAAATCTGGAAAAACGCGTTAACGATCCTGACTGTGATATTTTGGAAATTTCTGCCATCATTGAGACCGAGCCGGTTTTATCGGGGCGATTGATCCAGCTTTCTAACAGCGTGCTATTTGGAGGCGGGCGGGAAAAATCCGTTGATGTTCAGGACTCTGTGATGAGACTGGGCATTAAAATGGTTCTCGACCTCGCCTATACCGTTTCGCTTCCCGGAGTATTCAGGAAACCAAAAGGTTTCAACCAGTTTAACTTCTGGACTCATTCACTGGGTGTTGCTTATCTCACCCGTTCACTTGCACATATTGTAAAGATATCTTATGAGGAAATTGAGTTCGCCTATATGTGTGGACTGATGCACGATGTAGGCATTCTTGTTTTTGATCATCTCATCCCGGATCAATACACAGAATTATTGGAAAGTATCAAATCGACCGACCGCACTCTGGCTGAACACGAAGAAGAAACTTTTGGTATCACCCACGCCGAACTAGGAAAAAGGTTTATTGAAAGGTGGTGGCCGGTTTCTCCCGATATGATACAGGCAATTGGAACACACCATGATGACACTGGCACGGATGGGAACGTAAAACATATAGCCCACTTACTGACCACCGCTAATCTGCTAGCAAACCAGAATGGATTCGGAAACGGAATCGTCCCTGAAGACGCAGCACCTTTGGAATACGGCATACTCGACAAGCTGGACTTGGATTTCGAAGAACTTGAAATATTAATTGAAAATACGAAAGAAGGATTGGAAGCCGCTCAATCCATTCTTAAAGGAAGTTAAACAAGTATTCACGCACTAATCAGGCGCAATAAAAACTTAAAGGAAACTGCAGTTTGAGCTGGCGACAAGTCACCGATAACACCTACTAATGTTTCCGCCAACTCAGGTTTCCTTTGCAAAGCTCTTACCACCCGATCACAAAAAAACCGATTGCAAATAAGTTTCTGAAAAATTCGACTCAATAAAAATTTCTTATCGAACTCCTGTCTTCTTCTTACCTCGTAGTCTTTAAGCATCTCATTCGACCAATCCGATTTTTTAAAAGCTTTGTCGGCAATTTCTACGGCGATCTCAGAACTCCGCAAAGACAGGTAAATTCCTTCACCCGTAAAAGGATCGATAAAACCCGTCGCATCGCCCACTAGCAGGAGCCCACCACAAGTGACCGGTCTGACGGAAAAAGCCAGCGACTCAATAGCACGCACTGACTCGATGCATTCGGCATCTTGCAAGATTTTGCGCCGATGACAATTTTTCATCACTGCATCCAGATAAAACTTATCCGGCTTCTCACCATGCATCGATTGACGGTTGACTACAAGCACTACGTTGGTACGGTCTTTTCCCACACTTGAGATACCTGTATACCCAGGACGAGAAACGTGCATATAACAATAATCATCGGCAATTTGCGCCCCCTGCCAATGCGCTGCCATGGCTATTTTAGTATTTTCCGCAGACTCTTTTTTCAAACCAAATTTTTTTAAAGAGAGTGCATTACGACCACCGGCATCAATCACTAAAGATGCCTTAAGAGTAAAAGAAGTTTTGTTCTCATCCCATCCACGAACTCCGGTAACGCGACCCTCGGCAAACAAAAATTCTGTAACCTTGTGTTGTTCTCGAACTTCCACTCCAACTTGTTTCACCTGTTCCATGAAATTGGCATCCAACTCATATCTTGGAACAGACAAGCTGGTCGGGCGTGCATTCATCCCCGGCAGTTGCGGATAATCAATCACAATCTCTTCGCCTTCATAAGAAGAGATAGCAACACCTTTCAATCTTTTGGGGGATAAAGCTTCGATGCGGTCAAGGACTCCCAATCTTTTCAATATAGGGTCCGCTGCTGGACTGATAAATTCACCGCAAACCTTGTCTCGTGGAAACTTTGCCTGATCGCAAAGTACTACACGATAACCGAGCCGATTGAGTCCCAATGCAGCCGTGCACCCAGCAGGGCCACCACCGATAATAATGACATCTGTCATCATTTTTTCTTACCCAGAAAAGCAATACGATAGGGAAAGTGTCGGTGAACCTCAAAAGGAGCTATTTCCGCCTGCATGGCAAGTTCGCGAAATTCAGAAGGTGTGAAGGCGTTCATAACAGAGACTGGTGCGTCATAGCGGGTGAGACGATTACGAGTAAAAATTCGTGTCAAAATAAAAATAACGGCATGCGCGATTCGGCTGCGATGCAAATCATTGATCAAAAATCCCAATCGCGCGGATTTGTAAATGGCTTTTATAATTGCGACCGCGTTGTTCCAAGTGAAGTGATGTAACGAAAGATTGTTTACCGCTAAATCGAATCCTTCATCCTTAAATGGCAATGCTAGCACGTCGCATTGCACCAGACGGATTTCAGGATATTTCTGGATTTCATCTTTTGCCATTTTCAGCATCTTGGCATTGATGTCAATTGCCGTAATTTGAATGGGAATACCCAACTTACGGGCAAGTTTGGCAAGGGCAACTGGTTGATCCGCCGAACCGGTCGCTGCATCCAGCACGGTGAAAGGACGGTCTAACTGATGTTCTTTTAGAAATTTTCCAGCATGATGAAGTAGAACCCGATAACCGCTTAAATAGCGGTTGACTGTAGCAACATCGTTCAGACTATCACGGACTTCTTCATAAGGAGCTTCATCCAGATCTAGTAATTCATCTCGAAGGTTTCGTGGAGGAAAGAAAAGCGATCTCACACCACTAGCCGTGGGGGCAACTGGCCATAACCCGTTGCGCCGTCAACATTATTTGAACACATAAAAATGAAAAATTTACCAGCAGAGGTTCTCCGCTGGGCCACGACCGGGGGGGAAGAGAGCAGCTTCAATGACTCCCTCTTTTTAAAGAGGGGCTGGGGTGATTTGCCTCTCATCCAAATCATAAAAAAACCTTTTAGCCGCCGATGAGCACAGATGGTTATTTTTTTCCTACGACATAAAAAATTGTGATTTGCCAGCAACGTATCGCAGAGTTTAATCCCGAAAGAAGAAATAAGACTGGCCCGATTTAATCCTCTTCATCGTAAGGTTCAACGCCATACCTTTGAATAAATCGCGAGTAGCGGGAAGCAGTATAAGCAGAGCGATCGTGTCCGTCACTATTCCAGGTGTAATGAGCAACATACTGCTAAGACTCATCACGGCACCATTCAACACATCATCCGCAGGTGCCTCACGGGATTTTAGAGACCTTTGAATTCTTTCAAAACATTCGTTGCCATAACTCCGACTAACAACAATACCAATCAGAAACGTCAACATGATCAATGAAACCGTATTAATAATACTAAGTGATTCGCTGGTCCATTTCAGCCCGTACAGTTCAATCCCTGTTCCTATTGCAAAAAAAGCGGTGACCGGCAAAAGCATTTCTATATTCCTTTAAATAGTCGAAAATCAAAGAGAACCTAAACCATAGCATGGCCCTACCCCACCCGAAAGGGGAAATACTTCTCATGACAAAAAACATCGACCTTCCTTTCATCCTGTTTTTTAGCTATACTTTGGTTGATATTTCTCGACTTGTGGAGGATCGGGATGAAACATTGGATTAAGACAACTATAGGAATCGGACTCGCCATCGGTTTATGGCAAGTATCTGCTGATGCGCGTTTTCTGGATTTAAAAAAGCAGGAAAACGCAACTCCTGCACCCATCCCACAAACCAACACAACTGTCACTCCACCCAGCACCAGCTATAACTCTGAAGTTGCACCCAAAGGCATCAGCCTGCGTTTTGAAAATCTTTCTTTACTAAGTGTTTTACAAAATATCCAGGAAGAAACTGGCATTTTGTTTTCCATCGACCCCGCTATGGAAACGGTTCCTTTTAGCGCCACTATTCAGGCCGATGACTGGGAAGCCGCAGTCCGCGAACTTTTAAAAGGGTTCAGCCGTGTCGAGGTGTGGACAGACAATCTACAAACCAGTCGCGTCTGGATAATGTCTGGAGAAGAATCTCAACCTGACAATCGCGATGTAGACATTCGCTTAAGTCGCCAGGCAACACAACAACCCAGAACGCAGAAAAAACCTCGCTTCCGTGTCGCACCTGCCCCGGCTCCAGTAACTAATGTGTCGTTACGCATTGAAGATTTACCGCCACATATTCTTTTTGAACCGGGTGTTTTGACATTCTTTAAGTCTAAAGGCATTGCGCTTCCGCAAAACGTGAAAAACATGTTTGGCCCTAACCTAGAAGGGTTGCCCGCCAACATGCCTATATCACCCCATATACTCAACGATCCAACTTTTACCGGTTTCCTTCAATCCAAAGGAATTTCAACACCGCAATCCTAGCTCTTCTTTTCTTCACTCCTTTTCAAAGCCAGCAAAAAATCCATAACCCGTTGCAATTGGTCATGCGTAACAAATTGTTCAACGTCCTGTTTATCAGCGTTGTCTTTATGATGAACATTTTTAAAACCATCTAAGAACTTTTTCTGCCCTGTCTCTTTTGCAAACTCGTACATCTCTAATAACCGCGCCCCCTTATTCCCTCCCCGGCCCTTGAGGCTGTGACAGAACAAACAGTTGTTTTTATAAACTTCGAACCCTTGGCTTACCTCTTTTGAATCCTTGGCAATTTGTTTAAGGGACCCATAATAATCACTCAATCTTACAAACTTGAGTTCTCTGATATTCGCTGTTAAAAATCGTTCTGCAAATGGAGGTTCTTTGCCATCAGGAACAACAACAAGAAGTGGATTCAACCAACCGGGTTTGGATGAGCCAAATCCGAGTTCGATTTTTGTTGCCAGTTGTAAATCATATTTCAGAGCATCGGAAATAGGAAGGATGCCCTGGTAATCGTCAAAGCAATTGAGCAAAATAGCGTCTTCACCACTTTTCAATTCAAATTGACTGATTATTTTTAAAAGAGAAACTACCTTTAACTCGGCATCGTCGTATTTCATGGCCCGGTCAAAATAGGAACTGGATATTGTCTTCACGCCCAACTTTTCCAATTTGGCGATGGTCCAAAATTCAGAGGAGATTCTGCCAAAACGATCAGAAACTGTGATCCTGTAAATCCGTTCAGAGCCCGGATTGACAACCTTTTCCAATTTGGGAGCACAAGCGGAAAACCCAATGATCAGGGAAAGCCCCAATAAGCCGCAAAACATTTGTTTCATTAGTTAAAACCTTCTATGATAAATAACAGTTTTCAAAGACTTACAACTTAACTGGCCCTGCGCCCTTAATTTAACATGGAACAGACACCTACTCTCGAAATCAGCCCAGAAAAGATGGATTTCCGCGCTTACTCCATATCGTGGAATCTAACCAAGCGGTGCAACCTCAATTGCGACCACTGCTATCTCGATGCAGAGTTTCGTGGTGGACTCAAAACCGATGAATTGAATACAGAGGAATGTTTCCGTGTAATAGATCAGATTGCAGAGGTCAACCCCAATGCCTTCTTAATTTTGACGGGAGGCGAACCCCTTTTAAGACCCGATATCTACGACATTATTCGTTACGCTGCTGACAAAAAGTTCATGGTTGTGCTTGGCACCAACGGCACCATGATCAATCGCGTTAACGCCGAAAAAATTAAAGCTGCGGGAGCACATGGCGTCGGAATCAGCATCGACTCAATGAACCCCGACAAACACAATAAGTTCCGTGGCGTTGATAAAGCCTGGGAACATTCCATGGAAGCATTCGATATTTTGAATGAGGTGGGCGTTGATTTCCTCGTTCAAATGTCCGTTTCCGACATGAACTATAAAGAAATTCCTGATGTAGTTGAGTTCACCGAAAAAATAGGAGCCATTGCGTTCAATCTCTACTTCCTGGTTTGCACCGGTCGTGGTCAAGGTAACACTGACATTTCAAACGCTGCATATGAAGAAGCATTAAAAATGCTTTACGACCAGCAAATGAAATACAAAGGCAAACTGATGATCAACTCGAAATGCGCTCCGCAATATAAGCGTGTGGTTTATGAGAATGATCCCGAGTCTGTTTACACACGCACCTATTCCGGTGGCTGTCCGGCGGCAACGCATTACAGTCGAATTTCTCCCGAAGGCAACTTGACTCCCTGCCCTTTTATTGAAGAATCTGTGGGCAATCTAAAGTCACGCACCTTCAAAGACCTCTGGGAAAATGCACCACTAATGATTCAATTACGCGACCGAAAACAACTTGAAGGTAAATGCGGTACTTGCGAATTCTCTACTATGTGTTCCGGGTGCCGGGCGCGAGCATTTGCCGAAACTGGAAACTATATGGATCCAGACCCTTCCTGCGATTACGAACCAGGTAAATATGGTGGCAAAGCTATTACCTTAAAAGTCGAAGACACACTTGGACTGGAAGTTGAATTTCAGACTGAATGGACGCCTGAAGCCAAAGGCAGGTTAGACCGTATCCCCTCTTTTGCACGCGGTATGGTAGTAAAAGGGATCGAGAAGTTCGCCGCCGAACGCAACATACGAATCATTGATGAAGCTGTAGTAAAAAAATCGCGTGAAGAAATGATAGAGAAGCGCGGTGCAATGTTCCCCTTCCTGAAAAAATTCATAAATTCAGAAGAGAGCTAGACGCGCGGCCCAAAAAAAAGCGAGAAAATCGTTAAGCGCGCGTTTAACAGAAAAGCAACGTCACTCCACAAAAAACAAAATTTTTTAGAATTAAATAGCAGGTCAGGAAGTGAAGTTAGCCGTCTTCCAATCAACTTCAAGCTGTAGTGGATTGCCGGATCGGCTTTGGTAATTGACGTTACCGTGCTGCTCCCCATACAGATAAAGGTCGCGGGTGATTTCGACATCCTGTTTGCAATAATGGATGATCTTGTCAATCTTTCCTTCTTTATACCATTGCAGGGAAATCAATCCATCAGCGGATTTTTTGGCATTCAGGGTATGTTGAGCCAGATGATTGAGGCTCAAGCGAAAGTTCAGAAGTTTTTTGACATCGACAAGCATGTCGAAGGTATTGATCTCCTGTAGATCAAAGTCAGAGTAAGGCTGCAACACGGTGTAATCAAACCCAATAACATTAAAACCCACGACCAGATCCGCAGTCCTTAGTTTTTCCACCAGTTTTTTGGCGTCTTTCTCTTCGTAGACGAAATAGTCCTGATCTTGACTGTCCCAAACCACGCCTACCGCTAGCCCCATTTTGTGGATATTGCCCCAGCCACCGACATCATCTGCACTTTTCTGGGTTTCCAAGTCAAAATATTGGACGCGAGGCCCTGCTTCCAATTTGATTGGTTTGGCGGGTTTCTCTTGAGTTGTTTTGGCAGGTTCCTGATCCTCAGGTTCGCCAAATAGACCGAGTTGTTCAGACATAAATCCAGAAATTCATTAGGAATATTTTTTTAATTTATCACCTTGAGAATCCAAATCAACAATTATTTGATAATCCCTTATTAAAAAATTACTTACAGACCATACAACTGCATATCTCACTCTCTACACCCTCAAATTATTTAGAATGCCATTACCCCTTTAAAACATTAAAGTTTGCCGTTTTCTAGACCGATAAATCTAAAGACAGATGGGTTTAGCAACTCAGGGAAATCAACTGGAAGGTAAATAAGTGGCTCAAAACGCAATATTTGGCATCAACTCCAACCTGGACACAGGTGGAATTATTGACAACCTCATAAAACTTCAACGCCAACCTATCGATATCGTTGAGGCAAAACGGGCTTTGGAAGATGCAAAGTTGCTGAGTTTTAGAGATCTCAAAGATCGTCTGCAAGATTTTAAAAGTGTTGTTAACACACTCAATACTGAATCACGTTTTCTTACCACAACAGGCGTTTTTTCAAATAATAATTCCAATGATAACAACGATGTAGCAAACCTTGCGACTTCCACCACCGCTACATCTGGAACATTTTCTTTAGTCGTTAACAACCTAGCCCGAGAAACCAAACTTCTTTCATCAGGATTTGCCGAAACATCCAGCGCTATTGGTATTGGAACCCTTTCCATAACCGTAGGAACAACTGTCACAGAGCTTACCATTGATAGTAGCAATAATAGCCTAGACGGCGTCAGGCTGGCTATCAACAACTCAGGAGCCAACGTACAAGCAAATTTCATCAATGACGGAAGTGATACCAATCCCGTTAAGCTGGTTATATCTGGATCACAAACGGGAGTAGATAATGCGGTTTCAGTTTCTGCTTCCAATACTTTATTTGGGTTTGGGCAAACATCCTCTATTTCATTCACTGAAACCCAAGCCGCACAAAACGCAAGTTTTAATCTGGATGGAGTGGCGGTATCAAAAGCCAGTAACGTCGTCACTGATGTCATCGGCGGCACGACCTTGACATTAGAATCTGCTGGTTCTGGCGTCATCACTTTAAGTCCGGATGAAGATGCTATAAAAGAAAAAGTTCAAAACTATGTAGACGGATACAACGAAATCATTCTCCATCTGTCCTCCGAATTAGCTTTAGTCGAATCCACCGGGGAGACAGGTGTTCTGTTTGCAAACTTTACCATACAAAATCTACAGCAGACATTGCGGGAAACCGTAAGTGATGAGGTTGTGGGAATAGATGGAAGTTTTAATTTTCTGTCACAAATTGGTGTGCGCACGCAAACCGATGGGACGATTTCCATAGACGATGGAGCCCTTAGCACAGCAATAGCAAGTGATATCGGCAACGTTACCCAGTTATTTTCCAGTTCAGGAAGTACCTCCGACAGCTCGGTTACATTTGTAGGTTTCACCGACAATACTGAGCCTGGCGGTTATCAAGTTCGAGTATCTGACGGAGTAGTTCAGTTAGCAACTTCAGGCACAAGTACCTTTGTTGATGCTGTGGGAAATGGCAATTTTTTCGCTGGCGCACCGGGCACTGCCGCAGAAGGACTTAATTTTCGCGTCGGCAATCTCGCTGATGGAGACTACGGCACTATTACGCTCACAGTAGGTGTTGCTCAAATAACCAACAGGATCTTAGCCAAATTAACAGATGCGTCTTTGGAGGGTCCCCTTGAAGCGGAGATAGACAGCGCCACCAATTCCATCACCGACTTTGATGAAACCATTGCCGATCTCGAAGAAAGACTCGTACTGTTTGATACTCAAATACGTAACCGCTTTACTAATCTCGAAGTTGTTCTGGGAAGATTGAACTCGCAAAAAAATGCATTTGAAAGTTCAATTGATGGAATTAAGTCTTTATTCTCTGGCTGATGAGAAAAATTAAAAATAAAAATTATTTTCAGGAAGAAAAATAAATGGTTCCATCTCGATACCACGATCAATACCGCAGAAATCAGATCTCGACCTCTAGCCAAGGCCGCCTGATTCTTATGATGTATGAAGGTGCCATCAAGTTCACCACCTTAGCGAGAGAAAGCATGACGAAGGGAGATCTAGCCAATCAGGGCAAGTACATTCAAAAATCCCATGATATCATCAACGAACTTTCTTTGGCTCTGGACTTTAAAAAAGGCGGCGATGTCGCACCGCGCCTGGAATCCCTTTATCAGTTCGCGCTGAGTCAACTGACTTTAGCTAATATCAAGTCAGACATAAAAGCTCTTCAGGCAGTACTCAATATTTTAAACCCCTTATTGGAAGCCTGGACGCAGTTGTACGACGCAACCACCAACACCGGACAAGATGAAGCCGCACAACCCAAAAATATTACTTCAAAGTGTTAACTCATATCTAGCCTCATCTAATAACAGTTACCCCTCCTATTCCCTCTCAGCATTTGGAAGAATCTTTTGACATCTTCCCTTTTCATATGTTAAAAATTGGTTCTCTTTTTCCCCTTATAATTTATAGATAAATTCATGAAGATTCACGAATATCAAGCCAAAGAAATTCTCAGAAAATATAACGTTCCTGTGCCTAACGGAATTTTGATTTCAAAAAAATCGGAAGCTCGCGCAGCCGCTAAAAAACTGGGTACCCCTGTTGTTGTTGTCAAAGCTCAGATTCATGCAGGAGGCCGAGGAAAAGGCGGTGGCGTCAAGCTAGCCAAAAGCCCTGCTGAAGCAGAAAAACATGCCGGGAAAATAATCGGAATGACTTTGGTCACGCCGCAAACCGGACCGGAAGGCCGTCTGGTCAAAAAAGTTTTAATAGAAGAAGGCATGGAGATCGTCAAAGAACTCTATATGGGAATCCTGGTAGACCGTGAAACCAGCCGGGTTCTTATCATGGCATCTGAAGCGGGAGGCATGGAGATCGAAGAAGTTGCAGCTGATACTCCTGAAAGAATCATTAAAGAAGTGGTAGACCCCGTAATTGGAGTTCAACCTTATCTAGCAAGGAAAATTGCTTTTGCCTTGAACTTGGAAGGCGCAGCTTTAAAAGCTATTATTCCTTTCATCATCAATCTCTATGATTCTTTCATCAAGGAAGATTACTCGATGTTGGAGATCAACCCTCTCGTTATAACCTCTGACGACCGTGTTCTAGCTCTCGATGCAAAAGTAGATATAGATGACAATGCAATGTACCGGCATAAAGACACACACGCCCTTCGCGACACGGATGAAGAAGATCCAACGGAAGTGGAGGCCAGCAAGTTCAACCTCAACTACATCAAGCTAGATGGGAATATTGGTTGTATGGTCAACGGTGCAGGACTGGCCATGGGCACCATGGACATCATTAAATTATCTGGCGGGGAACCAGCAAACTTCCTTGATGTGGGTGGCGGAGCTGATGAGGAAATGATAGAAAATGGATTTAGAATCCTTCTCTCGGATAAAGCTGTAAAAGGGATTTTCATTAATATATTTGGCGGCATTCTTCGATGCGATGTATTGGCAAGAGGAGTGGTTGCTGCAACTAAAAAACTCCATATCAAAATTCCAGTTGTAGTTCGCATGGAAGGCACGAATATGGAAGAAGGGCACCAGATCCTCAAAGATTCCGGCCTCAATTTTTTAATTGGAGATGGAATGAAAGATGGCGCCCAAAAGGTGGTAAAAGCAATCAAATGAGTATACTCGTAGACGAAAACACCAGACTGATCACTCAAGGCATCACCGGTCGTGAAGGAATGTTTCACACCGAGCAATCCATGAAATATGGAACCAAAGTTGTGGGTGGAGTTACCCCCGGCAAAGGCGGGCAAACGGTAATAGGAAATGTTCCCGTGTTTAACACAGTAGCCGATGCCGCAAAAAAAACCAAAGCTAACGCAACCATGGTTTTTGTGCCACCACCTTTTGCAGCCGATGCAATTTTAGAAGCCGCCGATGCCGGTATCGAACTTATCATCTGCATCACCGAGGGTATTCCTGTCAGCGATATGGTGAATGTCCATAAATACCTGCAGGGAACCAATAGCAGACTGGTCGGGCCCAACTGCCCTGGAGTTATTTCTCCCGGTAAAGCAAAAATTGGAATCATGCCAGCGCATATCCATAAAAAAGGAAATGTAGGAATCATTTCTCGTAGCGGCACGCTTACTTATGAAGCCGTTGGTCAGTTGACTGCACTAGGCATTGGTCAGTCCACTTGTGTAGGTATTGGTGGTGACCCGATCATTGGCACACGTTTTATTGATGTACTGGAACTCTTCCAAAAAGATCGTGGAACAAAAGCCATTTGTATGATTGGTGAAATTGGTGGGACAGCAGAAGATGAAGCCGCCTACTACATTAAAAAACATGTTACCAAACCCGTTGTCGGATTCATTGCCGGGCAAACTGCCCCTCCGGGTCGTCGTATGGGACATGCAGGTGCCATTATCTCTGGCGGACAAGGCACTGCTGAAGAAAAAATGAAAGTTATGAAGCGGTGCGGAATTAAAGTTGTGAAAAGCCCTGCCGACCTCGGAAAAACAATTCAAAAAGTCCTCTAGCCGGGCCAAGCCCGGTAGAAGTCTTCTCCGCTTTTAGCAAGACCTATTATTTGTCGCCCTCGCTAGAGGGTGAATCTTCGTAAGACAGATAATTCAGCCGACTTTCATAATCCAGTTGGTCAAAAGGCTTGCCCTGCCTGAAACTCGAAAAATGCAGGTCGGCATAAATAGCGATAATAGCGTGGAGCACTTCATGCTCTTTCATATCTTGCTCTCGTAGTCGATTAAAAGTAATTTCCACACATTCAGGTTGGCCGGTACGAAGCTGGCTATCCACAATGGTATGTAAAACTGTATGCACAAACGGACTGACGACCTGCCCATTTATTTCCTGTGGGTAAGCAGCCATTTCTCCCATTGTCCAGATTTCTTCAAACTCAGGGTGAAGATCCATGACATAGGAAATGCGCTCATCCAGTTCTTCAAGGTCACGGCCTTGCTGTCTGTCTGAGGCAATTCTTAAAATACGTATTTGGGTTTCTTTATCAAATTGCACAATCAATAGCTCGGTAGAAGGTTAATTTAGCGCTACAAGTTTCTTTAAAACTAAGATGCTTTGCAGGTCAAGGCGTTTCAGAGAAATGTGTTCTTCGGTCTTTCACCTTATCTCCATATACCATAAAAACACGTTTTCCCTGCCGCATATGATATTTCGCCCAAGCCGGAGACTTCCCCTCATAGCTAGCATCAGGGTCTTCGCCTTCTGCTTTCAAATAGTCTGGATAGTCCAAACCTGCATCGTAAGCATCCATTAAGAGGCATTCTGTGGTGAAACCTTTGCCGGTCAGGGCAATTTTACTAAGAAATTGTTCGATTTTAGCAGGATCATTTATTTCAATAGGTTGCATGATATTTACAGAGTGGATTCGATTAAACTCGGCTAAAATTGATAGCCTGCTTGACCGATAGGTTATTTTTATAACGCAGTTAATGGAATAAACCTCTTGTTTCAGGTATATTACCATATACGCTATACTCTTCAAAGTTCCAACAGAAGAGCAAGAAAAACAGACCCCAATTTGAGATAAAAATGCTTATTCAAGACAACCTTCTATTGACTCGATCAGACCCTTCAGGCCAGGGTGGGACCCAACTGATTTATCGCCTCAAAAACTATGGGTTAACAGCTGTGACCCGCCCCCAGGAAGAGATCTCCATGATCCATTGGGAATTAGAAATCATTAAATTCAGCGATGAAAAGACAACGATGTTTGAAGTCTGCCATACTACGGAATTGGCAAACAAAACCCTGAAATTTTATACCGATAAGTCCTTAAATGAGTTCCTTGGAAAGGCTTTTCAATACTTTGAGGAGTTAGGTTCACTGGAAAAAATGTTACCCCAGGAGCCATAACCGAAAGACGAGAACCAAAACCTCCATAAAAGCACATTTTTTATAGGCTTAGAGCTTGACAGTCCGCCGTATTATTTCTAAAATACGGCTCTTTTAGAGAAGTCTGCTGATATATTATATGAAGTGTGCATTTCCATACACTTCTCAGCTTAATCAATTGATTTTCGTTATAGTTTTTTACCAGAATTATTTTTAATTCTGAGCACTGATATTTTGTAAATTAAGGAGTTAAATCATGGCAAATGTGGTTGGTAGTTCAGTTTGCAGAACGGCAGAGGATGAAGGCAAACCAGCGGATTGGATACCTGGGGGTGACAAGCAAACAGTAGTTGATCCAATGAAAATGTTTCATGAGCTTCCCCGAGAAATGCAGTTCATCACGGGTAGTGAAGCCGCTAGAGAGTCTATGAGACGAGCAAACATAGATATTGCAATTGCCTATCCCATAACTCCGCAAAGTGAATCTATGCAGCAAGCCGGCTATCTTTACGATGAAGGATTTATTAAAGAATATTACCGGGCAGAAGAAGAGATCGGCACATTCTCTGCTATTTCCGGTGCTTCTCGTGCAGGTGTTCGCAGCCTGACAGCGACTTCAGGCCCCGGCTTGATGCGTGGTATGGAAGCAATCAGCTCTTGGCCTGGTGCGAGAACTCCAATCATCATGCTGAACATGTGTCGAGTTATCAATACACCTCTGGCTATTCAACCTGACAACATCGAAATGTCATTCATGTTGAATACCGGAATACTCATGCTACATGCTGAAAACCAGCAGGATTTTTACGATTATCCGCTTGCGGCAATTATGGCATCGGAGCAGGTTGATGTAACATTACCTGCCGTAGTTTCTGTTGATGGTTTTTTCTGTACACATGCGCGTGGCCCGGTAAAAGTAACTCCAGCAGAATTCAAGTTGCCGCCTCGTGATGGCTGGCGCTCTGCGGTACCTGCAATGGATAACGAAAATCCGCCTGCACGTATTTCCAGAGATGCCCCAATTCAGAAAAGTAATTTCATCAGCTACCACATGCATGCAAGTTGGCAGCAAGAAGTTTTTGCAGCAGTAGAACGCTCTGCAAAATATTTCCGTGACTATCTTGGCGGCTTGGTTGAAGTTGTTAATCCTGGCGCTGAGGATTTCATTATTGCCTCTGGTTGTGCTGTTTCTCAGGCTCGTGAAGCTGTTCGGCAGGAAGGCGAAAATGGACGAATAGTCGGTCTTGTCAAAGTTAAAACTATTCGCCCTTTCCCAACAGAAGACATTTTGGATGCTGTTAAAGGCGCCAAACGAATTCTCATTCCAGAATTCAATCAGGCAGGCTGGTTGCATAAAGAAATTTGCTCTGTTCTTTATGGACGTTGTAATGCAGTAATTAAAGATGGCCCACGAGTATTTGGCGGAATGACCATGCCGACAGAGATGATTCTGGAATGGTTAGCGGAATTCCGCAAAGAAGTAAAATAGTAGTTGTTTTTTGTTTAGCTTAGTTAATCAGGTATAATAAGTATGATTTTAAAAGCCTGTTTATATAATTATTTAAATATCTAATACCTTTTAATAAAGGATAATTTTATGTCTCTTGAGAACCTACGGCCGTCGCCGGTAATGAAAGATTTTTTGCCAATTGAATACAGGGATTTAATTGAACATGGTCCCTACAATAATCGTAACGGCTCTGATAAACAGACAGTAAAAGTTACTGATATGGGAAAATTCAAGGAAGTTATTGAAGAGCATCCCATGTGTGCAGGCTGTGCAATGACTCTGTTCATTCGCCTCGCCTACATTGGAATGCCAAATCCTGAGCACACCATTGTTGTTGGAACAGCAGGATGTGGACGACTGGCTATCTCTCAAGCTTCTGTGCCTTTTATTTACGGCAACTACGGCGATACCAATGCAGTTGCATCTGGACTAAAACGAGGCTTGGAAGTTCGTTTCCCGAATCAGAAAAAAGACGTTGTAGTTATGGCGGGTGATGGTGGCTTGATCGACATTGGCTTCCAGGGTTTGATGCACAGCTGGTTCCGTAAAGAAAAATTCACCACCATCATGCTCGACAATGAAGTTTATGGGAATACCGGCGGTCAGGAAAGTGGCATGACCAATCATGGTAAAGTTCTCAAAATGGCTCCACGTGGTAAGTTTGGTGATAAAGTGGATGCGCTTGGCCTTGCTAAAGTAGCAGGTGTGGACTATGTTGCGCGCTTAGCTCCTACCAATCCGGCACGTGTAGCACGAACCGTTCGCCGTGCAATTATGGTTGCGCGAGAAGTCGGTCATAGCTACATTCAAGCTTACACTTCCTGCAACATTGAATACTCTATTCCAACTGCGGATGTTATGAAAGATGCCTTCGAGATTGAAAAAGAACGTTATGGTTTTGAAGAAATCATTTCACCACTGGCAAAAGAGTATCTGGATGATGTTGAGAAAAAAGCCAAAAAGAAAAAAACAGATAAGTAAGGAGAAAATAAAAATGACAGAAGAAGTAGAAGTTAAGCGATATAACATTCGAATGGCTGGTATTGGTGGCCAGGGTGTCGTAACCGCATCCCATATAGTAAGTAATGGGGTGGTTATCTCCGGTGGTTTCAGTTCTCTGGTTCCTTTCTTTGGATCAGAAAAACGTAATGCGCCTGTTGAAAGTTACGTACGAATTTCCAATCAAACGATTTATGAAATCGGCGAGATCATTTTTCCGAATGTTCTCCTAATTTTTCATCCTTCGGTAATTACGCTGGGTAAGTCCTACACCATGCCGTTTTATACGGGCTTGAAACAAAATGGAATAATCCTAATTAATAGCAAGAAACCAATTCCTTTCACTCGTGATGAACAAAGAGAACTGGAAGAGAAAGAAGCGCGCATCTACTATATACCCGCCACTGAAATGGCCAATGAATTGGCTAAAACAGACTTGGCTACCAATATGGCCATGTGCGGCGCTATTTCTGGAATCTTTGGTATCCCCGACCCTGCGTCTCTGGCGGCATCTGTTAAAGACCGGTTTGTCGGCAAAGGTATCGTGGTATCGGGTGGTACAGCAGCTTTGGACAGTGCCATTGAGAAGAAATTTGCTAAAAAACAGAAACTGCTTGAAGCTAACCAGAGAGTTTTAGATGGTGCGATTCAATACGCCGTTGATCAAGGTTGGTCGGAAGCGGAAAAACCTGTTAAAGCCACTGCGTAACGTTTAAAAACTGGAGAAAAAATGTACTACATTGCTGAAGTTGACAAAGACATTTGCTCTGCAAAAAACTGCCATCTCTGCACGCAATACTGTCCTGAGTCAAACTGTATCAATTACAGTGAAGAAGATAAATCGGCTTATGTGTCTGTTGACCGGTGTAAAGCCTGTGAAATCTGTGTTTATATTTGTACAGATATTGCCAAGAATGATGCAATTAAAATGAAATGGATTGAGGAGCTTGACGAAGGCTTTGTAATTAAAAAATCCGGAATAGTTATAAGATAACTTATCTGAGTATCAAAAAAGGTATTTGGGCTTAACCGCTCAAATACCTTTTTTTTGTACAATCTCAGATTGTACAATCCCAATAAAAAATTTAAAAAGAAAGTAGTCAAATGGAAAAAACTTTTGCAATTCTCAAACCCGATGCTGTAGAACGAAATTTAATCGGTAAAATTTTAGAACGAATTGAGTCTAACGGATTCAAAATTGCCGCAATGAAGAAAGCTCAACTAACACCATCACAAGCTAAGGGTTTTTATTATGTCCATAAAGAAAGACCTTTTTTCAGCAGCCTGACCGAGTCTATGTGTTCGGGCCCTGTGGTTTTATTGATTCTTGAGAAAGAAAATGCTATCCCAGAATGGCGTGATCTAATGGGGGCAACAAACCCTGTAGATGCAGCGGCAGGCACCATTCGTAAAGATTTCGCGGTAAACATTGAAAAGAACTCAACTCATGGTTCTGACTCTGCAGAAAATGCAGCATTTGAAATGTCATATTTTTTTAGCGAAACAGAAATTCTTTCGTAATTTATGTTTCTGCTAAATTAATTGATGGTTTTAAAAACCTTTGAACAAACTGTTTCATCATAAATAGTTATGAGACCTTTTATCGCAATCCTATTTTGCATTCTTTTGGGGCTACCCAGCACAGTTCTGGCGGGATCCGATTACGACTACCAACTTTATAAAAATCATGAAAATTTTGGTATCGTGGTCTTCCCAAAAGAAAATATTTCTAAGGATCTCGACAACTATCTGAAATCTATACCATTTGAAGTTGTGGAATCAGGGAAGGCAGTGATGCGGCATGGCTCAAAAGAAGAAAATGCCACTTATATGATGCCCCAGGAGGTCCAGAAAAAGCATTCCATTCAAAAGTTTATAGTTATACAAGTTATAGGCAAAAATGGCATGCTAGCCGGTATTTATGATCCCCAATGGGGGCTCACCCTGCCTTCCACGATATATCAATTGGAAGCAGTCAAAAAGAACATCATAAAAACACTGAATGTATTCAGGGGCAATAATCGTCAACGCCAAACCCGGCGATTCCCGTCCAAAAATACTCCAAATAATGCTAATTTTCCTGCATCTGGATATAATATAATATACAGATAAACGTATGAATTGGAGGAGCTATCATGCCTATTTATGAATACCAATGTGAAAAGTGCAAAGAAGTTGTTGAGATCTTGCAAAAAGTGAACGATGACTCGGCGACGGAATGTGAAAAATGTGGTGGCAAGCTTGGGAAACTCTTTAACCAGATGAATTTCCATTTATATGGCCCTGGGTTTTATTCAACGGATAACAAACGCAAGTATCTTAAATAAAAAACCAGACTATGATTTATATTACGCGCCGCCTTGAATTCTGCGCCAGCCACCGCCTTTATAATCCCGATTTTTCTGATGACAAAAATGAAGCTACATTTGGGCTTTGCAACAACCCAAATGGGCACGGGCATAACTATGTTCTAGAGGTCACCGTAAGAGGTGAAGTCGATCCGGAAACCGGGATGGTACTGGATTTGAAAGCGCTCAAAAAACTAATCAATGAAGAAATAGTAAACAAGGTGGATCATAAAAACCTCAATGTCGATGTGGACTTTCTCAAAGGGGTCATACCTACAGCGGAAAATATAGCAATTCATTTCTGGAACATTATCGAGCCCAAAATTGAAAGCGGCACATTGCACGAGGTAAAACTTTTCGAATCTGAACGTAATTTTGTTGTCTATCAGGGAGACTCAGTTGAAAGACCTCATTAAAAAAATCTTACAGGAAATCGGTGAAGACCCGTCTCGCGAAGGGCTCCAAAAAACTCCCGAGAGAGTGGAAAAGTCTCTCAAGTTTTTGACCAGCGGCTATTCGGTAAATCTTGAAGAGCTGGTAAACGGTGCTTTATTTCACGAAGACTACGATGAAATGGTTATTGTCAAAGACATCGACCTATTTAGCATGTGCGAACACCATCTGTTGCCATTCATCGGCAAATGCCATGTTGCGTATTTACCCAAGGGAAAGATCATTGGGCTCAGTAAGATTCCCAGAATCGTTGACGCATTCAGCAGAAGACTACAAGTTCAAGAACGATTGACCAACCAGATTGCCCATAGCCTGCAAACGATACTCAAGCCTATTGGAGTTGGTGTTGTAGTTGAAGCTCTGCATTTATGCATGTGTATGCGAGGAGTTGCCAAGCAAAATTCCTATACAACGACCAGTTCCATGCTCGGCTCTTTCAAGCAAGATGCTAGAACACGCGGCGAATTTTTAAGTCTGATACCCCCGCAAGGAACACGCAGGTGATTTGATTACGAACCCTATTTAAAAGAGTATTATTTGAGTCCTACAACCAAAGAAATAGTCCTTGAAAACAATAAAGTCATTCCGGAAATTTTTGGAAGCCAGGATCTCAATCTCAAACTAATAGAAAAGAAATTTAACGTCCGCATCACTACCCGGGAAAACCAGATCAAAATAAAAGGTGAACCCGGCTCCCTCGAGTCTGTAGAAAACCTGTTTCGCCAACTTGAAAAATTACATGAAACCGATCAACCCGTAGAAATCGGAGATGTGAAATTTGCCATCCGCCTGATGGCAGAAAACCCTCAAGCAGATTTAAAGACTATTTTTTCGGAACGTATTGCCGTTTCACCGAAAAAAGGTTTCATCACTCCTAAAGGACCTTCCCAGCATCAATTCATTCAAGCTGTCAAGGCCGATGATATAATTCTATCAATAGGACCAGCAGGAACCGGCAAAACCTTTCTTGCCGTTGCAATGGCTGTGGAGGGATTATTAAAGCGCCGTTTCAAAAAAATTGTATTGGTACGTCCTGCGGTCGAAGCAGGGGAAAAGCTTGGGTTTCTACCAGGAGATATTGCAGAAAAAATTCATCCCTATTTAATGCCGCTTTATGATGCCTTGAATCATATGATGGAGGAAAATCAGGTTCGACACCTCATTGATGATGGTGCCATAGAAATTGCCCCACTAGCCTATATGAGAGGCAGAACCTTGAGCGATGCATTTATTATTCTTGATGAAGCACAGAATGCAACAAAAGAGCAGATGAAAATGTTTTTAACCCGGTTGGGTTTTCGATCGAAAATGATTATCACTGGAGATATCACTCAAATAGATCTTCTTAAAAAAAGTGATTCTGGTTTAGTTCATGTCCAAAAATTATTACAAAAAGTTGACGGAATACAATTCATTTACTTTACAGAAAAAGATGTTGTTCGCCACGAGCTAGTAAAGAAAATTATTAAGGCCTACGACCAGGCTAACTCTAACGAGTGAGCCATTATAGAAAGACTATAGTTTCATGAGTGTTTTACTGAGAAACGACCATCCTCAGATTAATATCGACTCCGACGATATTATTGAAAAAATTGGAATGGTGATGAACAACCTGAATTGCTCGAATCAGGAGGTCAGCATATTATTAACTGATGATGTGGATATTCGTAAGCTCAACCAGCAGTTTCGGAGTATCGACCAACCAACGGATGTATTATCATTCCCACAGAATGCGGATGAGGACCCACCCATCCCAGGAGAAATTATTTTGGGCGATATCGCGGTATCTCTGGATACTGCCCAGGCCCAGACAAAAGAGCACGGTTTAACTTTCGAGGAAGAGATAATCCTGTTACTGATTCATGGTATCTTACATCTACTAGGATATGATCACGAGATATCTGATCAAGAGGAAGAAAAGATGCGCAGTAAAACTCGGGAATTGTTCAATTTGGTTTTTCCCGGAAAAGTACTTGCGAATTCCTGCAACTATTAGCCATTCCATCATATGAAACAACTCTGGGCACCTTGGAGAATGGAATACATCAAAAGTGAAAAATCCGATGAATGTATTTTTTGCGTCCTGCCCTCTTCCCAAGATGATGAAAAAAATCATATCCTATTCAGAGGAAAACATTCATTCGTAATAATGAATATTTTTCCTTATAACTGCGCCCATCTTATGGTTTCACCCTATCGGCACTTCGGCTGTATCACCGAAAAAAATGATTCAGAAAAAATTGAAATCAACCAATTGACTCATGAATGTATCAAAATATTAAAGACCGTCAGTGGCCCGGATGGTTTCAATTTAGGTTATAACATTGGTAAAGCCGCCGGCGCAGGTTACGATGAACACATTCATTGTCACATTGTTCCGCGCTGGTCAGGAGACACCAATTTTATGCCTGTACTCGGCGAGGTTAAAGTTCATCCCGAACACCTACGGTCTACCTACGAAAAACTACAGCCTCATTTTAAAAACCTGAATTTGTAATCCTATCGAATGGTCGTTTCTGCAAAAAGCCAACGCGTCAAGCAGGAGGAAACTCCTATGATGCAGCAATATCACGGGATCAAAAAAGACCATCCCGATTCCATCTTGTTTTTCCGGATGGGTGACTTCTATGAAATGTTTAACGAGGATGCGAAAATAGCTTCGCAAATTCTGCAAATAACGCTCACATCGAGAAATAAAAACCAGATCAATCCAGTTCTCATGTGCGGTATTCCGCATCATTCCTCCAATCTTTATATTACAAAACTTTTAAAAGCCGGAAAAAAAGTAGCCCTTTGCGAGCAAACTGAAGATCCCAAGTTTGCCAAAGGTCTGGTCAAGCGGGAAGTGGTTCGAATCATAACCCCTGGAACCGTTTTGGATGATCATATGCTCGATCCAAAATCCGATCAGCTTATCGTTTCCATTTTTATTTCCAGGAATGAAATTGGATTAGCGGCTCTGGATGTATCCACCGGAACTTTTAAGGTAACCCAGTTCAATGATGATAAGACAGGCTCACCTCTGGCGGATGAGTTACTAAAACTGGCCCCAAAAGAAATTCTTATTCCTGAAGCTTTAATGGATCAACCCAAGCCCTGGCTACCGACAGGAGACCCGTTTCTACATAGCTGGGAAGATTGGACATACTCCCATAGTGAAGCCGTTAGAAACCTCTTGAGCCATTTCAAGACCCAGTCTCTGGAAGGGTTTGGATGCGAGAATATGAATCATGGCATCTCGGCTGCGGGGGCATTGATCCACTACCTTCATGAAACACAAAAATCAGCTCTGGAGCATATAAATTCCATCAGCCCTTTTTATACTCATGATTATATGGCCTTGGATCAATCTACGGTAACCAGCCTCGAACTGATTCAGTCCAGCGAAGGAACACGAAAGAACTCTTTGCTAAACCTTCTGGATGAATCCTGCACACCGATGGGTGCCCGGCGCATTCGCGAATGGATCATCAAACCTCTTATTGACTCAGAAAAAATAAAAGCGCGTCTGGTAGTCGTATCCATATTTAAATCCCTACCTTTAAACAGACAGGAAACTCGTGATCTATTAAAAAAGATATTTGATCTGGAAAGGCTATTGGGAAAGATTACGCTTTCCGTTTGCAATGCAAGAGATTTAGTCTCCCTCAAAAATTCTATAGGCACTTTCCCAGATCTATATAAAGCATTGGAGAAGTGCGATCCTCCCCAACTTTCCACCTACCTGGAAAGTTGGGATAACCTGGGAAATTTATACGACCTGATCGAAAAAAATATTATTGACGATCCTCCCTTCGGCCTTAAGGAAGGAAATTTAATCAAGCAAGGCTGCGATGCCGAACTAGATCGACTCAAAGATATCTCCCGCAAAGGAAAAAGCTGGATCGCTTCTCTTGAGACTGAAGAAAAAGAAAAGACAGGTATACCTGTCTTAAAAATAGGCTTCAATAAAATCTATGGATATTATATTGAGGTTACCAAAAAACATGCGGATCGGGTTCCTAAAGAGTATATTCGCAAACAATCTCTGGTAAATGCCGAAAGATTTATCTCTCCCAAGCTTAAGGAATATGAAGAGGAAGTAACGCAGGCAGAAGAAAAAATAGTTGAACTGGAACAGAGCCTGTTCGAAGAAGTTCGCAATAAAGTTTCATCTGCTGGACTACAAATTCAGAAAATGGCGCGGATTATAAGTGAAATCGATGCTTTGATTTCGTTCGCAGAAATAGCACACCGAAATAATTATTGTCATCCAGAAATCCTTGAAGACCCTATCCTAGACATTAAAAATGGTAGGCACCCATTGATCGAGCAGATCGACCCTGGCAATCGATTCATCCCCAATGACACCTGTTTGGATACTCATGATCAGCAAATTATGATCATTACGGGGCCAAATATGGCAGGCAAGTCCACATACCTCAGACAAGTCGCCTTGACCTGTCTGATGGCGCAAATGGGCAGTTTTGTTCCTGCTGAACAAGTCCGCATGGGAATCACCGATCGCATCTACTCTCGTGTGGGAGCTCAGGATCACTTGTTAAAAGGTCAATCCACTTTCATGGTCGAAATGAATGAAACTGCGAACATCCTCAACAATGCCACTTCGCAGAGCCTAATTATTCTCGATGAGATTGGCAGGGGCACAAGTACCTTTGATGGCATTAGCATTGCGTGGTCGATTGTGGAATATTTGCATGGAACAGAAAAAGAAGGAGGACCTAAAACATTGTTCGCAACGCATTACCATGAATTAACAGATTTATCGCGAGTTCTCCCAGGTGTTAAAAACTTTAACATCCAGGTAAAAGAATGGAATGATGAAATAATTTTTCTGAGAAAAATTATTCCGGGGGG
Organism: Nitrospinales bacterium; assembly: GCA_047610985.1. Classification (GTDB taxonomy): domain Bacteria; phylum Nitrospinota; class Nitrospinia; order Nitrospinales; family VA-1; genus UBA8687. The sequence goes on along the minus strand of JBLFWU010000004.1, from coordinate 26,251 downwards.
AGCAGATAAAAGCTATGGTATTCAGGTGGCTCGACTGGCCGGATTGCCCAAACAGGTTCTGGATCGAGCTAATGAGGTTCTTTTCAACCTGGAGCAAAGTGAATTTGATGAAGTTGGGGTTCCAAAAATTTCAAGATCGGATAAAAAGGATAGCACCTCTTCATCTGGACAATTAGGATTATTTCCTGAGCCAGAAAACCCTTTGATCCAGAAAATACGCCAAATAGACCCTAACGAGATGTCTCCTAAACAGGCACTGGATACTCTTTTCGAGCTATCTAAAATTATAAAGGAAAGCCATAAATGAAAATTCTGGTAACAGGAGGTGCCGGTTTCATAGGTTCGCATATTGTGAACGCTTATATTCATGCGGGGCATGATGTTATTGTCATCGATAACCTGTCTTCCGGGGAGATGAAGCTGGTAAATCCCAAGGCCATATTTTATAACCTGGATATTCATTCACCCGAAGTGAAGACAGTTCTCGAAAAAGAACAAATTACAGCAATAAATCACCACGCGGCTCAAATTTCTGTTTCGGCATCAGTTTCGAATCCTCTATTTGACGCTAACTCCAATATTATTGGTACTTTACAACTTCTCCAAAATGCTGTATCTTTGGGAATTGAAAAATTTATATTCGCTTCAACGGGAGGGGCAATATATGGAGAACAAGAAACCTTTCCCGCAAGCGAAGAGCATCCATGCCGACCTTTGAGCCCCTATGCGATATCAAAATTGTGCGCGGAAAGGTACATTAATTATTTTGGCACGCAGCATGGTCTGAACACAACTGTACTTCGTTATAGCAATGTATATGGGCCGCACCAGAACCCACATGGAGAAGCAGGTGTGGTGGCAATTTTTTGCGAACGTTTACTGAAGGGCCAACAGCCAATTATTAATGGTGATGGAGAGCAAACACGAGATTTTGTATATGTTAAAGATATTGTTCAGGCCAATATTATTGCGTTAAACCCGCAATGTACCGGGCTATTTAATGTAGGCACGGGAAAAGAAACCAGCGTTAACTTTTTAACCCGATGCCTTGTAAAAGCTTCAGCGATAGCCACTTCGATTGAGTATGGTCCCGCTAGAAAAGGTGAGCAGAAAAGAAGTGTAATTGACAGTGGGAAACTGCTGAATGGGTTCGGCTGGAAACCTGGTGTTTCCGTGGAGGAAGGGCTTCTTGAGACATTTAATTATTTCCAAAATCAAACGACTTAATCCTACTTTCATTCTAGTTTTTTTTCTATTCGTTGCGGCTCCCAGCCCTTCTGCATTTGCCGACTCTCCGAATATTGTAAATATTGGTGTCGCCACAAAAGGTAATTATGTAGTGATGAACGCCCGCCTGATTGATGGGTTTACGGAGAAAATCTCTGAAGCCATTGAAAGCGGTGTTCCAATGGGGTTTACCTTCGAAATAGAGTTACGGAAAGAAAATACTGCGTGGGTCGATAGCTTGGTAAGCTCAAACACCATCAAACACAAAATTCAATTCGATCCCCTTAAAAAGGCCTACCGGTTTTCAGAGGTGGGTAAAAATGTCCGCAGAAAAGTAATCACCCATAAGATGTCACGATATCAAAAACTTATGCTGACTTTGAAAGATATTCCAATTGCCCCTATCTTTCGCTTGAATCCTGATGAGAAATACTATGTACGTGTTAAGGCAGACCTGGAAACGGATCGATTTTGGTTTCCCTTTAATTATATTTTCTTTTTTGTCCCCTTCAGCGACTTCGAGACTTCCTGGGCTCAAACCTCCCCTTTATCTATCGACCCGGACTTAGAGCTTTCAAAACAAGCTGCTGATAAGAAGTCGAGAATAAGAGAAGGAAAGGTATCCAGAGATGTCATCCGATCATTCAACAAGTAGCTCCCCACCCAACACACCCCCTGAAGAAGAGCAGTTAAGGCAAAAACGCAAACGTACCACCTATACTATCTTTGGTGTAATCGTAGCTTTAATTGCTTCAACACTTGTTGAAAATTATTTTCTGGAATCTGAGGCAAATGCATCTATAGCAAACAATATTCTCGTTCTTGCTGTATTCAATATCATCATAATCCTGCTATTTGTATTGATCATCCTGATCATACGGAACCTTGTAAAAGTATATAACGAGCGAAAAAGTAAAATAATCGGTTCGAAGTTCCAGACAAAACTGATCATTGCCTTTTTAATTCTAGCCCTCGTTCCATCCATTCTATTATTTATGGTTGCCAGTAAACTGTTCACATTCAGTATCGGAAACTGGTTCAACTTAAGAACAGAGCAAACCCTGCAATACTCAATGGATATTGCTCGGGATTACTACTCGGAATTAGAAGGTCGGGCCCTTTCAAAAACAAAAAATCTTGAGCATTTTATAAAAAACGAAAAGCTTTATCTGAAAGCAAATCGAAAACGCTTACATATTTTAATTCAAGATAAAGTTGCCGAATATGATCTGGCGGGGATAATAATTTATGACAATAACTTGAAAAAAATTGTTTCAAAAGTTGATTCCACCCTCCTCTCCCCCACCACCGAACTAAACTATGGCAACTTGATTCAAAAGAGCATAGATGGAGAAGGCGTAACAGAAATTCAAATGACTCAAGGTAAAAACCTTATGGTCGTGGTCGCCCCTCTTACTGAAATTATTGACAAGGAAATTTCCATCTGGGGATATATCCTGACTTTAAATCCGGCTCATAAAAGTTCCTTGAGCAAAGTAGAAACCATTAAGTCTACTTATCAGGAATACAAGCAGCAAAGCTTCTTGCAACTGCCCGTAAGCGCAAATTACTACATAACTTTTTTACTAATAACATTATTGATTTTATTTTCAGCGATCTGGCTTGGATTCTATATGGCAAGAGGGATCACCGTTCCAATTCAACAACTCGCCGAAGGAACTCGCCGCATAGCTGAAGGCGACTTAAATTTTAGAATTGGCGTACGGGCAACAGATGAAATTGCACTGCTTGTTAATTCCTTCAACACCATGACAGCAGAACTTAATGAAAGTCGAATTAACACCCAGCAGGCTAATGAAAACCTCAAACAAACAAATATCGAATTAGACCGCAGAAGAAATTATATCGAAACTATTCTGGACAGTATCGGAGCAGGAGTAATTTCCATCGACAAAAAGGGTCGAATAACAACCTTCAATAAAGCGGCAGAAAGAATTCTACATTTAAGTAACGAGGATGTGTTCGGCTCTAATTATAGAGATGCCTTTGACTTCTCTTATCACGAGTCCATTAGAAAACTGATTCACAAGATGAATTCCCAAAGTCGATTTTCTATTGAAGAACAATTGGAGCTACGTGTCGATGATACAAACATCACTCTACTCATCAACATTCAGGTGCTCGCCGGAGTATCTAAAAAGTATAGAGGAATGGTGATCGTTTTTGAGGATCTTACGCAATTGATCAAAACCCAGAAAGTTGCAGCATGGAAAGAAGTGGCCCAAGGAATCGCACACGAAATAAAAAACCCACTCACCCCTATTCAATTAAACACGCAGCGGTTGAAAAAGAAGTACTACGAAAACCCTGAAGATTTTGCGCGGGTTTTTGATGAGAGTATAAATATTATCACGCAGGAAGTAGAAGGCATGAAGGATCTCTTAAATGAGTTTCTCAGATTTTCTAGAATGCCAACACCTGACCCGAAACCCACCTCTCTTCATAAAATAATTGATGACATTCTAATTTCATACTCCGAGCATGACAAAAACATTCAAATCAAAAAGAGTCTTGATCCCAATTTAGCTCAGTTGACCATTGATCCTGAACAAATACGTCGAGTACTTATTAATCTATTTGAAAATGCAACGGATGCCATTGAAGAAGGAGGAGCAATTCAAATTTCCACCAAGATTCTTGATGGAAAAAAATGGGTTCGTATAGAGTTTTCCGATAATGGAGCAGGTATATCATCCTCTGATCGAGAAAAACTTTTCTTACCTCATTTCACTACCAAGAAGAGAGGTACAGGACTTGGGTTGGCCATTGTTAATAGAATAATCATTGACCATAATGGAACCATTAAAGTTCAAGATAATAATCCCAAAGGAACCACATTTATTATTGACCTTCCCTATTCGCAAACCACCCTGAAGACCAATAAAATCTTGCCAAAACCTTTCTCAGATATATCCTAAAACACAGCAATTCCTTTCATTCAATTGCAAAGTATTTTACAATATCAAATCAAATACAATGTTGAGTTGCGATATGCGAAAAAAAATAAATATTGAATTAGAAGATGAGATCTTTCAAAAATTACATACCCTTTGCAAGGGCGATGATGAAGCAATAGAGAAATATATTATTCAAGCCATAAAGCACCAAGTTTCCCAAGACTATCACTCAGATACATCCGGGGGAAAAGAAAGCCTTGAAGATTATTTAAATAAGGGGCAATCATCGGGTAGCCGGAACTATGGTGTTAAGGGGCAAGGATGGTAACCTTTCAACCATCTTTTCACTATCCAAATACGCCCAATTTATCAACAATCGACTTTTTGAGAACTAACCATGGCTGATAGATTTATTGACAATGATAATGGAACTGTTACCGATAATGAATTTAATTTAATTTGGAGAAAAACAGATTCATTCCAGGACACACAGAAATGGATGAATTGGTTTAAGGGCCAGGATTATGTAGAAATCGCCAACCTTGAGAGATTGGCAGGATTTGAAAATTGGCGCTACCCTAAGCAGGACGAGGCATGGTCCCTTTTCGACCTCAAATATAAAAATACCGACAAATATGGTGATGAAATTTATCTACACTCTATATTCGAACCGGGAAGTGCGGGTACCACCTGGACTAATGAAGAAAAAGATTCTTCAGCACTTGTTGTTCAATATGAGGACGGAATGAAGGTATGGCCTTCAAAATACGCCCATTTGAATATGGCTTATCGTATGGTTCGAGAACTGAATTAAAGTCAATTCAAGCTTTGGAATTCTGGACGTAGAGGATAAATAATTTTTATTTGAGCTTTCTTAAGGCCCTCATAATTAAATCCCGCCGGGATGACGAATCGGATCTTGGCAGCTTTGGAATTTAACCTGTTAAACTCTACCGGATGCACCCGCTGAGCCCCAAGTTCTATAATAAGCGGTTTCCCCACAGGTAAATTTAAAGTTCCTACTGCAGTTTTTACAAGGTTAATTTTTACCGACCCAGGGTTTATTCCCTCCCTCATAAAACTCCCTTCAGCCAAATGCACGCTGCTGCCTTCGTTAAAAATTCTCCAAGTATACCGCGTATCGAACCCTCTGGCTCTGGATGTCAGGGCAACGGGATCCGAGAATTGAATATAGGCTTCGCCTTTAATTTTATAAAAGTAAATATTGCGCATCGACCATAACCCAAGATCTTTTTCAAATGATCTTCTGGCCACTAAAACGCATCGCTGGTTTTCCAGAAGAACTTGCAACGATACATGCTTTTTCCGGATAAGATTTTTGCGGATTTTTAAAGCATTTGGGTCTGAAAAATAGCAGGAAGCAAGTGCAAGTTTCACATCTCGCACAGAGTCAGGAGTATTCGAAAGGTCGCCTTCAAGACGCGTTATCAGTTCTTTTTCAATATCCGGACGATAGTCTCGCGCTACCTCGCGTGAAATTGCAATTACTTTATCCCAATCTTTACTAGCAAGAGCCTGTTCAAAGTCGGCGATCACCTTTTCTTTATACCCTGTAATTTCTTCGGGGAAATATAGTTTTCCACCAAATACTTTTTCCTTTAAAAAGTGATGTCGCTTGGGATGGCTGAACTGAAAGTAAGGATAGTTGATATAAGCTGCAACCGAATTCGCAAAATCTTCCTGCGGATTTTGTCGGGAATAAGTAGGTAACTGTCGCGAAGAAACCGGAGCATAATGAAGTTCCTCGGAATCATTTAAGGCGGCGAACAAATAATCATCACCTGGACGGGCATCTAATGCGGGTAAATGAAGCAATCTGAATTTTGTAATTTTCATCCACTCAGTGGAAAAGGAAAGATACCCCTTAAACATGTCATAGATATGAGCCATTTCATGCTGAATAATATTGCTCAACTCTTTCTGATCTTCATAAAACAACGACGAATAGAATTCAATGCGGGGCTCTTGATTTCCCAACTCAACTTGATAAGCCATTTTGGAATTTCTATAAACCGTTTGAAAACTGGGGAAGGTAGCAGCCGGAATATCATCAACAGGCATCCCCTCCGGTCCCCCGCGAAATTGGCTGAGGTGATAGAATCCTTTGACTCCGAAAATATTTAAAAAGGTGTCAGGCAGTTTGGAAAAAGCAGTGACTAGCTTATTAATTTCCCAAGCTCTCCAATCATATTCCAAGTCGATTAAATCGTAACCGAAGCGAGACTTAAAGTCTGCTTTAAGACTGTTGATTTCATCCCGGTAATTCCCAGGGTGTTCATAAACTGGGCGTTTAGATTCTTGAGCCCATGAAACCCAAGTAAAAAGAAAAAGCACAAAAATACTCGTTAAAGTTGCAACTCTTTTTATCATAGTGGAATTACCCCCAGACTATTTCTTATACTTTTAGGTTAACAAATCTGAAACCCCTTGGCTATAGGTTGTTTAGTCAACAATATCAATATTATACTTACCTTTGGTTGAAAGTTTTTTTTCGTACAATTTCTGCATCTTTATAGACGGTAGCACATCTAATAAAAGTCTCTACAAAAACCCTAAAATAGGAGGTTTCTACATGGCAAAGTTGTCTGGCAGTAATGTAAAAATGATTAAATTAAATCCGGAATGGTCTGTTGAAAAAGCAGCAACCACACCTATCGAGCAGGAATTATCTATTGATGACTATAAGGGCAAGAGACTTATTATTACTCTGCCGGGCGCAGGTGGTTTCTGTAATAAGGAATTCGATCTAGTTAAAGACAATGATGATAAATTTAAAGCCGCCGGCGTAGATGAAGTCATCGTCGTTGTTGGAACAGATATTTTATCCAATGCGGGAAGAGGCTTGCCTAACCTACTTCAAGATGTAAGTCAGGAATTTGGCAATGCAAATAAGCTGACCTTAGAAGGCGTAAAGAGTCGCTATCTCAATCGTGCAGTAATCGCTGTAGATGCAAGCGGTGAAGAAGTAGCCAGGGAAGATGCCGAATTATTGGTTTGTCGAACCGTGGATGCTCTAGTAGATGTAGCTAAAAAAGCTTTCTCTTAAAACAAGATCAAACATCCCTGGTCGAAAGATCAGGGATGTTTTTCTATTTCTTCTCAACTTATTTATTATCAAGAGTACTTAGAATAGATTCCAAGCCCTGCTTGATTTCCTCTTTCCACTCAACGAAACCTTCACGGTCAAAAGCAATATCCAGTTGGGTTTCCTTTTTCTTGCTTTGTTTTAGCTTTTTTCTGGCACCCGCAACTGTGAATTTTTCTGCATAGAGCAATTGCTTGATCTCAAAAACCAGCTCAACATCCCTTTTTTGATATAGCCTCTGACCCGACTTGTTCTTTTTGGGCTTGAGAGATTCTATTTCATCTTCCCAATACCTAAGTACATGTTGCTCGACACCGGCAAGTTCAGCTACCTCACCTATTTTAAAAAATAATTTATCAGGAATCGGAGGGATTTTCATGGGTATCCTGGTTTGTAGAAGCTAATAGTTGCTTGCTAGGTTTAAATGTCAAAACAGTACGAGGATTGATCCTTATCGATTCCCCCGTCTTAGGGTTGCGCGCATTGCGTGCATTTTTTTTCCTCAAAATAAAACTGGCAAACCTTGAAATGCGAACATTTTCTCCTTGCGCCAGGCGGCTTTTAATTTCTTCAAATAAAATATCTACGGCTTCAGCCGCTTCTTGCCGGGTAAACCCGACTTTCCCATAGACAAGATCAACGATATCCGCCTTAACAAGGGTTCCATTTGAGTCTGCTTTTTTCAACATTACTTCCTCGATTAATCTTCTTTATAGAGTTAATGTTTTTCTTCAAAGTCTTGATTTGCAGAATCAATTATTTTTTTCGTCAGATGATCAGGAACATCTTAATAATGATCAAACTCCATAACAAGCCTTCCCCCTATCATAGAGGTTAGATCTGCCGCATAATTCAAGTCCTCGCTCATCTCCACAGATTGTTTGGCTATCATCCTCGGGGTCAATCCTCTGATTTTTTCTCCGCTTGGTATATTTCTTTTATCAGGAATAAAACACCCCAAAAGAATCTGAATCCAATAAATGAAGAACCTTAACCATTCCAAATTTCGAGACAAAAGTCAAAGGTTTATAAGATTGGAACACATAAAAAAACTGATTAAACTTGGGGACTTAGATGGATAATAGAAAAGAGAACGGCCTAAATTATATATAGTTTAGGGTACATAATTCATTTCATTGAGGTTAAAGCTAAGGTGGGAGTTATAAATAATAAGCGAAGGACAAACGGGTTCTTTTCTGATCAAAAAGTCAGGGTTCTTTTTTTCCAGATAATATCAATCGAATCGGAGTTCCCACCAAACCAAATGTCTTTCTAATACTATTGACCAAATAACGTTTGTAAGAAAAATGAATAGCTTCGGGGAAGTTTAAAAAACATTTAATTGTAGGCGGTTTACTTTTAATCTGAGTGGCATAAAACATCTTTAAGAATTTGCCACGATAACTGCTCATAGGGTTTTTTTGAATTGCTTTTTCAAAGCAGTCATTCAATGGTCCTGTTGTAATTCTTCGGGAATACTCTGCAAAAACTTTTTCTGCCTGTGGCAAAATTTTATCCACTCGCATACCCGACTTTGCAGAGACCGTTAAAATTGGAGCGAACTCCATAAACTTGAGCCTATATCGAACATTCTCCTCAAATTTTTCAAAAGTAATTTCTTTTTCTCGCGTCAAATCCCATTTGTTTCCAATAATAACGCAACCTTTCCCCCTATCCAAAGCATATCCGGCAATCGTAGCATCTTGGTCAGTGACCATCTCCACGCCATCTAATAACAGGATCGCCACATCGCATCGGTCTAAAGCCCTCAGTGCCATGATCACGCTGAATTTATCCAGCACCTGCTTGGTCTTGCCTTTTCTACGTATTCCAGCTGTATCTACTAATACAAAGTCCTGACCATTCGCTTGCAAGAACGTATCAATAGAGTCTCGCGTTGTTCCTGGAATATTTGAAACAATACAACGTTCAGAGTTTAAAAGTTTATTTATTAAAGAGGACTTTCCTACATTAGGTTTACCAATTACTGCAACTCGTATTGCATTACTATCTATCTCTGTCTCGACATATTCCGGGAGAAGCGTTGATACTGTCTCAATCAACTCGTAAAGACCATGCCCATGCTCCGCTGAAACCGGCAATAAATGTTTCACCCCAAGTTTATTAAACTCGGGAAGAATATGATGGTCTGATGGCGAGTCAATTTTATTTACTGCCAGCACATAAGGTTTCCCTGATTTTCTTATTTCGTCAACCATCTCACGGTCAAAGGGGGTCAGGCCTTCCCGATTATCCACCACTACTATCACACAGTCTGCTTCATCTCTTGCCCATCTACCCTGCTCAACCACTTGAAGCTCTATGGGGTTATTCTGGTCGACATCGACACCTCCCGTGTCTACTATCATAGCAGAACGATTCCCCATATCTGCTGGACCATAAATCCGGTCACGGGTTACACCTGGGGTGTCATTAACAATGGCGGAACGGCTTTGAGTGAGTTTGTTGAAGAGGGTAGACTTACCAACATTTGCTCTTCCTACAATGGCAATAATGGGGGATGACATTCGCTTTTAAATTGACGGACCTTTATCCTGCAGGTATTTATGGATGCCTTCTGCAATGGAAGACGCTAACCGGTAAAGATACTCCGGCTGTGAAAGCATTCTGGCTTCTTTTCGGTGAGTTAAAAAGCCGACCTCAACAAGAATGCTTGGCATATCGGCACCATGAAGAACATAGAAAGGTCCTTCTTTAACACCAAGGTTTTTCAAACCTCGATATTTCTTTTTGGAAGATTTATAAAGGTTATCCTGAACACGTCCGGCCAATCGAGAAGAATCATTGATCTTGGTCGTAGTGATCAAACTAGCAAGAATTTGTTGCACCTGATTATCTTTGACCGATTTAACCAACTCACCATTTTCACGAGCAGCCGTTTCAAGAGCTCGCTCATTATGAGATGTCCCCAGAAAATAAGTCTCGATACCATGAGCCGATTTTCTTTTTGCTGCATTAGCATGAATGGATACAAACAGATCCGCATTTCGCTTATTGGAAATCTTACTTCGATCTTTCAAGGGAATAAATGTATCGTCTTTTCTAGTCATCACCACTCGATACTTAAACCGGTTCACGAGAATGGTTTTGACATGTTTAGCAATCTTTATATTAACGTCTTTTTCTTTTATGCCTGAAGCACTCCTGGCACCATGATCTTTACCACCATGCCCAGCATCGACCACGATTAAAGGAATATCAATTTGTTTACGCTTTGGAATTTTTGGGTTATACAAGTACCCCCTCCCAAAACCATCCTTGATATTCACTTCCTTCTTGGCTGTTCTTATTTTTATCGCTGGTTGTGCAACTTTTTTCTTAACAAGCGTTTTGCGGGATGGTTTAGTGGGTGCGGGTTGGCTGGTTTTTTTTACAATCGTATTTTGAGTTTTCTCTTTAAACTCTGCGAAAATCTTTTTCTTATCAGCAGCTGTGGCAATTGAAGATGCTCTTTTTAACTGTGAACTTTGGTTGGCATTCGCAACGGGCTTAGGGTGTTTTGCCTTAACGATAGTAGCAACTTTCGCATAAACCTTATTCTTAGAGGCGACCTTTATACTTTTATATTTTTGCTGGGCGACTTTAGCCTGATCACCTTGAGGATATTTCTCAAATACTTCCTTAAATATTGTGGATGCCGATGCAAAATTTCTCTTTAAAAGATAGATTTCAGCAACACGGAACAATGCATCATCTGATAGATTTGCAGACAAATATTTTTTGGAAACATTATTGTAATGTTGTGCAGCCCTATCCAAATCTTTTGAATTTTTTGAAACTGCATTCAGACCTTCATAGAGTTTCCCTATTGTGAATTCTGCTCGGTAAGCTTCTTTACTCTTGGGGTAACGGTCCACCACTTTGGAAAACATCTTTATGGCTTTCACCCAATTGTGTCTGAACTTCTTCTTTTCAGGGGCCTCCATGAGCTGATAGAAAGATTTTTGCGCCAAGAAATATAAATCACTCGCAGGCAAAGCCCTAGCGGCAATCGCAAAATTTGCAGGGCAAAAAAGCAGACCAACAATAAGAATTACTTTATAAATAATTGAATTCATGAAACGCATATCAGCCATATCATCTTAAAAGAGTACGCGGATGCCACTAAGTCATTAATTTTATTGAAGTTGTTGGATTCCAATATAACACTTCCCTCAAACAGGGTCAATAAACCTTTTCCTTACTTAACGGCTCATACCGAGCGCTCATTAAGGAAAGGCCGGTTATTTTCCCCGTGAAAGACGATCGGCCAGATAGGCAGGAAGTCCGTTATCAATAATTTTATTTTGTGTTTGCGTAAAGTCGTAATCAAACCTTTTGAACTCAACCGTGCGTTCATCGGAATCATAGAGGATATACATCGGTTCAGTGTTCCCGTCGCGAGGTTGCCCCAAGCTGCCATCGTTAAATATATAGCGATTTTCAGGTTCAATATCCCACAGATTCGCAACATAGTCGTTGATCTCGCCCTTTGGCTTTTGTTCCAAAATGATCGGTTTGTGCGAATGGCCAACAAAGCAAACAGGCGCATCAAAGCTCCAGAAATGCTTTTCTGCATTTTTTTTCGAAACAATATAATGCCATCTTGAAGGCTGGTAGGGAGAAGCATGAACCCAGTAAACACCGTTCTCTTCTCTGTCCATCGGTAATGATTCGAGAAACGTTCTGTTTTCAGTAGTCAGTATTTTTTGAGTCCACTTACACGCTTCAATCGCATAAGAATTGAAATAGGAAATATCCGTTTTATCGACTACCGCGAGATCATGATTCCCTGCAAGGGTGAAGTCCACATTGTTTCTAACCCAATCAACGCAAAGATTGGGATCAGCCCCATAGCCTACAATATCACCCAAGCAGACAAGACGATCATGAGGGATAGAGGATATTTCTTTCTCAAATTGATTCAGGGCTTCGAGGTTACTATGGAGGTCTGAGAAAACGATATATCGCATTTTGCAACTCTTATGGAACCACTTGGGAGTCCTTTAATATCTTATCCAAAATGCCATTTATGAAACCTGGGGATTCCTCGGTTCCAAATCTTTTAGATATTTCAACCGCTTCATTGATAACAACTTTTGGAGGAGTCGTTGAATCAAACAGCAGTTCACAAATTCCAAGTCGAATAATATTTTTATCTATCACTGTCATTCGGTCTGGTGTCCAATGCGCACTGAACTTTCTCAACAGTTCATCCACTTCTTTTTCATGCAACAATAGTTTTTTGATCAAAGCCTGTGTAAAGTTTTGAACCTCTTCACTAACATTTGCCCTTTCACAAAAAGGGTTCAGTTCCGAATCTGGACTTTCAGGGTTGAACTCGGTCTGATACAAAAACTTCAATGCAAGTTCTCTGGCTGTGCGGCGTTTTCCCATTTTTTCCTTTAGAGCTTTTTATACAGTGTCGCCATTTCTATCGCAGCTAAAGCTGTTTCACGGCCTTTATTCGAAGAGCCAGCACCCGAACGTGCAACCGCCTGTTCAAGGTTTTCTGTGGTCAATACACCAAACAAGACAGGAACATTAAACTCCAAACCCACCTGCCCTACTCCTCGGCTCGCTTCCGCACAAATATAATCGAAGTGCGAAGTCTCACCGCGAATAACAGCACCAAGACATACAATGGCATCAAAGTTCCCTGTGGAGCATAGTTTCTTGGCTGCTTGCGGGACCTCAAATGCCCCTGGGACCTTCAAAACTTTCAGGTCGTCTTCATCGACTCCATATTGGCTGAAAACATCCATCGCACCCGTCAAAAGATTACTGGTAATAAAATCGTTAAACCGACTGACCACAACGCCAAACCGCAGGCCTTTTGCGTTTTGATCACCTTCAATTATATTAGCCATAGAGTTACTTGATATTCTCAAAAATATGGCCCATTTTTTCCTGCTTGGTGCGGAGATATTTGAGATTATCTTTATTAGCCTGTACCTCTATGGGAACCCGTTCCACGAGTTCTAGACCATACCCTTCCAGTCCCACAATTTTTCTCGGATTATTGGTCATGATGCGAATTTTTCCTAGCCCCAGCTTACGCAGAATCTGGGCACCGATCCCATAATCCCTAAGATCTGGTTTGAATCCCAATGCCTCATTGGCCTGAACAGTATCTTTACCTTCATCTTGCAATGCATAGGCTTTTAGTTTATTTACTATTCCAATGCCCCTTCCTTCCTGATAAAGATAAAGCAAGACACCTGTTCCCTCTTTCTCAATCATCTCCATAGATTTCTTTAATTGCTCGCCGCAATCACAACGATAGGAACCAAAAACATCGCCCGTCAAACATTGGGAATGCACTCGAACCAGAGTAGGGTCTTCATGTTTGATTTCACCCTTTACTAGAGCAATATGAATTTGGTCGTCCAACAAATTTTTAAAAGCCACGGATCGAAATTCACCGGAGTGAGTTGGCATAACAGTCGATGTAACCTCTTCAACCAATGCCTCCTTCATGAGTCGATACTCCGCAAGATCTTTGGTTGTGATCATTTTAAGACCATGCTCTTTGATAAATTCTGTCAAATGCGGGACTCGAGCCATCGTTCCGTCTTCATTCATTATTTCGCAAATTACACCATACGGGTTTAACCCCGCAATTCGGGCAATATCAACAGAAGCTTCCGTTTGCCCCATGCGTACCAATACGCCTCCATCCTTGGCTCTTAAAGGGAAAATATGCCCTGGCTTTACCAGATCATTCTTGGCAGTTTCCGGGTCAATTGCCACTTGGATCGTATGTGCCCTGTCGGCAGCTGAGATACCTGTGCTGATTCCGTCACGCGCATCAATCGATACTGTAAAAGGTGTTTCAAAAGCCGACTGGTTATCATCCACCATCATAGAGAGTCCTAGCTCTCTGGTTCTCTTTTCGGTGAGTGTTAAACAAATCAAACCGCGCCCGAATCGAGCCATAAAGTTAATCAGCTCTGGAGTGGCTTTTTCTGCAGCGATCATCAAGTCGCCTTCGTTTTCACGATCTTCATCGTCAACGATGACAATCATTTTTCCTTGCCGCACATCTTCAATGGCTTCTTCTATGGTGCTAAATTCTTTCCCCATTTATTCTTTCCCCTGCTGTCTCAATAGGTCTAATACAGGTCCGGTAGCTTCCGGGTTCATCAAGGTTGCACATGCTTTATAGACGTATTTTCCAATCATATCACATTCGATATTTATTAAATCGCCTATTTTCCTTGTATTCAGATTGGTATGACTCCAGGTAAAAGGAATGATTGAAACATTGAATTTATCGTCTTTGCAATTGAACACCGTCAGGCTGATTCCATCAAGCGCAATGGAGCCTTTTTCCATTATGTAAGGACGAAGAGAAGCTGGGTGCGAGAACTGCACTAAAATTTCACCTGGTTTTTCTTCGATCTTTAAAACTTCCCCTACCTGATCAACATGGCCGCTGACAAAATGACCACTTATTTTTGAAGAAGGCGTTAACGATCTTTCAAGGTTAACCCGGTCGCCTGCATTCGAGTTTTTAAAACTGGTTTTGTCCAGAGTCTCAGTTCCTAAATCCATTCGGAACGAAGATTGACTGAATTCGACGACAGTGAGACAGACACCGTTCACCGCAATGCTTTCACCATCTTCCAAACCTAAAAAATTAGTATCTGTCTCGACGACCGCAACCGCACTTTCCTGCCCATGAACAAATTCGCGCAGGGTTCCTACCGATTCTATTATTCCGCTGAACATGGTTCGGCCTCCACCATAATGTCATCTCCAATTTGGATGACTTTCATATTTTCTAATCTCATTGCCTTGGCTATTTTTGCCACACCTTTACCCCCTATCGGACTGGGAGCTTGCTGCCCTCCAACAAGAATGGGACTGATAAATGCTAAGACTCGGTCAACGATTCCTGCTTCCAACGCACTACTATTGATCTCTCCTCCGCCTTCAATCAGAATCGAGTTCAAGTCTTTTTGCGCCAATAATTTCATAAGTTGTTTTAAATCGAATCCTGACTTCAGCGTTTTAACTTTCAAAACTTCTATATTTTTAGCCGCCAGCAACTTCTCTCTTTTCGTCGAAAGTTTCGAACATGAAACATAAACCACCCGCTGTGTCTTGCTGTTTGTAAAAACTTTGGCTGTTAGTGGGATTCTGTTTCTCCGGTCCAGAATAATACGTACCGGGTGCCTGCCTCGCTTTTTTTTCAACCGGCAGGTCAATTGCGGATTGTCTTTCAGAATTGTATTTGTTCCAACCAGAATAGCATCGTTATGGTTTCTCAGTTCATGCACAAAGTCACGCGACTTTACTCCTGAAATCCACTGCGAATCGCCTTCCCGGGTGGCGATTTTTCCATCGAGTGACATGGCGGTTTTCACAGTAACAAATGGCACGCCGGTTTTCATTACCTTGACAAACGCCTCATTCAATTTTTCACAATCGCTTTTCATCATGCCTGCTGAAACTTTTATGCCAGCGGCCTTTAAAACACGTATTCCTTTCCCTTGTACCAGTTTGTTCGGGTCTTTCATGCCGGCAAATACCCGGCTCACCCCCGATTTAATAATGGCATCAGTACAAGGCGGCGTTCGACCGATATGGCAACAAGGCTCGAGGTTAACATAAAGATCTGCCCCTCTTGCTTTGTCCCCTGCTTTCTTTAAGGCTACAACTTCAGCATGCGGCCCGCCAGCACGAGAGTGAAACCCCTCAGCAATAATTCGATTATTTTTGACCAACACAGCTCCTACCATAGGATTCGGAGTTGTCTTCCCCTTACGAGCCAATTCCAAAGCTCTGAGCATAAATTGGTTATTCATATTTTTCTTCAAAGGATACAGGGAGAATGAAAGCGAAGGCTTCTATTTACTATTGCGCCGGAGTATATTCACCATATGTTTGCGAACGCTACCGCGCTGATAAACAATTTCAATTCTACGATTGGTAGCACGGGCCTGACGGCTATCATTAGGCACTTTGGGTCGATATTGCCCAAAGCCTTCGATAGATAGCTGGGTGGGAGGAAAACCCGCTTCCACTAATTCTCGGGCCACTTCTGCGGCACGCGCAGCCGACAACTCCCAATTCGAGGGAAACTGTTCTGTACTGATGGGGGAGTTATCTGTATGGCCTTCGATTTTGACGTCATAATTGAACTGTTGCAACAATTCGAAAACCTGTTTGATGATATCGTTGCCCACCACGGTCATACGAGATTTTCCTGCTGGAAACAAAACTGTATCAGAAAGGGTGATGATGGCACCTCTTTCATCAGAGGAAACATCAACCTGCCCTGCCAATTTATTTTTGAATACAAACTCTTCAACTTCCGAGGCGATTTCTTCAACTTCTTTGGCAACCATCGCTCCCACTTCATCAACCGCGTGAATGGTGGTTTCATCCAAAACTTTTTCTTTGATTACATCGAGACCTTCGCGGATACCCGTTTCGGGGATGTCTTCCTGGCCCAGAGCGTCACGCAGTGAAGATTTGATCTGCTTCCATTTATCATCTTCTATGGTACCCATCGCAAATAGAAGAATGAAAAACACCATTAGAAGAGTTACCAGATCGGCAAAAGTCACAACCCAAGCCGGTGACCCCGCGGGACACTCGTGTTCCTCCTCCTCTTCTTCTTCTGGAGCCTTCTTTTTTTCTTTTTTATCTTCTTTTGCTGCCATGGCTAATTATTTCTTTTTCGCAGGTTTCTTATCTTTACCGTCCCCCTTCTTCTCTTTTTTACCATGATACGTATCAAGGTAGTTTTCCAGAACATCCTGCATGAATCTTGGGTTGACACCTTTCCGAATGTAGCCAATACCTTCCAGTATAAGCGTCATTTCAAGGGACTCAGTAGCACTCCTGCGTTTTAGTTTCACGGTCATGGGAATAAATACTAAGTTGGCAATCACCGCGCCGTAAAATGTGGTGATCAACGCGATAGCCATTTTAGGGCCTACGGAACTGACATCGGATAAATCTGAAAGCATCTGAATCAGGCCAATCAGAGTGCCTACCATTCCAAAAGCCGGTGCAAACGCGCCCATCTGGTTAAAGATTTCCCAGCCGTCTTTATGAGCATTCTGCAACTGCTTTGCTTCTCTTTTTAGAAGTGCATTTACGGTAGCCTCGTCTTTACCATCTACCGTCATTTCCAGCCCTTTTTTAAGAAAGTCATTGTCGACTTCTTTGAGTTTTGACTCAATAGCCAACACTCCGCCCTTCCTAGCGACATTACATATTCCCACCATGCTTTCGATCAATTGATATTGATCCGATTTTTTCACCATGAAAACTCGTAGGAACAAGCCCATCACTTTCATTACTTCATTGATCGGGAAAGCAATCAGAGTCGCGGCAAGAGTGCCCCCCAGAACAATCATGGCAGAAGGGATATTGATAAACAGGTCTAAACCACTGTTCATCAGAATCGAAGCGAGTACGAGTCCTACCCCGGCGATAACACCTATTAAAGAAGCTAAATCCATTTTTTATGAAGGTTGCTTTACTTTAATGATCCCTGAAATGGGATCAACGTTATGAAACTTCAGAATTTTTTCCAGAGTTTCTTTATCCAAAACCGTACCCTGTCTAAGAAGGTTGATTCCCGAAGCTGAAATAATATCCGCAGCCAGTTCCATTCCCTCTGCAAGGGCGAAAATGGAGCAGTCCATTGTTGGCGCGTCTTCCATCGTTTCATGCTGTGCTATATATTCCCCCAAAGCACGCATTATCGGCTCATCAAAAATAATTCCAGTTTTCTCATCCATTTTACTCAGAATTTCCTCATTCGAACGATCTGGATGCGCCATTTTATTATGATCAAAATAACTTGCGGCCGAAACAATTCGAGAACCCATGGGAATACGATCGCCATACATGCCATCTGGCGAACCAGAGCCATCTACATTTTCATGAAGATGCCGGATAATTTCTGCAACCATCTCAAACCCTGGAAATTCCTTAAGTAACATTTCCCCTATCAGCGGATGGTTGGTTTTCGGTTTACCCTTAATATAATCAAGCTCTTCTTCGTTTACAGCGTCTTTTCTTTTTTCAATCGTCGGCATCGCAACGATGCCCAATTCATGCAGGCGTGCCGCAGACTTCACATTCCTGACTTGATATTCAGTGAGGCCCAGTTTTTCTGCTATAAATATGGCCGCTTCGGTAACCCTTTCCGAATGGCCTCGATGCTCCGTTTGGTGAAGTTCAATGATGGTCGCTAAAAGGCCTTCTGTAGAATCGAAGCGGCTGGCAAGCTCATCCACCATGGAGGATATCTGCTCATTTTTGTTTTCAAGTTGATCATTCAACTCCGTCATTTCTTTCAGACTGACACCGAGACGCCTTTTATCATTTCGCAACTCATCATTAAGAGCAGCCAGTTTCTGATGAAACTGTTTCAATTGCCCCAAAGAGGCTTCCAACTGTTTGTTCTTTTCGAATACCGCATCATTGAGATGAGCCACCCTCATAACAAAATTCACAACGAATAGCAGTTCACCTTTTTTCAGCGGCTTCGACAAATAAGCATCGGCACCCGTTTCACTCGCTTTTATGGCATTGTCCTGCTCAGAATCATAAGCAGACATGAGAATCACCGCAGAGCGCAATTTCAATTCGCGCACCTTCTGGCAAACTTCAAAACCATCCATCCCGGGCATGTGAATATCGCAAAGAATAATGTCGGGTTTGATTTCCCGCATCATTTTCAAACCTTCTTCACCAGTACCCGCTTGGAATATTTCAAGCGCCTGGGGGCCAAACGACTTGCTCAATATCTGTTTGACGATCATCTGCAACGTCCGATCATCGTCAATACTGAGGAATTTTTTTGCTTGGGTGTTCATATATTTATTTTCAAATTGTCCATACAGCCATACCCTGACATTAAAAATGCCAATTTTAACCTATTTTCTCAAAAAAACTCGAAATTGCCTATAAAATAGTTAATCCCGGATAATTTATAGAATCAGGTTTGATTATTCTACCAGTTAAGCTATTGATACTAAAATAGTATTTATAGGGAAAAGGCGATCCAGGTGTTCACAGATTGCGGTTCTGTTCTTCAATCGTCATCCATATCTTCGGATTCAATTTCAGTAAAGCGCGAACCGGAAACACAGCGTAAACCTACAGCCAGATATCTTTCTGCGGGGTCAAACGTGTTACGAAAAAAACATTTTGCGTGCACTAGATAATTCATCCACGAGCCACCCCTAACAACCCGCTGAGTTGAATGCCTGGAAGCGTTTAGCTGTACGCACCATTCCCATACGTTTCCCGCCATATCAAAACATCCGTAAGGCGAGAGCCCTGGTTCCAGGTCGAACACAGAGGTCGTTTTGCATTCCATAAAGTCACAGGTATTTGCGAACCCTTTTTCATAACCCATAGGTTCGCCCCAAGGGTAGACCCGGCCATCCGTTCCTCTTGCCGCTTTTTCCCACTCTTTTTCAGTGGGCAGGCGAAGCCCCATCCAAAAAGAAAAAATAACCGACTCATAATAGTTGACGCCAATAACCGGTTGATCCACTTCCCATGAGTATTTTGGGAACCGGGTTTTATGTTGCGGATCGAATTGTTCATACAACGCATTCGTCACAGGAAATTTCATAATCGCAAACTCTTCCAGGTTAATTTTATCTTCCTCATCATCCTCTTCTTGATAAATAAACTTACCCTGTGGCACCGTTACCATCTCACCATACTTTCTAATCTTGGAAAGTGTCACCTGACTGCCATCTTTGGACTCATTAAAAAACCCCTGAAATTCTTTGAGATTCCTAATTGGCTCTAAATCAAAATTATCCAGCAGCGCATGAATGTTCGCTCCGGCTTTATTTAGTACTAGCTCAAAAACACTAAATAGGATTCTGCTGTCGCGATGCTCTCGCATCAATAATCGACTTAGTAAGGATTGCAAATAATCTGCATCGTTGGTTTTCCAAACATTCTCAACGCGGACCAAACGACAAGGTTTAAACTGCGGAAGCATTTCCGGACATTGATATTTTAGCAACTGACGTACCAGCAAATCTTGTCCTTCAGGAAGATCTTTAACCTCTCGCAAGGAATTACCCGCCAACATCACAGCTCCCTCTTCAATAAAAATATCGAAAAGTTCTTTTCCAGAAACCATACCTGCTAATATTTTAAAAGCTTCGTGCCATTTCACATCACTACAATTTTCCCTCACGATGCCTTGCCACTCTGATGTTTTGGCAATATGTCTTGCTATAAAATACTCCTGATAAGACGGATGTCGAAACTCCCATCGACGTGGAGTCTCCTGAAGAATTCTCTTCCAGCAAGGAGCAAGGTCATCGCCTTGCATTAACAGATCAAACTTATCTTTTTCAATGTAGGTCTTATCGTACCCCGGCTCCTCTTTTTGATAGCGCTGAACTTTTCCATCCAACATTTGTTGAAAAGAAATCTCGGCCAATTGATCCAGACACTTTTCTAATTCACTGCCATTTTTATCGAATTCTGCTAACAAATGTTTGAACCACTGCGCATATATCTCGGCCCTATTATCCAATCCTTCCAGCAACTCACTTTCGTTCAGAGTGCGAATCATTTTCAGTAAAATGGGCGTCTTCAATAGCTCCGGCGTAAAAGCAGCAAGTTCTTTTATGACATTATTTTTCGCGGCATCTCGCAGGTATACGCTGATTTCTTTTGGGTCGAGAGCCTGCAAGGTCATTTGAAAAGCAGCACCTTCACCACGCTTGATGATCGCATCGGTCGCTAGGGAACCAAATTCAAATTTATCGCTGGCAAGCAAAACAAAATTACTGTGAAATAAATTGTCATCCAAAAAAGAATCCACAAAAAAGCGAAACCTATCCTGAGGATGAAGCTGGTCAAAACCATCCAGCAAAAACATAAACTTGCTATAACCAAAGATAGAGTTCAACGTTATTTGTAGCAGATCTTCATCAAGAATCAGATCCGGATTCTCTTCTTTCTCCAAAAGAATCACATCAATGATTTCACGATTTACTGATTCACGAAACTGCTGAAACCCGCCACCCTCAGGGACATTTCCTAAATGAAAATAAATAGGGAGAGAATAAATTTGATGGGGTGAGTCATCCAGAAGCGTTTCAAGATAATGCATGAGGAAGGTAGTCTTGCCCATTCCAGATTCAGCATCCAGCATGAATTTTAAGTTATTCACTTCCAATAAATTTTCATTGATGATTCTAGGTGCGGGGAAAACTATTTCAAGCAGACTTTGTCGGTGCGTAATCGGATTAACATCTAACAATATTCTCGGGATCAGAGTTTTATTTCTTCTACCCTTGCCAAGGTTTTCGTCTAACCACGCAGTCACTTTCACCAACTGGTGCTTGCGATAAGTTTCGATCACCCATTCCATTGATTCTTCCGGTCGCTCGGGAGCAACGGGAAGTTCTTCCCCTTTTGATAAAGGAACCAGCCCTTCTATATCATCCATAGCCAAATATTTTTAATCGCTTATAATGTTGTCGTTTGTCAAACTCATTTCAAATTCTACCATATTGTATCCAAGTAATAGATGATTCCTCTGAAAGATGATAACCCGACGCACAATTTTCCATTTTTAACCTTGGGCTTCATTGTATTAAATATAGCGGTTTTTCTTTACGGAGCTAATTTACCTGTTCACCCCAGTGTTCTTTACGCCGATTACGCTCTGGTTCCCACTCAATTGCTCAAAAGCCCTTTCACAACATATCCTACAGTTTATACATCCATGTTTCTGCATGCTGGCATCTGGCACCTCGGTGGGAACATGCTCTATCTCTGGATTTTCGGAAACAACATTGAAGACGTATTGGGTAAATTTCGTTTCGTATTGTTTTATTTCGTCTGTGGAACCCTCGCCGCATTCGGGCATATTGCCACAGACTTGGACTCCAAAATTCCAATGGTCGGTGCCAGTGGCGCTATCTCTGGCATCTTGGGTGCGTATCTGATTTTATTTCCTTTTGCGAAAATAAGAACTTTTATCTTTCTTGGTTTTTTCTGGACGATCGCGCGCATTCCGGCAATCTTGCTGTTGCTGTTCTGGGTGGGCCTGCAAATCTGGAACAGTGCTTCTTCCGAAGCAGGGGGAACCGCGTGGTTTGCGCATATCGGTGGATTCGTTGCGGGTGTTCTACTAATTCTACCCTTTAAAAATTTTGCGAAATGCTGAATTGAATACTATCCTTCTCTCAACTAAGCATTCTCCAACAAACCCAGCAACCGCAAGCGCACAAGGTTCAAAGCGGTTTGTGCAGTACGCTCTTTATTTTTAATACGGTCATGCGTATATATATATTTTCCGCACCAGGTTCCGGCTGAATCACTGACCGCTATAAAAGTTAAACCCACTGGTTTTTTCTCACTGCCTCCTGTCGGACCGGAGATTCCTGTCACCGACACGCCTATATCTGCCCCGCTAACCCGTCGAACCCCCTCTGCCATCAACCGGGCTACCGACTCACTGACCGCACCATGTTTGTCAAGCACCTGTTGTTCCACACCCAATCTAGAAACCTTGGCATCATTGCTATATACAACAAACCCTTCCTTATAATAATTGGAGCTTCCTGAGATTTGTGTCAGACGATGCCCAATCAGCCCACCGGTGCAAGATTCTGCCGTAGCTACTGTCATGGATTTTTCAGCCAGCAACTGCCCTACTTTACCTTCCAACGTCTCATCGTTTTTTCCATAAATATATTTTCCTATGCGATCTCTCAAAGATTGTTCAACCTCATCAAGAGCATCTTTTTTACCAGTTTCTGCCAGAACAGAAAGTCGAATTCGCACTCCTAAGTGTGAGGGCAAAGAAGCCAGAGTTACCTTTTTCTGCAATGCCTCGATAGAACCCACCTTATCCCACAAATCTGCTTCTGAGATTCCCGTAGTTTTAAGAATGCGATGAGAAAATGTTTGTGACGAATGTTTAACCAGTTCAGGAGCAATATAGCGTTCGAATAAATGTTTCATCTCATGCGGCACACCCGGCAGGCAAAACAAGACATGTCCGTCTCTCTCAAACCGGAAGCCCGGTGCCGTGCCTACCTCGTTATAAAGAACCTGACAATTATCAGGGACCTCATATTGCGATTGAACACTTGCCGGTATCGCTCGGTCTCTTTTGCGAAAGGTCTCTTCCAGCATCTGGATCACTTTTTCATCGCGATGCAAGTTAGATGCAAAAACTTTCGTCAACACCGATTTGGTAATATCATCGTGAGTGATTCCTAATCCACCTGTCAGAATGATCCAGTTGGAGCGCTGCAAAGCCTGTTCGACACATTCTTCAATAATAGAAAAGTCATCCCCTATTTTTGTTATGCGCGAAACTCCAGCCCCGGACTCATAAATACGCTCTCCCAGATATTTGGAATTGGTATCTACGATCAAACCACTTATCACCTCATCGCCGATAACCAGAATTTCTGCTGAATTTGAACCGCTAAAAATCATAAAGAAGGTATCCGAAATTATTTATTTATGATTTTACGCTTACCCAGGGCCAGGTTCGAGAAAAATAATACGATTTCGAGTTGCAAAGCCACATTCATCATTTACCTGCTACAATATTGCTATCAAAACTTATTGCACTATTTGAAAATGAATGAAAAAAAATTATTACAGGATTTATTGAGTGAGGAACCTGCCTTGCGGCAAAACGCAACGAGGGCTTTATGGGATCTTTGGTTCAGTCAGGCAGGAGACGAAGCTGAAATCCTAATTCGTGAAGGAACGCAGCTGATGGATGACCAGCAATATCAAAAAGCCCAGGAGATATTTGAAAATATCGTGATGGATTGCCCAGAGTTTGCCGAAGCTCACAATAAACTTGCTACAGTGTTATATATGCAAAAAAAATATTCCCCAGCGATCGAAGAATGCGAGATCACCCTAAAACTCAATCCCAATCACTTTGGTGCTTGGAATGGACATGGCCTCTGCTTATTTCAGCTTGCCCGTTACCCCGAAGCTATCAAAAGTTTTCAAACAGCCTCAACCCTGCAACCGTATGCTGAATTCAATATGGTTTATATCGCTAAATGCAGGGGCCAACTGAATTGAGCCAACCCGTCGACCTAACTTCCGAAGCTAAAACACAAAAAACTTATCGATGCGATTTATGGCGAGGCGGATTTGAAGGAGTTCTTTCCTCCGGCGCACAAACGTTTTGCCTGTTCATAGCGATTCGATATTTCAATGCTGGTGAAAACACCAAAGCGTTGATCGCCGCCGCACCCTTTATGGGAATGTTTCTTTCCATGGTGCTATTGCATTATGCCTCCCTGACAAATTGGAAGAAGTCTACCTGGGGCGCCCTGCCGTCACTGATTACAGGAGTCTGCCTTGTTCTTGCTGCATGGACAGAATCCCTTACTCAATTTGCCTGCATGGTGATTGCCGGCTATATCTGCCGCAGTTCCCTGTTGCCTTTTGTTACAGATATTTATGGCGATAATTATCCGGCAGATAAACGTGCAGCTTATTTTTCCAAGCCTCTATTGCTTTCAGTAGGGATTGCAGCTCTTTCTGGTTTTATCGGGTCGTGGTTTCTTGAATCGGACATCAAAAGCTATCATTGGATTTTTACGTTCCTTGGATTTTGCGCCATAGCAAAAGCTTTAGCCATTTATTCCATGCCTTCCAAAGCGGTCGAAAACACTCCGCACACCCATCCATTTGGCAATATGAAATATGTCTGGTTGGATAAATCTTTTGGCTATGTACTACTGACCTGGTTCATCATGGGTTTTGCCAACCTTTGGACTCTGCCCCTTCGAGTAGATTATGTTACCGCTCCGGAATGGGGCATTGAGGGGTCTGCTATTTTTGTAGCAATGATTATTACTGTTATCCCCGAGACCCTACGAATGCTTCTCATCCCGTTTTGGGCTTCCCTGTTCGATAAGATGAATTTTGTCGTGCTGCGAATGATATTGAATCTATTTTTTGGTTTGGGAGTTCTCTTATTTTTTGTAACTTCAAATCCATGGGTAATTGGCTTGGGATCGGCTTTGATAGGCGCGGCGTTCGCAGGGGGTAGCATTGCCTGGAACCTTTGGGTCACTAAATATGCACCACCCGGAAAGACGGGGGCCTATATGTCCGTGCATGTCAGCCTCACAGGAATTCGGGGAACGATTGGCCCGATTCTGGGCTATTGGACCGTCAACCAAATTGGTGCTCAAAATATTGGAATTCTTTCCTGCGCAATGATGTTTTTTGCCACCCTCATGCTCATCCCGGAAATCAAACACGGACGTAATATGCTATTAAAGGGTAAGTCTTTATAAATAAAGGACTGTTTGCTATAATAAAAGGTAAGGTTTTACCTTGTTTTTTCCGCTTAAATATAAATAAACTTTATATTCCCTGACCATGAATCGGAAAAATTTCAGCTTAAAAGATATTCAACTGCTCAGCGACCATTATTCCCAGGCAGGAAGCCCGGAACCTGTTGCTCTCTTCCAGATTATTCAAGGATTTTATCCTTCTGGACAGGCACCTAACTCTAAGCTCCCCATTCCATTTGAAACTTTAATTGAAAAAATAAAGGCTTCGGGTAATTTCCCTTCTCTTCCAGAACAAACAGACGATCAAAAGCCCTGGCTGAATTCAATGCGCGAAAAATTGAATAGCGAATTGCTTGAATTGATGTCTGAACGTGGAAACCCTGCTTCGCTATCATTGGACTCTGACTTCACCTTCATCCAGTTTGAAGGAACAACAAAAATGGGCCCCTCAGTTCAACCTCGAAAATTCAAAGAATCAGAAATCACATTTAATCTTCCAGATGAACTGAAAGCGGAATTTGAAAACCAATTGCAAAGACTCAAAGATAAAGAGGAACTCGCCAACCAGCAAATGAAAGAAATTCTTAAAAAGGAGAAAATTCTTGAAGACAGGAAAGTGGCGATGGAAAAGGAAACTTCTGAATTCAGAGCTCAAATTCAAAAACTCCGCGAAGAAGAACAAACTCATATCGAAC